>JARIBI010000208.1 GCA_029257435.1 Sporosarcina sp. | reverse complement strand
GAGGGGTTTTATACATTATTTTTGGTGTGCGAGTGCTGCTTCCACGAAGCTCTTAATAAGAGGTTGCGGACGCGTTGGACGTGAAACGAATTCCGGATGGAACTGACATCCGATGAAGAATGGATGACTTGGCACTTCGATAATTTCAACTAGACGCTCATCCGGGCTAATGCCTGAAATCACCATGCCTGCTTCTTCAAACTGCTTTTTATACGCAGTATTGAACTCATAGCGGTGACGGTGACGTTCTTCTACAAGCTCTGAGCCATATGCCTCGTGAGCTTTTGAACCTTTTTTCACTTCACATGGATAGCTTCCGAGGCGCAATTTGCTCTCGTCTTCGCGGCCGTTGCGGAAGTCCGGGTGCAATAAGAAGATTGGATCCTTCGTATGGGCATCGAATTCAACAGAATGCGCTTGTCCAAGACCCATAACGTCGCGGGCATATTCAACTGCTGAGAGTTGCATACCAAGTCCCGTTCCTAGGAATGGAAGATCATTTTTACGTGCATAAGCAATTGCATGAATCATGCCGTCTACGCCGCGCTCTCCGAAACCAGCCGGTACCAGCAAGCCGTCAACGTCTGACAGTAATTCTGCAACATTTGCCGATGTGATTTCTTCAGAATTAATCCACTTAATGTCAATATCTGCATCAAATGCATACCCTGCATGATACATCGCTTCAACGAGTGAAATGTATGCATCTTGCAACTCCACATATTTACCAACGAGTGCGACACGAACCGTTTTCGATAGGTTTTTCACAAGGCTGACAAGTTTTTTCACTTCATCCATTTCAGGCTGCTTTACATCTAGCCCGAGGAAATCAACAACAATATCGTCCATCTTTTGTTCGTGCAAGCGAAGCGGTACTTCGTATAATGTTTCTGCGTCTCTCGCCTCGATTACTTCTTCAGGCTTAATGTTACAGAACAACGAGATCTTGTCTTTCATTTCTTGCGGAACCGGATATTCACTGCGCAATACGATCATGTTTGGCTGGATGCCCAGGCTGCGGAGCTCTTTTACACTGTGTTGTGTAGGTTTTGTTTTCAATTCGCCTGCAGCTTTCAAATAAGGAACGAGTGTATTGTGAATGTACATCACATCGTTTTTGCCTAAGTCCGTTTTCATTTGACGGATCGCTTCTAGGTACGGCAATGATTCGAAGTCGCCGACACTTCCGCCGATTTCAGTTATAACCACATCTGCGTGCATTTCTTGTCCTGCGCGCTTGATGAGTGTCTTAATTTCGTTTGTAATGTGCGGAATAACTTGAACAGTCGCTCCGTTATACTCTCCGTTCCGTTCTTTTTGAAGAACAAGCGAGTACACTTTACCCATCGTAATATTAGAATACTGGTTTAAATCGATATCGATGAAACGCTCATAGTGACCAATGTCAAGATCCGTTTCTGCACCATCTTGAGTGACGAATACTTCACCGTGCTGAAGCGGGCTCATCATCGTCGGGTCGATGTTGATGTATGGATCGAACTTTTGCATCGTCACTTGCAAGCCGCGATTTTTAAGAAGTCTTCCTAGGGATGCTGCATTTATGCCTTTTCCGAGTGAGGAAACGACACCGCCTGTAATGAATATATATTTCGTCATGAATGATTCCTCCAATGTGTTTTGTAGTCGGGAAAAGCTGATTTTCAACCGGTTTAATAACGAAAAAACGCCCCTGCTGCAGTCTTCACTGCAGAAGGAGCGCTTAAACATCCGTTCGTTTGTCCTTTAAAAAGGAGCCCAATTAGATTGTATAGCGGAGGACTTTATAAGTCAAGAAAAGATTATAATTCCTCTTCTTCCTCGTCTTCTTCCTCATCTTCTTCGTCCAATTCGATATCTTCATCTGGAATGATTTCAAGACCTTCGGCAGGATCTTCGACTTCATCCTCGTCCGAATCTGTTTCTTCTTCGTCATCGAGGTCTTTTTCGTCGCCTAGTTCTTCATAGTCTTCTTCGAAGATTTCATCCTCGTCCAAGTCATCCAGGTCTTCCAATTCTTCGTCGTCATCGTCTGTAGCTTTTTTCTTTTTCTTACGAGTTTTAACGACAGGTGCTGTTTCTTCTTCGATTTGGTCTACTGGATACCATTCACGAAGTGCCCAGCCGCCATCGTTCATTGCCATGAAACGGCCATCGACGTTCATGTCTGTATAGAATTGTGGAAGGCGCTCTTCTATTTCCTTTTTGCTGCGTCCTGTAAGAGTGCGGATTTCGTCCAATAGTTTTTGAAATGCAATGGGTTCGCGACGCTCTTCAAAAATTGCAAAGCTGATGTCGATCATTGATTCCTCAAGTAGTTGTTCTTTTGTCATGTTTTTATAGTCCATGAGTTGCACGCCCTTTCTGAAGCCTTTTTCATGTATTCGACTGGTGCTTTGTTACTGAGTTTTTCTAGTTCTACGGAATCGCTTGAATTCTTTCCAGCTGATCACGAGTAAGTAGACGGCCGCGAGCAGGAAGGGAATTGCACCGAATCCTTCTCCGTAGAGGAGATATGTCAGTACGATTAGTGTGATTATGATAACAAGATGAAGTGCTATCTTCAACTTCCGCACCCCTTTTCGGCCATTCTATATAGTATACTCGGGTATTGGGTTTAAAATCCACTGAAATTCATTTTGTTTGTGAATAAATTCTGGCGGGGTAATGGACAGTGTTGATCTCCACTTCAGGCGGACGCTTTCCGGGTGGCTTGAATTCAGCCTCCTCAGTTCGCTTCGCTTCTTGCGGGGTCGTCATTCTTCACTTATCGTCCCAGGAGGCGCGGGCTCACAGAATGTGAGTTATGCGACCGTTGCCGCAGAACGCGGCGTACTTAGGTTGCCTTTCGTTTCGATCAACGAATATTCTAGATATATAGGATAATCTCTGGCAGTTTCGAGGAGAGAGGTATCTCTTTAAGCTATTGTTAAACGTAGAAAACATATATAGCACGCAGCTGTCATTTTACGCGGATGGATATTAGTAAGTGAACCCTATTCCAATTCCACAAGTTACATACAAATAAGCACTAAATAGAGCGAGGGATTTCCCCCGCTCTTTTTTGTTACATGTTGCGGCGGTATTGGCCGCCTACTTCGTATAGGGCGTTGGTGATTTGGCCGAGGCTTGCGACTTTTACGGTGTCCATGAGGGCCTCGAAGATGTTGCCGCCAGAGATGGCGAGTTGTTTCAAGTCTGTGAGTGCTTGTTCTGCTTCGCT
Source organism: Sporosarcina sp. (assembly GCA_029257435.1). Taxonomy (GTDB): domain Bacteria; phylum Bacillota; class Bacilli; order Bacillales_A; family Planococcaceae; genus Sporosarcina. The sequence goes on along the minus strand of JARIBI010000208.1, from coordinate 11,376 downwards.
GCTGTGCGCAGATTGGAACGCGCGCAGGTTTTTGATTTGTGTTTCTTTTTCTTCTTGTGTGGCGCGTGCGAGTTCCATGCTGTCGATGTCTTCTTCAGATGGCGGGTTCGGGTTCAAATACGTATTGACTCCGATGATTGGGAGTTCGCCTGAGTGTTTTTTCATCTCATACAGCATGGATTCTTCTTGGATCTTTCCACGTTGGTACTGCGTTTCCATTGATCCGAGAACGCCGCCGCGGTCGTTGAGTTTGTCGAATTCCTGAAGGACTGCTTCTTCGACAAGATCTGTCAGTTCTTCTGCGATGAATGATCCTTGGAGCGGGTTTTCGTTCTTCGAAAGACCGTGCTCTTTTGTGATGATCATCTGAATCGCCATTGCACGGCGGACGGATTCCTCTGTCGGTGTTGTAATCGCTTCATCATACGCATTTGTATGAAGCGAGTTACAGTTATCCTGCAAAGCCATGAGCGCTTGCAATGTCGTCCGGATATCATTGAAATCGATTTCTTGTGCGTGAAGCGAACGGCCGGATGTCTGGACGTGATACTTCAGCTTCTGGCTGCGGTCGTTTGCGCCGTATTTCTCGCGCATCGCGACTGCCCAGATGCGTCGTGCCACGCGGCCAATCACTGTGTACTCGGGATCGAGACCGTTCGAGAAGAAGAACGATAAGTTCGGTGCGAAGTCATCGATGTTCATCCCGCGGCTCAAGTAATATTCAACGTACGTGAAGCCGTTAGCGAGTGTGAATGCGAGCTGTGAAATCGGATTCGCACCAGCTTCGGCAATGTGATAGCCCGAAATGGAGACAGAATAATAGTTCCGAACCTTTTTGTTGATGAAATATTGCTGGATATCCCCCATCATACGAAGCGCGAATTCTGTCGAGAAGATACATGTATTTTGCCCTTGGTCTTCTTTCAGAATATCGGCCTGCACAGTGCCGCGAACGACTTTCAGCGTTGCTTCCCGGACTTCCGTGAATTCATCTACAGATAACGTGCGGCCAAGTTCTTCTTCCTGTTTCTTCACTTGCTGATCAATCGCAGTGTTCATGAACATTGCTAAAATAATCGGCGCTGGGCCGTTGATTGTCATCGAAACGGATGTTGCAGGCGCGCATAAGTCAAATCCATCATAGAGTTTCTTCATATCCTCTAATGTACAAATGTTAACGCCAGATTCTCCTACTTTTCCGTAAATATCCGGACGCTCATCCGGGTCTTCGCCGTAAAGTGTCACGGAGTCAAAGGCAGTAGACAGACGTTTTGCATCATCGTCTTTCGACAAGTAATGGAACCGGCGATTGGTACGTTCCGGTGTTCCTTCTCCCGCGAACTGACGCTTCGGATCTTCCCCTTCACGTTTGAACGGGAAGACGCCAGCTGTGTACGGATACGATCCAGGAACATTCTCTTTGTAGACCCAACGGATGATTTCGCCGTAATCTTTGAACTTTGGCAACGCGACTTTAGGGATTTTTAATCCGGATAAACTCGTTGTCGTAAGTGCTGTCCGGAGTTCTTTATCCCGAATTTTCGTCACAAATTCGTCTTGTTCATACGAATCTTTCAACGTGTTCCAGTTATCGAGAATACGTCGGGATTCAGCTGTCATTTCATCGCGCACATTATCCTGTAGCGTTTCAAGCGAGTTCACGAGTGCATCATCAGGCGTTTTCTCACGCACTTCTGCGAGAGCACCTTCAAGCTGATACAAACGCGTCGCGAGGTGTGCTTGCTGTTCTGCATGTTTATGGTAGCCGCGGACCGTGTTCGCAATTTCACGCAAGTATTGGAGACGATCATTCGGGATGATGACGTTTTGTTTTTGTGTTTTCACGAATTCTGTGTAAGACGTCGTCCAGTCGCTGCCGCATTTTTTATTGAGCGTATCCACAATCGCAGCAAATAACGTATTTGTCCCTTTGTCATTGAACTGACTTGCGATTGTGCCATATACCGGCATAGAATCCAATGATTGATCAAACAAAAGACGACTGCGCTGGTACTGCTTTTGGACCTGACTCAATGCGTCTTCTGAGCCTTTACGCTCGAATTTATTGATGGCAATCAAATCTGCAAAGTCGATCATGTCGATCTTTTCAAGTTGGGATGGCGCACCGAATTCGCTCGTCATGACGTACATCGAAACGTCTGAAACTTCGTCAATTTCTGCGTCCCCTTGCCCGATCCCGCTCGTTTCCACGATGATCAGATCATATCCCGCCACTTTGACGATATCGAGCACATCTTTTAGCGCACCTGAAAGTTCTGTACGGGACCCGCGAGTTGCGAGACTGCGCATGAATACGCGTTTGTTGAAGATTGCATTCATCCGGATCCGGTCACCAAGAAGCGCGCCGCCCGTTTTTTGTTTCGTCGGATCGATGGATAGAATCGCGACTTTCCGGTCAGGCAGTTCATGAAGGAATCTGCGAATCAATTCATCTGTTAATGAACTCTTTCCGGCTCCGCCTGTTCCCGTTATCCCGAGAACCGGTGTCCCTTTCGACATTTCGCGCGCACGGTTCAATAACGTGTTGGCTTTCTCGTCTTGATCCGCATAATGCTCTTCGGCATACGTGATAAGGTTCGCAAGCAGTTCGGGCTTTGTCGTTTCGACTTGCTCCAAATAAGCCATTTCGTCCTTCACTTCCGTCGCGTAATCACACTCTTCGACCATGCGGTTAATCATCCCTTGAAGGCCAAGTTTACGACCGTCTTCAGGCGAGAAAATCCAAGCAATGCCGTATTGGTGCAGCTCTTTGATTTCTTTCGGGATAATGACTCCGCCCCCGCCGCCATAGATTTTAATATGGCCAGCGCCGCGCTCTTTCAATAGATCGTACATGTATTTGAAATACTCGACATGGCCGCCTTGGTACGATGAAATCGCGATTCCCTGGACGTCTTCTTGGATTGCCGCGTTCACGACCTCTTCGACAGAGCGGTTATGTCCGAGGTGAATTACTTCCGCACCTGTTGACTGTAAAATGCGGCGCATAATGTTAATGCTCGCATCATGTCCGTCAAATAGACTCGATGCTGTCACAAATCGCACGTGATGTGTCGGTTTATAAATTTCCTGCTGCGTTTCAGCTGTTGCCATATTCGTGCACCCCTTTTGCGTTGTTTTCCATTTCCCCAGCCGTTAGTTGCTGACAGGTTTCACTAATCCGTTCAAGAGCTGATCGGTTTGAAATTCAATATAGCCGTCTAACTGATACATTTGCTGCAGTTCCCATCTGCGGAATGCCCACATTTGCCCTTGAATGACGATGTGGTGAGCAGCGAGCTTAACGCTGCTCTTTGCAATACGAAGCTCCCCAGCTTCAGCACACGCACTGAGCAGCGATTCAAATAATCCCGTCATTGCACGTTCTTTTTTCAGCACATAATCAAGTGCGTCTTTTGGCAATGATTTCGATTCCTGGTACATGACAACGAATTCATCCGATAAGTCATCGACTAGCCGATAGTAGACGTCGATTGCGCGCGTGAGCCCGTCAATCGTCGCTTCTTCGTCAGCAATGCCTGACAGACGGTGCTGCACTTCATCATAAATCGTGTCACAAACGAGGTACAGCACGTCTTCTTTCGTGCGGATGTATTCGTAAAGTGTCCCGATACTAAAGCCCGCTTCTTTTGCGATTTCGCGCGTCGTTGAGCGATGGAACCCTTTTTGCTTGAACAGGCGGACAGCGCCTTGAATAATTTGTTCGCGTCTTTTTTCGATCAACTCGCCATCTTTTACAGACGACTTTACTTGGTGTTTCAGTTCCATCATCTGACCCCCTTTTTACTTCGTCAGCATACGGGAGATGACGAGTCGCTGCACTTCTTGCGTACCTTCATAGATTTGTGTGATTTTTGCATCACGCATGAAGCGCTCAACTGGATAGTCTTTCGTATATCCATATCCGCCATAGACTTGAACAGCTTCTGTTGTAACTTTCATCGCTGTGTCGCCCGCCATGAGTTTCGCCATTGCAGATGCTTTTCCGTATGGCAGATTGTTAGACTCAAGCCATGCAGCTTGGTACGTCAATAGACGAGATGCTTCCGTGGCAGTCGCCATATCAGCGAGTTTGAACCCAATTCCCTGGTTCGCAGCAATCGGCTTCCCGAATTGCACGCGCTCTTTTGCGTAACCTGTTGCAGCATCCAATGCACCTTGAGCAATACCGACCGCTTGTGCAGCGATTCCGTTGCGTCCGCCATCCAATGTTTTCATCGCGATAATGAAACCTTGACCTTCTTCACCGAGCATGTTTTCTTTTGGCACGCGGCAGTTGTCAAAGATGATTTCCGTTGTTGGTGATGAACGAATGCCAAGCTTTCTCTCTTTTTTCCCGACAGAGAAGCCTGGGTAGTCCGCTTCCACGATGAAAGCCGTTGTCCCTTTATGTTTCGAGTCTGCGTCTGTGACAGCGAAAACGATGTAAATATCCGCGATGCCGCCGTTGGTGATGAAGATTTTCGATCCGTTTAGGATGTAGTCGTCACCGTCGAGCTTAGCCGTTGTTTTCATACCGCCCGCGTCAGATCCTGATTGAGGTTCTGTCAGTCCATACGCACCGATTTTCGATCCTTCAGCCATTGGACGTAGATACTTTTGCTTCTGTTCTTCCGTTCCGTATTTGAAAACCGGCCATCCAGCGAGAGATGTGTGCGCGGAAAGTGTAACGCCAGTTGATGCACAAACGCGTGACAATTCTTCGACTGCGATAACGTATGCGAGGTAATCCCCGCCAATGCCGCCGTATTCTTCCGGCCAAGGAATCCCCGTAAGCCCGAGTTCCGCCATCTTTTTGAAAATGTCCATGTCGAAGCGTTCCTCTTCATCGCGTTCAGCTGCTGTCGGCGCGACATCTTTTTCTGCAAAGTCGCGGACCATCTTGCGGATCATTTCGTGTTCTTCAGAAAGTGTAAAGTTCATTTTGAGTTCCTCTTTTCTATTGGTTTCGTTGGGTGCTTGAGCGGATTGGTGGCTTGCTTGATCACTTTCCCGCTGGCTTGAGTCGATTCGCCGTTCGCTTGATCACTTTCCCACTGGCTTGAGCGGATTCACTGCTCGCTTGATCACTTCTCCGCCGGCTTGAGCGGATTCACTGCATGCTTAATCACTTCTCCGCCGGCTTGAGCGGATTCACTGCTCGCTTGATCACATCGCCTAGCGGGGTTTATTCCAAAACTAATCTATAAATTACTTCGTCAGATTCTTAGAAATTACGATGCGTTGGATTTCGCTCGTGCCCTCGTAGATTTGAGTGACTTTCGCGTCACGGAAGTAGCGCTCGACGGGATAGTCTTTCGTGTAGCCATAGCCGCCGAATACTTGGACGGCTTCGATGGCGTTGTCCATTGCCGTTTGGGAGGCGAATAATTTCGCCATTGAAGCTTCTTGTGCGCATGGTTTGCCTTCAGCGCGCAGTTGAGCTGCTCTGTATACGAGTAATCGCGCCGCTTCTGAAGCGGTGGCCATATCAGCAATTTTGAAGCCGATTCCTTGGTTCGCAGCGATTGGTTTGCCGAATTGGACGCGTTCTTTCGAGTAATCAACAGCGGCTTCAAGCGCGGCTTCTGCAATGCCGAGCGCTTGTGCGGCGATTCCGATTCGGCCGACATCGAGGTTGGCCATCGCAATTTTGAAACCGGCATTTTCTTCACCCAGCAAGTTGGCTTCAGGTACAAACATGTCTTCGAACGTGAGCTGGACGGTGCGTGAGCCGTGCATGCCCATCTTCTCTTCGTTTTTCCCGATAATTAATCCTGGAGTGTCGCCGTCAACGATGAACGCGGATATTCCATACGAACCTTTTGATGGATCCGTTGCGGCGAAGACGATGTATACGTCCGCTTCCCCACCATTGGTGATGAATACTTTCGAACCATTCAGCACGTAACCGCCGTCTTTGTTCACAGCGCGTGTTTTGAGGGAGCCCGCGTCTGAGCCGGATGCAGGTTCTGTCAGACAGAATGCGCCCAGTAATTCGCCAGCCGCCATTCTCTTTAAATAGCGTTCTTTCTGCTCATCTGTTCCGAAGTAGAGAATCGGATTCGTTCCGACGGATGTATGTACAGACAAAATGACTCCGACTGTTGCGTGTACTTTTGATAGCTCGTGGATTGCACTGATGTACGAGACGAAATCCATACCGGCGCCCCCGTACTCTTCAGGAACGGTTATTCCCATAAGCCCGAGTTCCCCCATCTTTTTAACGATTTCAGCTGGGAATTCATCTGCTTCCAAATTAGGAATGAATGGTTCGATTTCCGCTTTGGCAAAGTCCTTGACCAGTTTGCGCATCATCTGCTGTTCTTCGGTGAAATGGAAATCCATATGTTAGTCTCCTTTTATGAGTACGAGTAGAAGCCTCGCCCTGATTTTTTACCGAGCCATCCAGCGTTTACGTATTTACGAAGCAATGCACAAGGACGGTATTTCGGATCGCCATAACCCTCTTGCAGCGTTTCTAAAATGTACAGGCATGTGTCGAGTCCGATGAAATCTGCGAGTTGAAGCGGTCCCATTGGGTGGTTCATTCCAAGTTTCATCACTTCGTCGATTGCTTCTTTCGTTGCGACTCCTTCTTGCAATGTAAAAATCGCTTCGTTGATCATCGGCATAAGCACGCGGTTTGCGACAAATCCTGGATAGTCATTCACTTCCACAGGCACTTTCCCAAGTTTGTTCGTCATCTCTTCCACCGCTTGATACACTTCGTCTGATGTGGATAAACCGCGAATGATTTCGACAAGTTTCATAACAGGCACCGGGTTCATATAGTGCATGCCGATGACGTGTTCCGGCCGTTTCGTTGCCGCTGCGATTTCCGTTATGGGCAATGATGATGTGTTCGTCGCAAGAATCGTATGAGCAGGTGCAATTTCGTCCAGTTGTTTGAAGATGGATTTTTTGATATCCATGTTTTCAACAGCTGCCTCAATCACGATATCGACGTTTTTCGCATCATTGATGTCGAGTGATTTCGTAATGCGTCCAAGGACAGCTTGTTTTTCGTCTTCTGTCATTCGCTGTTTTTCAACGTTGCGTGCTAAGTTTTTCTCGATGACTGCGATCCCTTTTGCATACGATTCTTCTTTCACATCATTGAGAGTCACGTTGAATCCAGCCTGCGCGCAGACTTGCGCGATGCCGCCGCCCATTTGACCAGCGCCGATTACCATTACGTTTTGAATATTCATATCGATTCATCCTTTCAAAGTCGTGTTGATGGATGTTGCCAATTTCTTAATCTAGAAATGATCATAAACTCGCGATTATGATCATAACACTTGAAATATGCTCATAAACTAACGATTTCGCTCATAAAACTAGAATTGCGCTCATAACCTCAAATCCCCGCTCATAAGCATCAAAAAATGATCATAAACTCGTGAATTGCGCTCATAACCAATCGCACGCGACAGAATCCACTTTTACAAAAGCCCTCACCTGCCGCGCTAAGTGCACTTTACCAATCAAAACCAAGATTAATTGGTGTGCTCCGTTTCGCGAAGCATTTTCTGAAGAAAGAAAGGGGCATTTGGCTCCTTCATTGAAGCCAGCCCTTGCTTTCCTCTATGACTTGGATCATAAACTTTGTTTTTCACTCATAAACTTCCCGAGCGACAGCTTAGCTAATTATTGTTTAGGAACTTCAATCATAATTGCGTCGCCTTGACCTCCGCCGGAGCAGATTGCTGCAACGCCGATCCCGCCGCCGCGGCGCTTCAGTTCGTACGCAAGCGTCAAGATGATACGTGCACCGCTCGCTCCGATTGGGTGACCAAGTGCGACTGCGCCGCCGTTGACGTTCACTTTTTCCGGGTCGAGTTTTGCAATATCTGAACTCGCGAGTGCAACAACTGCAAATGCTTCATTGATTTCAAATAGGTCAATTTCTTCAATCGATTTCCCTGTTTTAGCCAGGATTTCATTGATCACCAGCCCTGGAGTTTGCGGGAAGTTTTCAGGCTCCACTGCAACTTCTGCGTGGCCAATCACCGTTGCGAGAACGTTTTTGCCTTCGCGTTCTGCTCGCTCGTCACTCATCAATACGAGTGCACATGCGCCGTCGTTTACACCGGGTGCGTTCCCCGCAGTGACAGATCCGTCTTTACCGAATGCCGGGCGAAGTTTCGCCAACACTTCGAGTGACGTATCTTTTCGCGGTGCTTCGTCTGTATCAACGACGATCGGGTCGCCTTTACGCTGAGGAATTTCAACAGGTGTGATTTCTTCAGCGAACAGTCCTTTCTCCATAGCAGCTACAGCAAGCTGATGACTGCGCAATGCCCATTCGTCTTGACGTTCACGCGTCACGTTGAACGCTTCAGCTGTTGAGTTTCCGAATGTCCCCATGTGAACATTTCCTGGTGAAAACGAATCGGAAAGGCCATCGTAAATCATGCCATCAACAAGAGTTGCATCGCCCATGCGTAATCCGAAACGACCTTTTGGCAAGTAGTACGGTGCGTTCGACATGGACTCCATGCCGCCTGCAACGATGACTTCTTCATCCCCCAGTCGGATGAGCTGATCGCCAAGCGTTACACTGCGCATACCGGATGCACATACTTTATTAATCGTTTCTGTTTTCACTTTCCATGGAAGCCCGGCTTTTGTCGCCGCTTGTCTCGATGGAATTTGTCCTTGCCCCGCTTGCAGCACAGTTCCGAAAATTACTTCGTCGACTTCTGTCGCTTCCACTCCCGAGCGTTCCAGCGCGGATTTAATCGCCGCTCCGCCTAAATCACTTGCAGTAAGGGTTTGCAGTGTGCCACCCATTTTTCCAAAAGCAGTTCGTGCGCCGTCAATCAATACTGTTTTAACCATTTTCATCATCCTCCAGTTTTTTGATAGCGTTTACATTTCGGTGTGCAAGGAGCGACTGAACGCTCGCTCGGTAAGGTTTCATCAGAAAGGGGAAGCACTGGTGCTCCCCCTCGGTTAATTTAATTCACAATTCTGTTCTGTTCGACTGTCTCAATTGTAGGACAAATCTGGCAGTCTGGCAAATTCTTTTTACTGAAGTACTGGTTCTAATTCAGATTCAGATCCGTCTGCGATTCCTTCTCCAAATACGGAACGTTCAAGAAGCTCCGCGATGTCGTACGTTCCGACTGTTTCTTCCACTTCAATTGCTTTCGTTCCGTCCGACAGCATCGTTAAGCAATACGGACATCCAGAAGAAATAATACCCGGCGTCACTTCCATTGCCTGCTCTGTTCGAGCGACGTTAATGCGGTGACCTGCGTCTTCTTCCATCCACATGAGACCTCCGCCGGCGCCACAGCACATGCCGTCTTGACGGTTTCGTTTCATCTCTACCAAGTTGACACCTGGGATAGATTTCAAAATTTCACGCGGTGCGTCGTACACATCGTTGTAACGGCCCAGGTAACACGAATCATGGAACGTAATCGTTTCTTCGATTGCATGCTGCGGTTTTAAGCGGCCTTGTTGGACAAGTTCATGGAGCAACTCGGTATGGTGATACACTTCGGCAGTGAAGCCAAAGTCCGGATATTCATTTTTGAAAATGTTGAATGCATGCGGGTCAATCGTGACAATCTTTTTCACTTCCGCTTTTTCGAATTCAGCGATGTTAGCAGTCGCAAGCTCTTGGAATAAGAATTCGTTTCCTAAGCGGCGCGGTGTGTCACCGGAGTTCTTTTCTTTATTGCCAAGGATGGCGAATGAAACCCCTGCTTCGTTCAGCAAGTGTGCGAAGGACAACGCGATTTTTTGTGAACGGTTGTCGAATGCCCCCATTGAGCCGACCCATAGTAAGTATTCGAAGGATTCGTCAGCTTTTTTCAGTTCTTTTACCGTCGGAATCTTAAGATCCGGACGTGCGTCACGCCAGTTCTCTTTCTCTTTACGGTTCAGTCCCCACGGATTGCCTTGGCGTTCGATGTTTGTCATCGCGCGCTGTGCATCCGCATCCATTTTACCTTCTGTCATGACGAGATAACGGCGAAGGTCGATGATTTTATCAACGTGCTCGTTCATCACTGGACATTGGTCTTCACAGTTACGGCACGTCGTACATGCCCAAATTTCTTCTTCAGTGATGACATCGCCAATCAAAGATGGATTGTAGATGTCGTCCATTGTCGCGCCTTCAAGACCCGCCGCAAGTGCGATTTGGTTCCCTTTTGTGTTGCTGAACATGAAACTTGGCACCCAAGGCTTTTGTTTCGTTGTCAATGCACCTGTGTTCGTCAAGTTGTCACGCAGTTTTGTAATCAAGTCCATCGGAGACAGCATTTTCCCTGTTCCTGTGGCTGGACACATATTCGTACAGCGACCACATTCTACGCACGCATACAAGTCGATCATCTGCAGCTGAGTGAAGTCCGTGATTTTGCCGACGCCAAGTGTTGGCATTTCATCTTCGTCTTCAATTTCTTCCAATGCTTCAAAATCGATCGGCGCAAGTTTTCCGCGACGGTCAAAACGCATCATGTACGTATTGACTGGTCCGGCAATCAAGTGCGCGTGCTTTGATTGCGGCACATACACGAGGAATGTGAGCAATGTAAGCAAGTGAACCCACCATGCCACGAAGAAAATCGCAGCTGCAGCTGTTGGCGGCAGGAAACTGAAAACGCTTGCAATTCCTGACGCCATAGGCTCCGTCCAAGTCGTTGGATGGTTATGCCAAATCATGTTCATACCATTTGCAACGAGCGTCGAAATCATCAGAGATCCGATGAAGATGAGGACAAGTCCTGATTTCCAGCCGCGTTTCAAGCGGACAATTTTTTCCATGTAACGACGGTAGAATGCCCAAACAACCGCTACAAGGATGACTGCTACAACAATCTCCTGGAAGAACGTGAAGAATGGATAAACCGGTCCGAATGGTAAGTGTGAATCCGGTTTTAAACCTTTCCAGATGAGATCGATTGCACCGAATTGCACGAGCAGGAACCCATAGAAAAACATCACGTGAATGGAGCCACTCTTTTTATCTTTCAATAATTTCTTTTGTCCGAATACGTTAACCCAAACTTCTTTTAAACGTTTTTGTACATTGTTATCAAAGTCTTCTTTTTGCCCGAGTCGGATAAATTGTGTGCGTGTTTTAATTAAGTAAGTAAACAGCGCCAGTCCATATGCGACAACACCTAGGAATAAAACCCAGTTGGCGATTAATAAAGGTGTCATGATGTCCTCCCCTTTGTGTGTATGTAATGAATGTTCTTACTAGTCTAGATGAATTGAGGCAGTTTGTCGATGCGTTCCTTACTAGTTTAAGATATGAATGAGCATTCAGTCAATGAAAATTTTGAAATAACGGTGAATTCTGATGAAGTGCAAGCTGGTCGCGAATCAAGTTGACTAGTTGCAGCCAGA
>JARIBI010000066.1 GCA_029257435.1 Sporosarcina sp. | reverse complement strand
GGTCATCATCAATTCCTCCTCAATGTGATCGTGGTTGTGAACATTGTAGCATAAGGAATTGATGTGGCCTTTTTCTATTTACACAATTATATGGACTTTATCCCTCAACGCGCGCAGCGCCACCAATCAATCCCTTTTCGCACTTGAATTGTGTCACAATGCCGATTAACTCTGACAGCTGGCCGATTCTTCGCTGGATTTGGCCGATTCAGGCCGGCGTTTGGCCGATTCTACCTGCCATACGGCCGATTTCTCTCTCCATCTGGCCGATTCCCCCCTAGCCCATCCCTCAACGCGCGCAGCGCCACCAATTCATCCCTTTTTGCACTTGAATTGTGTCACAATGCTGATTAACTCTGACAGCTGGCCGATTCTCCGCTGGATTTGGCCGATTCAGGCCGGCATTTGGCCGATTCTACCTGCCATACGGCCGATTTCTCTCTCCATCTGGCCGATTCCCCACCTAGCCCATCCCTCAACAAACTGTAGGTGAACACTCAAAGCACGTTATTTAGCAAGCTCCCCCACTTCCAAGACAACAAAAATACGCTCCGCCAAAGCGAAGCGCATCCCTCTTACTTTTTCGTCTTATTCGCAACTTCAATCGCACGATTCGTTCCTTCAGCCGCTTGTTCCAACGCTTCTGCCGGATCTTTTCCTTGGTACATATCTTCAAGTGCTGTAACAATTTGTTGACGTGATTCCGGGAACACCGAGATCAGCGCACCTTGAGTTGCATACCCTGGCACTGTGTCTTGAAGCTGATCGACCGTCACCTTATATTGAGGGAACTCCGCCCACTTCTCTTTCACATTTTCTTCATCATACGCTTTCGGGTTAATCGCAAAATAACCTGTATCCAAGTGCCACTTCGCCTGTACTTCAGGTGTCGTTAAGTACTTCATGAATTCCCAAGCTGCTTCTTGTTCTTCTTCAGCGATTCCTTTTGACATCCAAAGGGATGCGCCGCCGATGACGACACCATTGCGTTTCAGTTCATCAGCATGTGGGATGTAAGCAACACCGACTTCAAATGGGGCTGTATCGATAGCACTCGCAACACCTGCGGATGAATCCAGGTACATCGCAACTTTTTTCGAAGCAAAAGCCGCACGGATGTCATCCCAATTCGTACCGAAATTGCCGAACGTCCCTGCTTTGTTCATCGTATTGAGCGTTTCGAACACGAGACGTCCCTCATCACTATTGAATGTCGCCTCGGTTGCGTCACCAGTACGCCCGTTGTTTTCATTTACATACTCGCCGCCTTGTGTTGCGAGTAGTTGTTCAAAGAACCAGCCGTATGTCAGCATGGAGAATCCGTACATTTCACCCTTTTTCAGCTTGGCTGCTGCATTGATAACTTCTGAAAACGTTTCAGGTGCTTTTTCAGGATCGAGTCCAGCTTCTTTAAATGCATCTTTGTTATAGATCATCACCGGCGTGGAAGAGTTGAAAGGCATGGAATACAGCTCATCGTCCACCTTGTAATAGTTCAATATATTTTGCTCCAGCTCATCTGCGTTAAAATCATCTTTGTCGATAAACTTCTGGATCGGCTCAATATAACCACTGTCGATCATATATTTCGTACCGATCTCGAAGACTTGCGTAATGGCCGGAGCATCTTTTGTTCCACCGACACTTCGTAATTTAGTCAGCGACTCTTCATACGTCCCTTGGAATTCCGCTTTCACTTCGTACTTATCTTGTGATTCGTTGAAGTTCGCGACAATTTCATCCAATGATGTTTGCCCTGTTCCAGACATCGCGTGCCAAAACTCGATTGACACTTTGCCGTCTTCTGTCTTCGTTGCTTCCCCTTTCGCATCGTCTTTCCCTTCGTCATTCGTGTTGGAGTCACTATTCGTACACGCTGCCAGTACCGCCAAACTGATAATCGTTAGAAATAATAACATAAGCTTCACAGTTTTTCTCATCTTCTTCTGCACCCCATTCCAAAGTTTTGAACCAGTCATCTACTTTTAGAAACTTGCTTTAACATACAATTCCCGTTGGTCAAAGTGGAAGTCGGCGAGTTAGGTGCACCCACCGCACCGCATTCGTCCGCAAAACCATTTCACGTAACGGATTTGCTTGTAGAATCCGCAAAGAACGGAGCCCTACAGTAAACTGCTGTCTGAATTTCTCTAAGTAAAGCAGAAGTACGGCGAATTGAACTCGACGTCAGCCGATCAGCTGAGGTCGAACCAACAGAAAGCGTCCGTCTGTAGCGCGCATCTACAACACCCTATCACTTCAAAGCCCCCTGCGACAAACCTTTCTGAAGTTGCTTTTGTCCGATAAACAACAGCAATAACGTCGGAATGATGACGACGATGACACCAGCCATGACCACCCCCCAATCGGTTGACA
>JARIBI010000151.1 GCA_029257435.1 Sporosarcina sp. | reverse complement strand
GTTTGCGGGGTTCACCAAGCTGCCCAATGGGCGCATGAAACAATCAGTATCGCAGTCGAAGCAATCTTCATCCCGATGCGTATCCTGAAGGCGTTTAATGAAGCGAACTGCCTCACAAACACAGTGTCCTTGAATCGGATTCACCTTATCCCCCGTATTTTCGTTCTTTCCACATCCACAACTCATTGATTTTTTCCTCCTTTCGTTTGTTCTCTATACCTTATGGCGGCATACATCCTATTGACAGGGCGCTTGAACCGTTATGAATAAAATGTAAGTCAATCAGACATACTGATAAGAAAAGGAGGGGATTGCGATTCGAAAATTACTGCCCCTTGTATTTGTATTTGTGATGCTGGCTGGCTGTTCAACATCAATTGGTTTCAAAACCGTCAATACAACGGATGTAGATGGACAAAAAGCAGAAATGTTATTGAAGGAAGATCATCGTATTAAAAATGCGGTTGTTCTAATTCACGATGACCAGCTGATTGCAGGGCTGCGAGTGAATACATTTGAAAGATTCAAGAAGCGTAAGATTGCCAAAGAACTTACGAAAGAGCTGGAAAAGATGTATCCGGAAATGAAAGTCACAGTCTCTGCCGATAGTAAGGTGCTGCTAGAAACAAATAAGTTGATCGAGAAAGAGGATGAACAGAACTATAGTAAGAAGATGAAAAAAATCAGTTCATTAGTAAAGGAAGAGACGTAATGGATGAAAAAAAGTATCAGCAACTTCAACAGCAGATTACACCTAAGCCTAAGTATGTGAAAAATTGTATCGCTGCATTTTTAGTAGGCGGATTAATTTGCTTAGTCGGTCAGTTCGTTGCACTTTTCTATATTAGTTTTTTTGATTTTACTGAACGTACCGCCAGTAATCCAACAGTAGCAACGATGATTTTTATATCCATGCTCTTAACTGGATTTGGCTATTATAAAAAAATTGCGCAAGTCGGCGGTGCAGGGAGTGCAGTGCCAATAACAGGATTCGGGAATGCCATGATTTCATCGGCACTTGAACATAAATCTGAGGGATACGTACTGGGTGTCGGGGGTAATATGTTCAAACTGGCGGGCTCAGTCATTATATATGGAGTTTTTTCGGCGTTTGTCGTCGCTCTCATTAAAACGATACTCGTTGGATTAGGAGTGGTTTCTTGGTGAATAAACGAGGGTTACTGACATTTGCATCCAAACCAGTCATCGCTTCAACCGGAGTGACTGTCGGACCGCTGGAGATGAAGAAAAGTCCTTTTGGCAAATATGCTGACAAGAATTATGATGACGAACGGTGCGGGTTAAAGACGAATGAGCAAGGTCACGCAAAAATGATGGAAGATGCATGCATGATTGCCTTGAGTAAAGTGGACAAGACACCGGCTGACGCGGAGTTTGTCCTGATGGGCGATTTAGTAAATGAAATGACACCGTCCAACTTTGCAGCGAGTACAATCGGAGTTCCCTATATCGGCATGTTTTCAGCGTGTGCAACTTCGGTCTCTTCATTATTGATGGCTGCTTTGTTAACAGAATCCGGAATGGCTGAACTAATAGTAGCGGGGTCTTCCAGCCAGCACAATGCGATTGAACGTCAATTCCGTTATCCACTCCAATATGGAAGTCAAAAGGCTGCCACTGCGCAATGGACTGCGAGTGCAGCAGGGGCGGCGACGATTATTCCTTATATAGAAGGAGCCCCGATGATTACATGCGGGACAATCGGGATAGTGACAGATCTTGGTTTGACGGATCCGCTTAATATGGGGGCGGCAATGGCACCTGCAGCGGCAGATACATTTAAGCGCCACTTGGATGGCCACGGTTCTAAAGTTGAAGATTATGACTTGATCATGACGGGGGATTTAGGGAAAATCGGATTCGAGCTCTTTAAAACGCTGTTGGATCGCTGGGAATATAACGTATCGAAAACATTCCGTGATGCGGGAGCCGAATATTATGGCAAGCACCCGGAATTTCTTGCTGGTGCCAGTGGATCCGGTTGTTCAGCCTCCGCTTATTTCTCTGAAGTCTATGACAAGCTGCTATCCGGAACGTATAAACGTGTGCTGCTAATTGCAACAGGATCCTTAATGTCTCCGCTTTCTTATCAGCAAGGCGATACGATTCCATGCATTGCACATGCGGTGGAAATCCAAATGAAATGAGTGGTTTGAATTGCTATCCATTTATATAACAAGTTTTATAGTAGGCGGGCTGATATGTGTAATTGGTCAATTGATGATGGATGTTGGAAAACTTACACCAGCCCATACTCTTTGTACACTTGTTGTTGCAGGATCAATCTTGGACGGCTTCGGTCTATATGAGCCGCTGATTGACTTTGCTGGAACAGGTGCAACGATACCGATCACATCGTTTGGGAACGCACTGACACACGGTGCACTTGCAGAGGCTGAGAAGCATGGAATTATCGGTGTACTGACAGGTATGTTTGAAGTGACGAGTTCTGGAATCAGTGCTGCTATCATATTTGGTTTCATCGCATCCCTCATTTTTAAATCGAAAGGCACTATCTAAATCACCAATAAAAAATAAATATGCGAATGTCCCGCCCGCTTCGCTGTGTCCTTGCATAGGATACAGGGAAGAGAGGGGGGATTTTCTTATGTACGGAAACTATTGTTACGGAGAACCGCGCTATGAAGGTGCATATGACCGTGGTTGTAATCAAGGAGGCGGTTCGACGTTCGTATTGCTCGTCGTCTTGTTCATCTTGCTGATTATTGTTGGAAGCACGTTCTGCTAAATGAGAGGGGGGACTAGGAGTATGAATGACTCCTTCTTCAAGAAAATAGAATCAAAAACGGGTGTCCCAATGACAGAAGTATTTGCACTTGCAAATGCGATCCAACATGCAGATTTTAAAGATGAGCGCCAAGTAAGAAGAATTATTCAAAATGTAGGCATGCTCGCGAATAAGAATGTTCCGCAACATCTGGAAGACGAACTTGTCAAGTCACTGGTTTCCAGTGGTCAGCCAGTCAATATAGCGGACATTCAAAGGATGCTGGGGAATAAATAAAAAAATGGTTTAACTTCTCTAGCAAGCGGGTATAGAGTTGTATCCAATTAAAAACGAGAGAAGGTGGAGGCAATGGGTTACCTGCTGCCGGTCCAGAATATCCAATCACAAATGTATGCAAATCGCATGGATAACGCTTCGCCGTCTTTTGCGTATATTGACAGAGTTCAATCTGTTAAATTACAGTCAGAATATGAAGAATGGCAAAAAGTACTTCGGCGAGAGCGGGAGAGGAATTCTGAATGGGAGTTAGGTGAAGAAGCAAACTCAAAACGCCCTTTGTCTCCAGCTAAAAAAGGTTTTATCCAGCCGGATCCGACAACTCTTTCAAAACAAGTGGCAGAGGTCGTTGGTAAAGGATTGGCAGTCAACGAATACGCTTAAAATAAACAAAACAAAAGACCCATTCCATTAGCGGAATGGGTCTTTTGTTTTGTTAAATTACTGATTCCATTTGTTTTTCCATCGCACGATGAGGAATATCGGCATCCATGAATTCGGGCGAAGTGACAGCGTACCCGAGTTTTTCATAAAAAGGAATTGCATAAGACTGGGCATTCAACAAGATTTTGTGAATCCCCGTCTTTTTAGCATGTTCCTCTAAAGCATTCATAATCAGCACCCCAAGATGCTGGCCGCGGTATTCTTTCAACACACAGACACGTTCCACTTTCCCAACTTCGCTCGCAATCGTTCGAATGCGTCCAGCGGCAATTGCATTAGGACCATCATACACGACAAAGTGGTCAGCGGACGTATCATGTTCATCGATTTCCATCGTTAATGGAACCCCTTGCTCTTCTACAAATACTTTCTTCCGTACAGTAAATGCAGCTTCTCGTTCTTGTTCTGACGCAGCAAACTTTACCTCGAACAATTTAGTTTTCCTCTTGCAGACGGAACGTTTCATATACTGTCCAAGATCCGTCTTCCAGTTGATAAAGAAGGTGAATGCGATCAATCATTTCTGAATGATCTGCCCCGACCATCTTCAATTGACCGATAATATCGTCATGCTCACCGGAAGTTAAACTTTGAGCAATCGTTATATGAGGAACAAACGCGTATTTTGGAAGCGGACCGAAAAATTCCTCGTTATTCAGTGCACTGTGCAATGCCAGTAACTCATCATTCGGTGCAACTTTGAAGAAAATTGTATTTGTAATCGGTGCGAAAGTACTCACTTTAGAAACGCTCAGCTCGAAAGGCTTGTGCTTCTGTGCCACGTTACGCAATGCTTCTGCTACGTCTTTGATTTCAGTTTCATCCGCATCGAAAACACCTTTAACCGTCATATGTGGAGTAATCTGAGCAAAGTGAGGGTCATACCGTTTGCGATATCCATTAGCTAGATCTTGCAATTTTTTTGATGGAAATGCTACAACACCATATTTCATGTAAAAAACCTCCTTAGGAAAGTGAATACAATTCTTCTATTTAGTATAGCAGAATTGTTTGAAATTGTCCGATTGGTTACTGTCCATATACCATTTGGACAGCACGCCGCACATCTGGCTGCCAATATTTCCAGGTGTGCTCCCCTTTAAATTCTTCATAGAAGTATGGAAATCCTTTATTCTCGAATATTTTGTTGAGTTCTCTGTTTGGCGTCAAGAAATCTTGCTTTCCATCGACAGTTGTAACGACTTGAGTTTCTTCAGTTCCAATTACATGATAAACCGATAGACCAGATGGATTTTTAGCTGATTTGACGGCTTCGAGCACTTTCTCGTTCACATAAGGGGAATGAAGGATGACTTTGCCGAAACAATTCGGGTATTGCAATGCGGTTTGTAAAGAAACTGTAGCAGCTAAAGAATCACCGATTAAACCGCGGCCGCCGCCAATTTGGTACGTTGGATAATGCTCGTCTATATAGGGCATAAGCTCGTGGACGAGAAAACGAATATAATCCTTTTGCCTGTCGCCGTCAGGATGATACATTCTGCGGCGTTCCGAAACGGATTTGTAAGGAATGCCAACTACAATGACATTTTCGATTTCTTCCTTATCTAAATACTCATCAATAACTTTTCCAATTCTTCCGTACTGAAAATAGTCTTTTCCGTCTGATGCGAAAAGTACAGAGTATTTATAAAGTGGAGAATAATTATAAGGAAGATGAATGAGAAGTTCCATTTCTTCCTGAAGTGATTCGCTATAAAATTGAACATCATGAATCTTTCCGTAGTTCATTTTGCTGCCTCCTTCACAAGTCTACTCAAGGAGATTGTATCATACGATGAGTAGAGGGTATAATGTGCACGATTGACGGAAAATCGTTACAGTTAGAAACTAGAAGGAGATGATTGGCATGTTTGATGGAAAAAGTAAAGTCAGCTCAGAAGCAATTGCAGCTGCTACAAAGGAGGCATTACAGCGCCGCGGTGTAGAATTACTAGATATCGCGAAAATCGTCTATGAGATGCAAGCTCCTTATAACGAAGAGCTGCAACTTGAACAGTGTGTAGATTCAGTCGTGAATGTATTGAAAAAGAGGGAGCTTCAACATGCGATATTAGTAGGTATCGAGCTGGACGAGCTTTGTGAGCAAGGCAAGTTATCTACTCCGTTACAGGAAATTGTTGAATCGGATGAAGGCCTCTTCGGGGTGGACGAAACGATTGCACTGGGAGCGGTATTTACGTATGGTTCGATTGCCGTGACGACATTTGGCCACTTGGATAAAAACAAAGTGGGGATTATCAATGATTTAGATACTAAAAAAGGGAACAAGGTGCATACGTTTTTAGATGATTTAGTAGCGAGTGTCGCCTCCTGTGCAGCAGCAAGAATTGCCCATCGATCACGAGATCTGGAAGAAGCGGGCTTAACGTTTGACGATGTAAAAGATGCGGCAAAGTAACATAAGAATGAAAACATAGAGATGGAAAGAGTGGATAATCGCTCTTTTCTTTTTTTATTTCCGTGTAATGAAAACGATTTCAACTATTTTTGTTTTCTGAAAAGGATTGACAATTGAACCCGCTTACATGGTAGAATATACACTACTAGACTATTAGATAAATAGGGGGTCATTAGATGAATAAGAAACTTTTAGGACTCATCTCGATGTTACTCATTGCAGTGCTTGCACTTGCAGCGTGTGGTACATCAGACGATGCAGCGAAAGATGATGGGGCAAAAGGGGATTCAAATAGCAGTGATAAAGAATACAAGTTCCTCAGTGTTTTAACTGGCGGAACGCAAGGTACGTACTATGCACTTGGCGGAGCTATTGCTGAATTCATCGAAAGTGATACAGGCGTGAAAACATCGGCTGAAGTTTCTCAAGCGTCAGCTGCTAACATGACTGCACTTAAAGATGGTAAAGCTGAAATCGCATTCGTTCAAACGGATATTGCGTACTATGCTCAAGAAGGCGAAATGATGTTTGAAGGCGATAAAGTCGATACAGTATCTGCAATCGGCGCGCTTTATCCTGAAACTGTTCAACTTGTAACACTCGAAAAAACAGGCATCAAAACATTTGAAGATTTGAAAGGCAAGAAAGTTTCTGTTGGTGCTCCTGGTTCTGGTACGTATGCGAACGCAGAGCAGCTTCTTGAAATCCATGGATTGTCGATGGATGACATCAAGCCACAAAACTTGGACTTTGGGGAGTCTCAAGAAAGTTTGCAAGCAGGTCAGATTGATGCAGCATTCATCACGGCTGGAACACCCACTGGTGCTGTTGAAGGACTAAACGCAGTTGCAAAAGTATTTGTAGTACCTGTTGAGGATGACAAGGCTGATGAGCTAATCAGCAAGTATAAGTACTATGCTAAAGAAGTAATTCCAGCTGGAACTTATGGTTTGGCTGAAGATACACCTACTGTTTCAGTAGGCGCTATGCTTGTTATCCAAAACGAAGTACCTGAAGATCTTGCTTATGAAATTACGAAAGCAATTTACGACAACGCGCCAAAACTTCAACACGCTAAAGGTAAGTTGATTAAAGCTGAAACGGGTCTTGATGGAATTGGTATTCCAGTTCACCCAGGCGCTCAAAAGTACTTTGATGAAGTAAACAAATAAGAGATGAATGATGGAATGGGGCGGTGAGGCGATCGATGCTTCATCCGTCCCTTCTTCATTCAGAGAACTTTATAAAGAGGTGAGCGGATGAAGCGATGGAAGATTCCGCTAGCAGCATTGATCGCAGGTATTCTGATAGTCGTTGTTATTGCCGTGCCCGTGCAGCGTGCATTTACGTTTACAGAAACTCGGACAGACAATCCTGAACTGGTGTACCTGCCAATAAAAGATGACTCGGAATTTCAAATCCGTTATGTCCATTCAATTTTTTTAACGAATGTATACGAAACGTACCGTGTGCAGTCGGATTACTCATTAAAGTTTTTAACGATGCGTTATGAAGATGTCGGAATTGGACTCCCGGCATATGCGGAAGATGGAGAAACATTATCTGTAACGAAAGATGGCATATATACTCTTACATATAAAGACAAAGTGATCGATTCTTTTGTATTGTATATCGGAGATGTAGACGCACAATTAGCGTTTCAATACAAAGGAATTGAAAAAGATTTGAAAGCCTACTTAGAACGCGGACATTCCTACGAGTTCTGTGTGAAAAAATTAACGATATATGAACTCATGAAAGGAGTTAACTTGAATGACAAAGCGAAAAAAAGAACTGAAAGCGGAACCGATAATGGATCCAAATGATGAGAGGTTTGATACGCTTTCGGAAGCGGAACAGCTGGAGCTTCTTCAAAAATATGATCCGGAATCTAATACGAGAAATTTAGCCGGGTTATTCGGTAAAATTGTCTTCTTTGGTTTATTGGCCTTTTCAATTTTTCAATTATACACATCCATCGGAAAACCCTTCACTGCATATATACAGCGTTCAATTCACTTAGGATTTGCCCTGTCTTTGATATTTCTGCTCTTCCCGGCACGTAAAAAGCCAGGTGTGAAGCGGAATAAGGTTCCATTTTATGATGTGATTTTATCAATTGTTTCAATAGGAATCGGGTTATATTGGCCGCTCAATATGAATGAGCTCATTTTGAGAGTAGGCCGTGTATCGGATTTAGACTTAATCGTCGGAATTTTAGCTGTTCTGTTAACGATGGAGGCAGCTAGACGCGCTGTTGGTCTACCAATCACCATTATTTCTGGCATATTTTTAGTTTATGCATTTTTCGGACCTTATTTTCCTGGGTTCCTTGCACACCGTGGCCAGGACGTAGACAGTCTAGTACAACTCATGTTCTATACAACGGATGGTATTCTAGGTACGCCGATTAGTGTATCCGCAACATTTATATTTGTGTTCCTCTTGTTCGGAGCATTTCTTGTGAAAACAGGAGTGGGAAATTACTTCAATGACCTGGCAGTTGTTCTTGCGGGTAAATTGACAGGTGGACCTGCAAAAGTTGCGATTTTCTCAAGTGCGCTACAAGGAACAATTTCAGGAAGTTCTGTTGCAAACGTTGTAGGATCCGGTTCTTACACCATTCCTATGATGAAGAAACTTGGTTATCGTAAAGAATTTGCTGGCGGAGTTGAAGCAGCTGCTTCAACTGGTGGACAAATCATGCCGCCAATCATGGGAGCCGCTGCGTTCCTGATGGTCGAATTCATTGGCGGAGTTACGTATTGGGAAATTGCGAAAGCTGCAGCAATTCCAGCGCTGTTGTATTTTACTGGAATTTGGATTATGACACATTTTGAAGCGAAGCGTATCGGTCTTGAAGGTATGAGCGCTGATGAAATACCGAATCGGAAAGAAACGCTCAAGAAGATTTACTTACTGCTTCCTATTATTGGTATTATCGTGTTCTTGCTGCTAGGTGTTCCAACGATGAAAGCAGCATTACTCGGTATTGTTTTGACGCTCGTAGTAAGTTCCTTCAATAAAGAAACGCGTCTTAGCATTAAAGATATTATTCAAGCACTAGTTGATGGAGCACGGACAGCATTAGCTGTAGCTGCTGCGACAGCATGTGCGGGGATTATCGTCGGAGTAGTGGTTAAGACAGGACTTGGACTAAGCTTAGCCAACGGTCTTGTTTCTGCTGCAGGCGGTAACATCTTACTGACACTTATCTTTACAATGTTTGCAGCAATCGTACTTGGCATGGGCTCTCCAACGACAGCGAACTACGTCATCACATCTACAATTGCAGCACCAGCTATTATTACCTTGCTGATGCTGGAAACGCCAGATGCGACAGTTCCAGTAGTGGTTGCGATTTCTGCTCACTTGTTCGTATTCTATTTTGGTATTATTGCAGATATCACGCCGCCTGTTGCACTGGCTGCGTTTGCTGCCTCCGGTATATCTGGCGGGGACCCTATCAAAACGGGGGTGACCTCAGCGAAACTTGCGATTGCGGCGTTCATCATCCCGTATATGTTTGTCTTTAATCCTGCGATGCTCATGATTGACTCGAGTGTAGGCGAGATTATATGGGTGACCGCCACGGCCATTGTCGGGATGATTGCGATCGGTGCCGGGTTGATTGGCTATTGGTATCGTAAACTGAACTGGATTGAGCGCATTATTACAGCGGCAACTGGATTCATGCTGATCTATCCTGAGACTAAAACAGATTTCATTGGGCTTGGTCTTTTCATTATCCTCTTTGCAATTCAACTGGTTACGAAAGACAAGAAGAAAAAAGAGAAAGAAACAGCAACTGTATAATTCCTGCCCGTCTGTTAAATCCTGCAGGCGGGCTTGTTTTTTGAAACTTTGTAAGAGGAGCATCGTCTATTAGGTAACGAAATGAAGGAGGAAGACGGACGTGAAGTTTATCAAAAGACTGTTTGCGACAATTGTTGTACTGGCATTATTACTAGGAGCGGCCTATTATTTCGGAACGAATTGGATTGCTGATAAAGCGATGGATCATGTAACGACTCAATTGGAGAACAGCGGACAATTAGATTCAGTTAAACAAGAAATCAATAGTAATCCAGAAGTTCAAGCGTATTTACAAGATGCTAAAACAGCAGACCGCAGTAAATTGCCTATTCAAACGAAAGAGCAGGCAACTCGCGTTGTGCTGAAGAAATTCAGTGTTCGCGAATTGCAGGATATGCAGAAAAAAGCTCAGTCTGGAATGACTGCACAAGAGCAACAGCAATTATTGCAGCAAGTTGAAAGCCGTCTTACTGAAGAAGAACTTCTTTCCCTGAAGGTTTTAGCTTTGGATGAACTTTCGAAGTAAAGGTACCTAGCCTCTATAAACAAATTAAGCAGGGACAGCACCATCGCCTTTTCAAAGGCGCCATGGACGATCCCTGCTTTGGTTTTTCTTAAGTGATTGAATTTCAGTCGTTAAGTACAGAATTTGCTCTTTCATCTCTTTTAACTCATTCACTAAATCCTCATTATTTGGAGCATTCTTTTTTTCGTTTTTTTCTTCTTCAATTGCGAGCACAGCAGCATAAGTTGAGATGGATTCTCCGATAATGGTGATGACACTCCCAATCACATCTATTTTGGCAGCTTGCCCGCCGACTTCAACACCTATAAAATCCAGACTATCAGGATTTACCACGGCGCACCCTCCTATCCGAAAAACTCCCTACTTCAATGTATGCATTGGGAGAGGAGAGGTGAATGGATGGCACGCACCCTAAAACTATTTCACGAAATTGTATTGCAAGAATTCCAGGATCATGGTATTATCATAAATGTGCTAAGTGACGTCGTGTTTACATCAAGCGATATCTTGTCAATTCAGCCACTTGAAATATTCCCGATTCCTTAGCTCAGCTGGGAGAGCGCTACCTTGACAGGGTAGAGGTCGCTGGTTCGAGCCCAGTAGGAATCATTGGGTGCCAAACCCTCGGGAAAGCCGTCGGAACAACGGTTTTCCTCCAAAACAAGCCTATTAGACCGGATGTCTAGGGCTTGTTTTTTTGTGCCTTCGTGACCGATGTGTGACCAATTTTTCTAAATCGCTAAAAATCATAGCAAATCCCTGAAAACATCGCTCGCTTTTTCGTCGTCTTTTTCCGTAATGTGTGAATAAATATTAAGGGTCGTTTTGATGTTCCGGTGACCTAATCTATTTTGCAGTACTTTCATATTTACGCCTTCACTTAAAATCAAGGAAGCAGATGAGTGACGTAAGTCTTGAAAACGAATCCGTTTCAAACCACTTCGTTCCATAAATCTACCCCAAAAACGAGTGACGGCATTTGGCTGATAGGGCACACCAAAATCATCAGAGACAAACAGCATGACTTCCTCGCCCGTAATATCCTTAAAACCTTTCCACAAGTTCCCGACTTCCATCCGTTCATTCAACTGCCGAATATAATAACGGTGGAGTTCCTTCATTAAAGACTCCGGAAACGTTACGGTGCGTTCATCTTCAGTTTTAGTACCCTTAAGTTTCAACCCATCCTTCTTTGTATATTGCAGTGAACGCTTAATGTGAATCCGGTTTTTCGTAAAGTCCACTTGATCATACGCAATCCCCAAGACTTCACCGCGTCGCAGTCCTCCCACCAAGGCGAGCTTAATCATTAATTGATGTCGCGGTTCGAGTACTTGGATTTCTTTCAATAACAATGAAATCTCTTCCCGATTGTAGAATTGTGTTTTTTTCTTCAGTTTTTTCGGTTTGTCTACATCTAGCATAGGATTCTCTGCAATAACTTTCCACTCAACAGCGT
Source organism: Sporosarcina sp. (assembly GCA_029257435.1). GTDB lineage: Bacteria > Bacillota > Bacilli > Bacillales_A > Planococcaceae > Sporosarcina. The sequence continues at coordinate 18,438 of JARIBI010000151.1, read as the reverse complement.
ACTTAAAAATCGACATAAGAATGTTGTACTTCTTTTCAAGTGATCCGTTTCCGGCTTTGGCTTCATTGGCAAAGTACTGGATTAAATGAAACGTCGTGATATCCTTAATGAATTTACTTTCGAAGTAGGGGATAATGTGCTTTAAAATCCCTTCATACACTTCGCCAGTTGATGCCGCTAATGATGTACCAAGATAGTTTTCTTTCCACTTATCCACAAACTCCGTAAACGTCAATCGTTCAGGGTCGATGTGCACACTGTTATTCACTTCCACTTCATAGGCAGCCAATAGTTTCGCTGCCTGACGTGGACCAGTTGCGGCGACAGTCCTCGTTTTCCTGATTCGTCTTCCTTTTGCGTCGTACCCTAACTCGACAAACAGTCTAAACTTTCCGTTTCCTACGTCTTTAAAAGATGCCAATTTAATTCCTCCTCAATGTATTCAAGCGTTTGACGCTATGTATAATTTTTTCCGGTATCGTACTAGCCGTTCTTCCGCGAATGCATACTCTACGTTAAACGTTTCTGCTATCAAATAGACGGCTTCCCGTAGGTCTGGGGGCAATCTAATCCGTTGGAGCATAAAAGTAGGTATGCAGAAATGATATGCAAAATTCCTTGCTTGATTTTCCTGCAATTCAATAAATAACTGATGCATATAGCGTTGATCGCCACAGTGTCGTAAGAAATGACATACCTCATGACCAAAGCGCTGCCAATGTTCCCGCTCTGTTCCTCTTCTGATTACGATAGTGTCATTCCAATACAGTGAAATTTCAGGGTGAATAATAACTTCCAGACCAACCAAAGGTGCAATATTTTGGATTCCAAGTTGTCCAGGTTGAGTAATTCCATTATTGTTGTAAAACTCTCTCACAAATTGTTCGAGAGACGATTCTGTTGGAGCCATGTAATCCCTCTCTCTCTATGGGAATGTATGTTCTTTTTGAGTGTGTAAAAAGAGGCACAAAGAATGTGCCTGGTTATTTAATGTCTGACTGATATTGGTCAGATACCTGCTTGACGTCGATACCCTTCAATCGATCATAGTTCAATGAATCGAGCGTCTTTCTTTCCAAAGAAATTTTAGAAGCAAAGACATTCTCGATGGTTCCTTCTTTATCAGCTATCGGAACTGACCAAAAGTAAGTGATACTGTCGATGTCAAAATCGATAGATGGATTCTCATAAATTGCCTTAGTGATTTCAAGAGTTTGCATGTCAATTTTCTGCTGCGTTTTATTGCTCGTCAATCCCATAGGCGTATTGAGATGAATGAGGATTAACTTGCTACCGTCATTCTTCCCTGCATTATCGTTCACTTGTATTTCTTCGAGGACTGCTACTTCCTCGTCATCTACTCCCAGGTATTCTCCCATTACTTCCTCTACATCCATTTCTACATCCAAAATATACCCATCATTAGTGGACACTTCGGGAACAGATGTATCGAGCTTAGAATCATAAGCAAGATCGTTGTCGATATATATACGCTCTCCTACAGTGTCATCGCCTTTTGTAAACACGATGTAGTAACTACCTGTAGTATCACCTTTGTCTATACTACCAGTCAGTTCATACATATCTGTTCCCACTTCTTTTAGTTCAGCTTCATCCACAGTGTCAAACTCATCGATTTCAGCAGTGTATCCTACTTCCACTTTAATCGGTAGAGTAAAGTTTCCATTTTTGTCTGCAAATGCAGACGATTCATCGTAAGAAAAGACAGATGGAGATTCTTCCGCTTCGACAATGGTGACGTCGTCAGGTGTAAAATTGCTTTGCGTCTTGGAAGCTACATTTTTCTCATCAGGACCATCTAATGAATATAGAGAGACAAGCATGAGAATAAGTGCTCCCAAAAATATTCCGACGGATGAGTAGAATCCTTTCTTTAAGAAACCAGGCGTCTTGCTGCGCATCACCAGAAAGACTATTCCTGTTCCAATGCTTGCAAAGAATCCGATAATGACCAATATGCCAAAAACGGCAATCAAATTGTCCATATTATTTCTCCTTTTTATCTTTCTTACTTCGTAGGAACTCCATAAAGTCGAGAGCTTCTTGCCTCTGTTCTTCTGACATTTCCAACCAGCCATCAAACATTAAATTAGTTTGTGGATCTTTCAAACTGCTCATATCTTTTTCTTTTAATCCAATTTCTTTTTCCGTCCTCCCTAAAAGGTAATCCACTGCAACTTCATATAAGTCAGCTAGCTTAGTTAATGTGTCGGTATCAGGGTCCCTATAATCTCTTTCATAGTTCGACAATACGGTATTTGTAATTCCCACTTTTCCAGCTACATACATTTGGGACCAATTTCTTTTTTCACGCTCTCTTTTTAAACGTTTTCCCAAACTCATTATAATTGACTCCTTTATATTCTATATTGTTGTTTAATCATATCAACATTTCACGTAACGTTAAACAAACTCCACGAAAAGTTAATAAAATAGTTGACATCCACTTAACGTGGAGTTAATATGTAGTTAAGAAGTTCACTTTACGTGGAATTGAGAGGTGAAAGAAGTGGAAATTAACGAGAAAGTAAAAGTCCTAAGAGATTCAAAAGGGATATCCCAAACTTTCATGGCGAAAAAGATGAATATCACTGTATCTGGTTACAACATGAAAGAACATGGAAAGCGTCCTATTAGTATCAAAGAGTTAGAACAGATTTCTGAGTTACTTGATGTGAAAGTTTCTTATTTTTTTGAAGAAAGATTCCACGTAGAGTGTAAAATAAAAAAGCAAGTCGGATAGGAGGTAATCCAAATGAGAAAAGTACGAGGCGTCAAAGCGTTAGTCGATTACTTGAACACAATCCAGTGCCCGATGTCGGAATCGACGATCTACCGGTTGGTGAGGGTCAAAGCAATACCATTTCGCCGACCATCACCGCAAGTGCTGATATTCGATCTAAACAAGATTGATCACTGGTTAAGTTCAGATTATGAGGAGGTTGCACAATGAATCAGCTGAAGATTATTTCATTAGATGGAGAACTTGTCACAGAAAGCAGAGAGGTTGCTGAAATGGTTGACCAGCAACATAAAGAATTGCTTAGAACTATCCGTAGTTACATCGGTATTTTGACCGGCGCAGGATTGCGCTCGTTAGATTTTTTCATCCCACACACTTATCAGGACGCTAAAAAAGAAGTTCGTCCTTGTTTTCTCTTAACAAGGAAAGGCTGCGACATGATTGCAAACAAAATGACTGGTGAGAAAGGTGTGCTCTTCACAGCAGCCTATGTAACCCAGTTTGAAGAAATGGATAAGCAGTTACTCGCTCCACGTCCTTTAACTGAAAAAGAGCAGTTAAGGGCGTCCATGAGGCTATCACTTGAAACATCTGAAGAAGTGGAAGTGTTGAAAGAAAAAGTCGGATCACTCGAGGACAAACTCGAGAATCAAATGACACTGGATTATGGTATGCAGCGGAGATTGCAAAGAGCAGTCGGTGCAAGGATTTATCAGGTGGAACAGGATGACCTGGCAAGACGCAAATTGTTTCGTGAATTATACCGAGAAATCAAAGATCGTTTTGGAGTTGCTTCATATAAAGATGTTCGAAGGCAGGACTTGCAATCAGCCATTCAATTTGTTGAAGCTTGGATTCCACGGCGAGTGGCATAAACGAGGGCCGGGCGGCAACCCGGCTATTGGAAAAGTTTTTATGCGGTAGGTATTGCGAGGTTGTAGGGGGGTCTACATCTATAAGAATACAAGATTCCTCTGTCAATGAGTATTCCAATTCGGAATAACAGGAGGAGGTGAAAATCGTGCAGTACGGATCCATATTAAAAGCTTGTCGAGAAAGAGTCGGCTGGAATCAAGAGGAGATGGCTCACCAGCTAATGATTAACCAGTCGGATGTATCGAAATTTGAAAACAATGCAAAAGAGCCGCCGATGTCCTTGTTTCAAAAGTGGGCAACGGTCACACAGTCACAGGACGTACTAGTCGCATTTATCGCAGGCATGGACGGAATCACAATTTTAGCTAATGTATTAACAACCATGGCAACACCAATCATAGGATTTATCAATTTACTCGGAGGAATGTTATGAAACTTGGAAACTACCAACCGCAAGACATGGAAACGGTTGTTGAATTTAAGAAGTTGATCCAGCACCATGTTGAGAAAATTGAACAATGCAACTGGACGGATGAAATCGATGAAGCTTTGATTCGCTCAGAAAACTTACAAAAATGCTTGGTGCAGTTGCGGAAAATGAAAATGGAGAAAGTTATGGATGGTTCGAACTTCTTAGCGGAGAAATTAAAAGCACAGGGAATCAATGCCCAAGCGTTTAAATTTACGCACAAAAAAACCGACTGACATTGGCCTGTCAAATCGGTGGTTGAACAAATATTATTTCTCTAATTATATCACAGAAAGGAATGAGTTGCATGAGTAATTCGGTCGCATGGCTTCACACAGCTCCATATGCAGCACTATTTCTCACTTGGATGATTATATATTGCAAATCTCAAGAGCGTAAGGACGCTCGGAAGGAGCAAGAATAATGGCTAAATCATATCGCTGGGAGATTATCCCGATGGAAGAAATAGATCCACTTTATGTATTTACTGCTACCGACAGCGCGTTATCGGCTGCACAAGCATTTGAAGATCAGTACGGCAATCAAATCAGCATTTATGCCATTCGCAAAGACGCGGAAATCATACGTTTCGAGGAGGCTGTCTGATGGGCGAATATGCAGAAATGATTTTAGAAGGTAGCGTTTGCGAAATATGCGGAGAGTACATTGGCGAGCCTACCGGATATCCTCAACGTTGTAACGAATGCCACAACGAAATCACAAAACTTGAACTGGAGGATGAAATTAAATGAAAAACTTAAAACTCACAAATCTCACGTTGAAAAACTTCAAAGGTATCAAGCACTTCGAACTACAGGCAGAAGGAGAAAATGCTCGTATCTTCGGGGATAACGCGACTGGTAAAACATCAGTATTTGACGCATTCGTGTGGTTACTTTTTAACAAAGACAGTAACAACCGTTCAGATTTCGCTATCAAGACGCTGCATGCTGGTAAAGAAATCAACAACCTGGAGCATGAAGTATCAGCTTCCTTCTTATTTGATGGACGTCCGTTGTCGCTTAGAAAAGTCTACAAAGAAAAGTGGACTCGCAAACGTGGGGCTGCCACTGCTGAATTTACCGGTCACGAAACAGATTACGAGGTTGATGGTGTACCCGTCAAAAAGAAAGAATATCAGGAAACAGTTGATTCCATTGTGCAGGAGGACGTGTTCAAGCTCCTCACTAGCCCGCTTTACTTTAACGAGCAGATGAAATGGCAAGATCGCCGCTCAACACTTTTAGAAGTATGCGGTGACGTTGAGTTTGAAGATGTACTTGCTTTCAATGGAGAGCTTGCAGAGTTACCGACGATTCTTCGAGGTCGTGCAATTGAGGACCACAGGAAGATTGTAGCAGCGCGCAAGACTGAAATTAATAAAGAGCTAGAACGCATTCCAGTAAGGATTTCAGAAGTTCAAAACTCGATTCCTGATAGTGATTTCGATTCCAATGCATTGCAGATCCAAGTAAACGAAATCGAAGCCAAACTGGACGAAAACAGTTCCCTCATTAATAACATCAAAAACGGCGCTGTGATTACGACTAAACAGCAAAAGCTCCGTGGAATCGAAATGGATCTACAGCAAATAAAGCGTGATGTAGAATCCGGTTCGCTAGATGAAGTGAACCGATTGAATACAAAGCTACAAGAAGAGCGTTCCAATGTTTCTATCATGCAATCAAAGAAGCAACAGTTAGCGGATTCTACATCTTATCGTTCAGAACGCATGAACAACTTGGAAGCGGAACGAAAGAAGTTACTTGCTCAATACAAGGAGCTGGACGCTAAACCATTCAGCCATAACGAAGAATGCGCTTGTCCTACATGTGGCCAAGACCTACCAGAAGAACAGGTTACTGCAGCGAGAGAAAAAGCAGAGTCCGAATTTAACCTAAAGAAGTCTACTCAATTAGAAGCCATTAAGACTCAAGGTATTGAATTGAAAACTTCTATTGAAAATATCAAAAACGATATCGAGAAAGAAAAAATCGCAATGGCTGATATTGATACTGACGTTGAAAAGAAATCCAGAGCAATTGCCAAACTTGAAGAAGATATCGAGAAGGCAAAAGACAATGTGCAGGACGTCACACAGGATGGTGTATATCAGTCCGCATTGCAAGAACAGGCAAAGGTTCAAGAAGAAATCAAACGCTTGCAAGATAACGCGCAGGACGCTGTAGCAGACATCGATACGCAAAATGCAGAACTTCGCACTCGTCGCTCTGAACTCAACTCACAGATTGCTACTCAAGCACAAGTTGTGGCAGCTGAAAAGCGAATCCAAGAATTGCAGGAGCAGCAGACCGAACTTGCTAGGGAATTCGAAGATATTGAGAAGCAACTATTCCTGACGGAGTCCTTCATCCGCTCGAAAGTCGAACTACTGGAAGAACGGATCAACAGCAAATTCAAACATGCTCGCTTTAAGTTGTTTGCCCAACAGATTAACGGCGGACTGCAAGAAGTGTGTGAAACGACATTCGAGGGCGTGCCCTACAGTTCCGGATTAAACAACGCTGCCAAAATTAACGTGGGAATCGACATCATCAATACGCTCACTGAACACTTCGCTATTCGCGCTCCTATCTTTGTGGACAATGCTGAAGCAGTCACAAGAATTGCAGATACGGACTCCCAGTTGATTAGTTTGGTTGTTTCAGAGCCGGACAAGCAATTGCGAATTGAACAGGCTCCAGATGCAGATAGTGAGGTGGCGTAATGACAGAGTTTACAGGATGGGGAAAGAGCAATGATTTAGATTTCGGTGATTACGTGGAGATTGAAATGCACAGATACGGCGCTCCGAACGAATATTACATTCATAAGGTCGTTGGCGCATTTGTCTCTAATGGGTGGATTGACGCTCCGCTCAAATGGGATAGCGAACCTAAAATACATGATCATTCAGAGAAAGTGCTTAATGTCATCCAGTGTGGAATTGATGAAACAAAAGTAATCCGCGTTGCCCAAAAATATTGCAAGAAAATCAGGGAGGAAAACTAAATGACTAACCAAAACCAAAATCAAGTGGCTGTTATCCAAAAGGATATTACAGACAACGTTAACAATAGCTTGGGGAGATTACAGGAAGAAGGTCTCATTCTTCCGAGCAATTATAACGCAAGCAATGCATTAAAAAGTGCTTTTTTTAAACTTCAGGAAACGGTTGATAGAAACGGAAAGCCCGCATTCGATGTATGTAAAAGAGATTCAATCGCTAATGCTTTACTGGATATGGTTGTGCAGGGGTTAAGCCCAGCGAAGACACAATGTTACTTCATCGTTTATGGCGATCAACTGCAGCTCAACCGCTCGTATTTTGGAACGCAGGCAGTGCTAAAGCGCCTTAATAATGTGAAAGACATTTGGGCTAACGTGATTTATCAGGATGATGTATTTGAATACGAGAACAACAGCGGGCGCGAAAAACTAGTTAGCCACCAGACTGCATTTGAGAATCGAGACAAGCCAATTATTGGGGCGTACGCAGTTGTTAAGACAGCAGACGATGAAGAAATTCTTACAGTGATGACTAAGAAGGAAATTGAAGTTTCATGGGGGCAGTCGAAAACAAAAGGTGCCGTCCACAACAAATTCCCACAAGAAATGGCGAAACGCACTGTAATCAATCGTGCAGCAAAAGCCTTTATCAATACTAGCGACGATAGTGACCTGCTCGTCCAAGCGATTAACAACTCTACCGAAAATGAGTACGACGAAGATCGTCCACGCAAAGAAGTGAACACGCAAGAGGAAATCGACCAAAATGCCAATAAAGAAACACTAGATTTTGAGCAAGAACCGACACTTGCACCAGAACAAAAACAACCAAAAGAAATTACACCCGAACCGACTCCGGAGACGATGACAGACCCATCGGATGACCCGTTCTAATGATTGAGATTAAAACACTTGCAACAGGCAGCACGGGGAACTGCTACTGGATATCAGACGGCAGCACTCCGCTCCTCTTGGAGTGCGGCATATCATTCAAACAGATTCAAAAGGCCTTGAACTTCAAGACTAGCGACTTAGCCGGTGTGCTCGTTACCCATGAGCATAAAGACCACTGCAAAGCCGTGAAGGACGTTGCGGATAGAGGGTTGGACATTTACATGTCTCCCGGCACAAAGGATTCTCTGGGCTTCCAGCATCACCGTATTCGATCTGTAGAGGTCAAGAAACAGTTCCAGTTAGGGACATGGACGATCCTGCCGTTTGACGTAGAGCACGACGTATCAGAACCCTTTGGCTTCCTACTAGCTAACGAAGCAGGGGACAAGCTGTTGTTTGCAACAGACACCTACTACATCCGTTACAAGTTCCCTGGTCTAACCCATCTGATGATTGAAAGTAATTATTCACAAAAGATCCTAGACGGAAATGTAGAAAGCGGAAGTACTCCTAGCTTTCTAAGAGACCGGGTAATGCAGTCTCATTTTTCGCTGGAAAACTTGATTGCATTTTTGAAAGTGAACGACCTATCGAAGGTGGAAGAAATCCATCTGCTCCATTTATCTGATAGCAATTCAAACGAGGAAGAGTTCAAAAAAGAAGTACAAGCTGCTACAGGAAAAGTAGTGTACGTGGCATAGAAAGGAGGATAACCAGTTGAACTACATCAAATTGCTTAATTCATTCTATGATCGGCTCGAAACGAACTTGCTGAGCACATCCGCAATTGCTTTATGGCACGCTCTAGTGCACGTAAACAATAAGGCTGGATGGCCGGAAGAGTTCACGGTGGCTGTATCGGTGCTATGCGTTAAGACTGGATTATCCGAACGCACCATAAATAATGCACGTAATGACTTAAAAATAAATGGTTATATAGATTTTAGATCACGAAAAGGCAATAAGTCAGCAGTGTATATTGTCAGGGATTTGTCGGCAATGGTTGCAGGCAATGTTTCCTACAGAGAACCCGTGTCGGCAATAGTTGCGGACAGTCTTTCCGGCAATGCTTCCGACAACCTTTCCGACAGTTCTTCCGACAATGCTTCCGCATTATTTAAACTAAACGAAACTAAACAAAACGAAACTAAACAGCTGCAGCAGAAGCGCTCGATGGCAGATATTCTTCGTGATCCTGAATTCGCCAAAGTCACTCAGTTTTACGGAGAGAATATTGGAATGATAAATAAAGCGATTAGCGATGAACTGGATGCTATGTGCACCTTCTTGAATGCTGAATTAGTTTTACTCGCTTTGAAAGAATCTGTATTAGCTAATGCAAATAACAAAATTAAATACACCCACTCCATCTTGAAAAACTGGAAATCTCAAAACTTCAAGACGGTAGACGATGTGGAGCAACACGAAAAACGAAAAGAGCAAATTGGTCAGCAGAGATCGAACGTCAAAAGGTACGGCGGAACGACCAGAGAAGAAATCGTGCCGGATTGGTTTATTAAACAACAACAGGAACAGTCCAGTATGCCGGAAGAAAAAGAAAGTAAAACTTCGGAGGAACTGGACGCTAAACGACGAGAATTACAAGCAAGGCTTGAAAACATGAGGAGGAAAAACGCATGACACATTCACGCGAAACTGAACGACAAATCTTAATTGCCCAGTTAAACCAGCTAGGAATCTTTGAAACTATGCAAAAGCGTCCCCTGGAATCGCTCACGTATGACGCCTTGGTTAGTTTGTTGTCTATTGAACAGGCGGTGCGGTCGTGAATGAGTTGGCGAAATTTCGAGCAAAGGTCGATCAGTCGAAAAGCTGGATATATCGACAGCCCTTTCATATTCGCGGCACTTGGTATATGTATAACAGTTTGTGGGACAAAGTTCGGATTGATCATCGAACACTCGGACAGTTCATTGGTTTGACAGACAAAAACCACAAAGAAATTTATGAAGGCGATATTTGCGAGCACCGGTACAAAGGCAGGTCATATAAATCAGTAGTTAGGAGAAATCATTGGAACTGGTATTTAGAATTCCTAAATCAAGACGACTGTTTTGAGATAGCAAATTACGCGTTTGGTGACCGTGCGGACTTGCAAGTGATAGGCAACATCCACGACAACCCGAAGCTCTTGGAGGTGCCGGAATGAGAAAGTGCATCGTATGCGACTCTGAAATGCACCAAGGCTTTGTTGACGAAGACACTGGTAATCTCTGGTGCGACGAAATTTGCTTGCGGATCGACTACACAGTGGAAGAGCAAAAGGCGGCCTATCGAGAAGAGGGCGGCGGGTTGTACTGGACGGAGTGGGAAGTTGAGGAACCATCTTTCCCAGAGTTGTTAGAAATGGAGATTAGGAGGGCGAATAAATGTTGAACCGTGTAGTTCTCGTTGGAAGACTTACAAAAGATCCAGAATTGAAGTATACGCAAAGTGGAGTAGCTGTCTGCCGCTTCACTCTTGCGGTCAACCGTCCCTTTAAAAACGGACAGGGAGACCAGGAAGCAGATTTCGTCAACTGTGTAGCGTGGCGAAAGCAAGCGGAAAACACCGCGAATTTCTTGCGGAAAGGCAGTCTGACAGGAATTGACGGCAGAATTCAAACTTCCAATTTCGATGGGCTAGACGGCAAGCGAGTGTTTATGACTGAGGTTGTCGCTGACTCAGTGCAGTTCTTGGAACCAAAGAATAGCCGTTCAGATAGCCAGGAGAACTCACCTGCTTCACGTAAAAGCTATCAAACTAATAATTCATACCCAAATCAAGGACAAGCAAATACAAGGCAAGGAAAGAACTACAGCGCTTCAGAAGATCCGTTCCGAAATGGTGGACCAGTCGAAGTCACGAATGACGATTTGCCATTCTGATAAAACAGTGACAGGAGTGAATAGCTTGGAACACGTCAAAGAAATGGCGAAAGTGTTTGATTCCTACCGCTACAAGCATGGTGTCCATCGAGTATTCGAAGACTTTCTTGAACTGGCAGCTATCACTATTTCGAATTCAGTGGACAAACTCAACTGGCGGCGTCGTGAAGATCGGTATTTGGAGATCATTAGACAATACGACAAGGATGAAGCTAATACATTCGCCAAACTGATTGCAATGCTGACCAATGCGATGCAAGAGAAAATAGACGATTATCTCGGGCGAGTGTTCATGGAATTGGAGTTATACGACTCATTCAAAGGACAGTTCTTCACACCAATTTTCGTTGCAAGTCTCATGGCAAAAATGACGGCAGTCGATGCTGCAGGGCTAATTGCAGATAAAGGGCATATTCGAGTACACGAACCTGCAGCAGGTGGAGGCGTAACATTGCTTGCATTCATTCATGAGTTGCAGACAATGGATTGCAATCCACAACAGACAGTACAGATATTTGCTCAAGATTTGGATAAGAAAGCAGTCCACATGACATACATCCAACTGTCATTGCTGGGAATCAATCTCACAATCACTCATGGAGATACGTTGACACAAGTAGTTTGGGACACATGGCGCTCTCCTGGTTACTTCTTTCGCTGGGGATAGGGAACAGGCAAGACTCAATCGGATCACTCAATAGACTCGCAAGCAATCGAGAAAGCTCAGGAGTTAGTCCTAGAAAATCAATCAGAGCAGTTGGCTCTGTTCTAAGTCAATCGAAAGGATTGATTCAATGGCAAAAGAAAAAGCATTACTCTTTGTCGTTCGTTTCAAAGCCAATGATTTAAAAATAGCCCAAGGCGGTCCAGTGACAATCAACGGCACGGAATATTGCATTTCGATGATTCTATCTGTCCGTCCATACGGGAAAAAGATTGTTGAGGTTACATTACTGGCGAGAGCCTGGAAAGGGGAATCCGAATGATGGAAATCGTTGCAAGAAATCCGGTAACCGCAGAAATGGTCGCGAATCTGATTCAGAAAATCGATAAAGAAATGAGGATGTTAGATGAATCTGCAAAAACTCTTAGAAACTCAGAAAATACTTGACGATCGGATCATTGAGCAACACGGACTGGAAGGTCAGGATTTTCTACCAGAAAAGATTCTTGCTCTGCAAGTGGAGCTGGGCGAGCTCGCCAACGAATGGAGGGGTTTCAAGTTTTGGAGTGAGGACCAAGAACCCAGAACATACGCGCCAAATGTAAAAGACGAATGTAAAGATTGTCAGTCCAAAGGATATAAAAATAAATTCGCGGATATAAAAGAATGGATCTTCTGCGAAAGTTGCGATGGATGCGGGTACCACTTCCAAAACCCACTACTCGAAGAATACGTGGACTGCCTGCATTTTATTTTGGGGATTGGACTACAGAATCCAAAGTTCAGAAGCATTGTTCTTCGATTCGATTTTTCCAAAGGATTTAGCAAAGAGGACACCATTACTGCGCAGTTCAACAGGCTTTTCAACAAAGTTGGTGATTTTTCTGAGTACAAAACATCCGGGAACTATTTCTTTGTATTTGAGATTTTTGCAGGTCTTGGCGAAATGCTCGGCTTCAGCTGGGAGCAAATCGAACAAGCCTACTACGACAAAAATAAAATCAATCACACTCGACAAGCCACCGGTTATTAATCTCTAGGAGTGATCCAGATGATAACGAGCATGTACAAGCGTGAGCATGGCAAGAAGATTTATGTCTATGGGGATCTTAACAAACAAGACGTGGCAAATCTAAAGAACGAAGGCTGGAAAATTGAACAACGGGACAAGCCAAAAGGCAAACACGGCATCCGGCAGGAAGGAGTAAGGTCATGGCGCAATGCGAAAGATGTGGGCGGCCGCTCAAAACGCCGCAAAGCTTGAAGGTAGGATTCGGGTCGATCTGTAAGAAAAAGCACGATGCGGCAGAAGCGGAGTTCCTAAAGATTCAAGTCACGATTGATGAAGAACTGGCATATCTCGAGAGGGTGAAACGATGAGAAAAACATACAGCAACACACACGCAAACCGAGGCGCCGTACTCGAGCGCTTAGTGGATATGACAAACACTCAGTATCGCAATATGGGTATTGCAGACATTCGCAAGATCCCGACACCAGTGCAGATCCAGAGCAACGTACGGGGTAAGGTGACCGGATACACACAAAAGCCAGAGTGGGTCGATTACTCAGGAGTCCATGATGGACGTGCGATTGTATTCGATGCAAAAGAGACAGCCAACCGGACAAGCTTTCCGCTCAACAATATTTCAGAGCATCAGTATCAGTTGCTCAAGTCTTGGCATCAGAAAGGCGCACAGGCTTTTCTACTGGTCTCGTTTAGTAAGTTGGATGAAATATACTTGCTGCCGTTTAACTTGCTAGAAACGTTCTGGGAGGACGCTCTGAAGGGTGGTAGAAAGTCGATACCACATTCAACGTTTATGACGGACTGTGATCTAGTGAAAAGCGAGAAGGGTTATGTGCTGCATTATCTCAAGCATGTTGGATGAGCCGTACCAGACAGAAAATGTGAAGGAGTGAGAGAGGTGGAGATGAGCGAAATTGAGTACGAAGAAAACAGTGAGACAAGACGCATCTATAAAACATATGCGGATACAGAAGTTGCGAGTTTGTACGTAAATGTCGAATGCCCTTATTGCGGAAACGAATTTCAAACATTAGATACCGATTCTTGTGGAGAAACGTACACAATTGATTGTGATGAAGACTTGGAAGATGGATGTGGAAAAACTTTCGAAATGTATTTTGACGCAAGTTGATTGATGCATATTCTGAACATAAAGCGCAATTGAAAGGAGCAGGTAAATGTTAGAGCACGGGGATTTTATTTTGTTACCGAGCGGAGAGGAATTAACATTTCATGACTTTAGCGCTTTGAAAAAAGGATTGTATTATCTATCGCAACCCGGAGGTTATACCGTCACTCAAGGATCGATTGATGATATTTATAATTCCTTACCCGATGGATGCAAAGTTATCATGAAAGATTTTCCGTATGCAATGCGTAAGGTCAAACCTTATGAAGTGGATAGAAAAAGCGTTCAGTTCTCTCTGTTTGGATGAATAAAAAGAACCTAAACCAAAGGCGTGATTTTGATGAAAGAAGCATGGGTGTTACGGCTAAAAGACGAGTCGAAAGAGGCAGATATGTCTGGTGAATATTATTTCAATGCTGATGACGATGAGGTTGGCTGGGTTACAGATAATCTTCAAAAAGCCACCATTTATCCAGATAAAGAACGGGAAATTGATGCAATGAAAAGTCACGAGAGGTACATGGTTGCCCGGTATGGAGATGATGCAATTAGGAATTTCGGCTATACGAACATGATGAAACAGTTCGAATTTGTAGAGGTGGAACTTGCAGAAGTAGATTAATGCGTATTTTGTTTTTGAAGAAGGTGAACGTATGACGATTTTAACAACGCCGGAAGTGATTGCTTTTGTAGTTGCGGGTGTATTACTAGCAACTTCTGGCTTTGCACTAGGGAGATTGAGTAAGTGAGGAGTGAGGGCATGGAAAATCCGATCAGAGAAATTGCGAAGATTGCACACCAGTTACCGATGGTCGTGCTGCAGGATATTAACAAGCGAATTACCGACTGGCTCGCTTCCGGAGGAAAAGAGGACGATCCGTATATTGAGCAACAGTTGAGGTTTGCGCAGAATGTAATCAAGCGTCAGGAGGTTTCCTAAATGGTTGCTAAAATCACAGACACCCGGCACGTATTATTCGAAGACACCACGGTCAAATGGTGCTGGTACGAGAGTGAGCTGTTGCGCTTTCGCCAGATGTGGAATGAGGGTGAAAGTATCTTAGATATTGCAAAAGAGTTTGGGACTAACAGGCGGAGTATTGCGCTTGTTGTTATGGATCAAGCGGAGTTGGGTGAAATCAATCAGCGACAACATGGGCTGTACTGAAATGAGTGCATAAAAAAAGACCGGATTCCTCCAGTCCTTGGCAGGGTTAGTATAACACAAGGAGGGGTCCCGGTGAACATAGATATTGCAATAAACATAGATACATTTATGGAAGGTCTTGGTATAATGGAATTACCGATGAACTGTGTTGTGGTAATTTCAGAGGGGAAAGCGAAATTGCGAGAATTACCAGAGCACGGTGAATACAAAATCGTCACGCACCAGGGGAAAGTTCGGCGGATGCGGAGGGAAGAAGGAGAAGAGTTTTGAATATATTAGAAGTACTTTGGCATGGATTTATATTATGTTGAATAAACGTACTTTAGTGTATGACAGTTTTAAAGCATTGAAAAACAGCTTTCTATACTCATTGTCCTTTTCAGTATTACTCCCGTTAATTTTATGGGTGTGGAAACCTAATTTAAACGTTCCATTGTGGATTTGTGTAGTCATTCTTACACTGCTGATGCTGCTAATATCATTGCTTTCAACTTCACTACACTTATTATTCAATAAATATAATGATACTAAAAATAAACTAGGTGGTTCACCTAAAGTTGTTCGTGTCAAAGATAACGTGTTGCTGCTGACCAAAGCAGAACTATTTACGTATAATATATATGTAACAATTTTATTTGTAGATGAATATGAGTCAGAAGAGTTTTTTGGAATAGGAGAAGTAATCAATGTTCAAGATAACTTAATACAAGTCAGAATCTTAGAAATTAACAATGAGCATAGCGCTTTGAAAGAGTTCTATAATAATGACAAACATGTTATTACTAAAATTCGGGTGAAACCATCAGTTTCAAAGAATAAATTACATGAGATATTAGGGGGTACAATATTATGATGAAAGTCGCTCGAATTATGGATGATGAATACAATAGTGTGGTAATGAATAAAGGGTCTGAGGATGGCATTAAACTTGACCAAAAGTACTTGTTGTTTGAAATAGGGGAAGAAATTTTCGATCCAGATACCAAAGAATCATTGGGAAGAGTAGAGATGGTAAAAGGAACTGGAAAAGTCACTCATGTTCAAGAAAAAATTTCCACTTTAACTTCAGATGAATATTACTATGAAGTTGAAAAAACTGCGCCAAGTCCTTTCGGAAGTGTTTTTGAAAGGCCGGTAGAAAGAAAGGTAAAAATGCGTAAGCCGTTTAATGGTCCTAAAATAGGTGATATTGCAAAAAGAATATAAGTCCCCCTGGCGAACCAGAGGACAACATTTGATTACAGCATTGCGCTGTGTCATTTGTTGTCCTCTTTTTTTATTTCAGAAAGAGAAAAGAGGGGTGTCATGAGAAAGACGCAGGAGCGACAGGATAAGGCGGAAAAAGTGCAGCATACCAATACAGCGGATAAGCCGAAAGAGCGACTGTCTGATAGAGAACTAGAGGAATTGATGGGTTGTAATCGGGATACGTATACACGGCGACGCGGGGCAGTCAGAAAACGATAAGTGGGGGGAATTGGATGGAGAATTGGGCGGATCAGTTGCTGCAGGAATACGAAGTAGGAAAGAAAGCATTAACAGATATGAGAGACGGTCTAAACAGGATGGACCCTTCCTCCGCTCAAGACCTCACACAGATCAATAGCATGATTGATAGCATGGCGTACTCAATGGACTGGATGTCAACCGGACGGCAACCGGGCAACTATCGAGGGGCAGACATTAAATCAGTATATCAGCGGCAGTATTTTGAGAGCATGGATCTGATACCTGACATACAGGAACAACTGCAGGACATGGGAGCGAAACAGCTGTACATGACGCAGGAAGAAAAGATGATTCTTTCACAGATATTCGGAGCTATGTCGATGCGTGAGCGTCAGTGCTACATTCTTCATGTTGGGCAGAAAATGAGCATGAGCAAGATTGCTGAAGAGATTGGTGTCAGCAAGGCGACTGTTCAAAAGTATATTAGTAGAGCTAAAGAAAAAGTATTGGAAAAGGTGTCTTGAATGTTTCTTGTCATACGCTTGTCATACGAAGTCTGTATAAGTGAGGGGAACCATTAAAGGAGGGGTGCGCTCGAGCGACTCAGCCACCTCTGTATGCCCCGTAAATAACGAGAAATTTAAGAGGGTTTTCGTCCTTCTTGGCGAATATTGTCATTTGGGAGGCGAGTAAATGGATAAAAAGAAACTTCGATACGCAATTCTAAAAGAAATAGATAATGGGAACAATAACCTCACCGAAAAAGAATTCGATGTAACAGAAGAGCAGTTTGATGAAGCTGTAAGGTTTTTGGGTCGAGAGGGATATATCAAAGGGTTTATGTATGCTGACAATAGACCATGGCTTTTCGATGGCGCTGCTTATGCAACAGAAAAGGGAGAAGAATATTTATCAAGTAATAGCAAGTTTGCTAAGACATACAAAGGAATAAAGGAATTTAGAAGTTGGTTGAGCTTATAGCATCCTCTGCGAAGGGTGCTTTTTCTCTGCCGAAAAATAAACAAAGCGACTAGCATAATGAGGTGATACGATGTGACTGCTAAAAAGAAGAAATCAAGAGCGCGCGGTAAGTATGCCGAATGGATTACGGATGAAGGCTTACTCAAGATTGAGGGGTGGGCAAGAGATGGTTTAACTGATGAACAGATTGCTTATAACATGGGAGTAGCCTACTCAACATTTCGAACGTGGAGAGATAAGTATCCGGCAATTTCGGCAGTCCTAAAAAGAGGGAAAGAAGTAGTTGATCGTCAAGTGGAGAACGCTCTGCTTAAGAGAGCACTCGGTTATCGGTATGAAGAGGAGATCTGGCAGTTAGGAGAAAAGATAGATCCTGAAACTGGAGATTATGAAGAAGTCATGATGGTTACTAAACGTGTGACCAAAGAAGTCGCTCCAGATACAACCGCTCAAATCTTCTGGCTAAAAAACCGGAAACCGAACGAATGGCGAGACAAGCGGGACGTTGAACACTCTGGAACTGTTCAAAGCAATGTCGATCTATCCGGACTGTCAACCGAGGAGTTGAGGAAACTTGCCAGCCTTAACGATTGACCAACGCACTACTCTAGCGGAGTTGGCAAACAACGAGCTTTCCAAACGATCCTACCGTGATTATGTGGTACGTGTGCATCATGGCAGTTTCATTCACTTTCAACATACAGAGCTGGTCTGTGAAACCTTGCAAAGAATTGCTGAAGGAGAAGAGTTGTCAGTCCTGATTGAAATGCCACCACGGCATGGTAAGTCCATGACCGTTACAGAGACGTTCCCCAGCTATTATATCGGCCGCAATCCTGAAAAACGTGTGATTGCCGCAGCCTATTCAGATGGACTCGCTACGAAGTTCGGTCGATTGAACCGGAACAAGTTCGGCGAGTTCTCTTTTTTGTTTGGAGAAAATCTTTCAGACTCCAACAGCGCAACAAAAGACTGGGGTGTTGACGGAAAACGTGGTGGAATGATTGCAACCGGTATTGGCGGCTCGATTACTGGGCAGGGTGCGGATCTTATGATTATAGATGACCCGATTAAGAATGCTGAGGAAGCAGCTTCTCCGGTTATCCGTGAAAAGATA
>JARIBI010000146.1 GCA_029257435.1 Sporosarcina sp. | reverse complement strand
GATTTGGCGAATCTCGTGATTCATTTATCCAAACAAGGTATTCCATTAGCATCTTCCGATCACCTTGTCAGTGAAGCGCTGTATCTTAATGACCTAGATGGAAACGGGATTGAAATCTATATTGACCGTACTCCTTCTGAATGGGTTTGGCAAGAGGAAGAAGTAACGATGACCGTAGATCCTCTTGATTTTGAAAACTTGCTGGCAATATCGAGCTCTGACTCGGCATGGCAAGGAATGCCGGAGGGAACGGTGATGGGACACATCCATTTACATGTTTCTGAATTGGTGAAAACTGAAGAGTTCTATGTGAAGGGCTTGGGACTTGATGTCGTCAATCGTTTCGGGAAGCAGGCATTGTTCCTCTCTTCAGGAAAATACCACCATCACATAGGAGTCAACATATGGAATGGGGAGGGAGCGCCACAACCGTCCCATAATAGTGTAGGTCTCCAATCCTTTACACTCGTATTGCCTGATGGAGCTACGCGTATACAAGTCATGGAAGATATTAAGCGGATTGGCGGAAGTGTTATAGAAGAAGACCATCACTATATCACATCCGATCCTTCAGGAAATCGAATCCTTTTAGACGTATAAGTAGGTTGTCTTACAAAAGAAAGAATAGGTTGGTGTCAATTAAATGAGTATTTTCACAAAAATATTTACTAAACAATCCAAGGAGGAAGTTAAAATGAATACAATGAATATCGGAATTATTTTAGGGAGTACACGTGAAGGTCGGGTTAGCCCACAAGTAGGGGAATGGGTGAAAGGAATTGCAGACAAACGGGGAGATGCGAATTATGAAATCGTCGATATCGCTGAATTCCAATTGCCGTTCTTAGGAACAACTGACGGAACTGAGCCGGGAATTACGGCTTGGAATGACAAACTTGCTAGCTTGGATGGTTTTGTTTTTGTTGTCGCGGAATACAATCATAGTATTTCAGGAGCGCTGAAAAATGCATTGGATTTTGCGCGTGATCCATGGAATAACAAGGCTGCTGGAATTGTAAGTTATGGTTCAACAGGTGGGGCTCGAGCAGCAGAACATTTGCGAGGTATCATGGGCGAACTAATGATTGCAGATGTGCGCACGCATCCAACGCTCTCGCTCTTTACTGATTTTGAAAACGGATCGGTATTGAAGCCGCAAGATCTACATTTGGATAATGTGAATTTGATGCTTGACCAAGTCATTGCTTGGAGCGGAGCATTAAAAACACTTAGATAACAGCGGTAGATCTGAAGAAAGTTTAGTAAAGCTCTGAGCACCTTGCTTAGAGCTTTTTTGTGTTCATCTTTGAAAAACACTTACATCATTCGTGAAAGTTCTTCTCTAATAAAACAGACCGGTTGGTATGCCGAAGGAATGTTGTACTGTCATTCTTCTTGAAGAAAACACAGTAAGACGTGCACAGCCATCGAATTGAATGGTTTATAAAAGCTGGTTCAGCCAATTAGGTGGAATCAGCTTTTATTGCGTCAATCATCTTTCATAGACTAATAATTAAATAAGGTTAGAACACTTGAACCTGGGTAAAATAAGTAGTATCACTCTCTTGTGTAACGTTAACTTTTTAGTTGAAGGCTAAGTAGCCTGGACAGCCATTGTTTACGAATGAAAGGAAAAGGAGGAAACCCAGTTTGAAGAAAAACTATGATTTGATTGTAATCGGTACAGGAACAGCAGGTTCTAGTACTGCTCAAGCTTGTAAAAAAGCGGGCTGGACTGTGGCCATTATTGATAGACATACATATGGTGGTACATGTCCTCAACGTGGATGTGACCCGAAAAAAGTGTTGGTAAGCGCAGCGGAATGGATCGATTGGAAGGAGAGAATGGCAGAAAAAGGACTCTCGGGAGATGCACGTATCGATTGGAAAGACTTGATGGCGTTTAAGAAAACGTTCACGGAGCCGATTCCTGAAAACACCGAAAAGAAATTTAATGAGCTCGGGATTGATGGTTATCATGGAGAGGCGAAGTTCGAATCCGATACGCAAATCCGAGTAGGCGATGATGTGATCACTGGGAAGAAAATCGTTATCGCAACAGGCGCACAGCCAGTGAAATTAGGACTAGATGGTGAGGACTTGATGATTCACAGCGATGACTTCCTCGACCTTGAAGAATTGCCCAAGAAGATTATCTTTGCAGGTGGGGGCTACATTTCAATGGAATTTGCGCATCTCGCTGCACGTGTCGGTGCGGAAGTTGAAGTCATCCATGGTGGAGAACGACCTCTTGAACAATTCGATCCAGATTTAGTCAATCTTCTTGTAAAACGTTCTGAACAGGTCGGCATTAAAATCCACCTAAATACGCGTGTTAAGTCTGTAGAAAAGAACGGAAAAACGTTTACAGTAATAGGAGAAAAAGACGGTGAAAAGCAAACCTTTACAGGCGACTTAGTTGTCCATGGATTGGGTCGCGCACCTGCACTCGATGTTAATCCTGAAAAAGGACATGTCCATCTTGGTGAAAAGCGTGGGGTTCAGGTCAATGAATACTTGCAAAGTGTTAGCAACCCTAATGTGTACGCAGCAGGGGACGCTGCCGAGACATCAGCACCACCGCTTACTCCAATTTCGTCAAGAGATTCTGATGCAGTCATCCAAAACTTACTACATGGCAACCACACGCCAATTGTCTATCCAGTTGTGCCATCTGTTGCGTTCACGGTACCGAAAATCGGTTCCGTTGGTATGACAGAAGAGGAAGCTAAAAAATCTAACCAAAAAACCAAAGTGACGTACCAGGAAATAACAGATTGGTTTACGTATAAACGGACGAACGAACAAGCCGCTGCATTCAAACTTATTACGGATGCTGAGAGAGGAACCGTTCTGGGTGCACATTTTTTAGGCGATAATGCTGATGATCTCATCAATCATTTCTCCACCGCTATTCGTCTGGAGTTACCTTTTGAAGAAATGAAGAAGACGATTTTTGCCTATCCTACCTCAGCATCTGATATTGGTTCCATGTTGAATAAAGTTAATTAAAGCACCACCCATCTAAAACTTTGGTACAGAAGAGCATTGCTACTTAGCAGTGCTTTTTTGCATTCATCGCAATATGCAATTATAGGAATCATTCCAGTCTTGCAGGACGATAAGAGTAAAAGTAGCATCAAACAATGAAGTAGGGTAAGTGAAGAAAAATAAAGAAAACTGAGAAATGAAATTCAGAAAACCTTTAGTTGAGATCAAACCCTCAAACTGAAGGTTTTTAATTTATCTTGCTCAAACAATATTCATGCCGAATATTGTTTGAAAATTTAGCTTGTAACTGTAAACTGCCTCTGCTATATTATTAATGATAATGATAATCGTTATCAATTGACTAGGCCTAGTTGAATAACATACGTAGGGAGAGAATGATAGATGAACAAAAAGTATTGGCTAATGGCAGTGAGCGCACTGTTAGCATTGAGTTTAAGTGCTTGCTCAGAAAAAGATGATAATGAGGCTGCAGGCGATAAAGAAAAAGCGAATGCTGAAGAAGTGAGCACTGATGCGAGTGATACGAATAAAGAAGATGCAGCTGATGAGAACGCGATAGAACAAACGATAACGTATTTGGGTGAAGACTATGTATTACCCGCAAAAGTGGATAACATTGTTGCAGCAAGTCTGGAGTCAATGGAAGACGCAGCGATTCTCGGCGTGAAACCGGTTGGTGTATTAGCAATAGGTGACGCAATACCTGAATACTTGGCAAGTGACCTTAAAGGGGCTTCACTCGTAGGTGACAAATTCGCGCCAAATAATGAAGCCATCTTAGCACTTGATCCTGATGTCATTCTAGGCTCATCAAAACATGGTGAAGATGTAGTTGCGGCTATGAATAAAATTCAAACGATGATTCCGTACTCTCACTTATCTGAGAACTGGGAAGAAAACTTGCAACTGCTGGGAAAACTTACAGGCAAGGAATCCAAAGCGGACGAAATTATCGAAGATTACAATGCTAAAGCTGCAGAGGCAAAAGATAGAATTGGTGATTCATTGAAAGATAAGACTGTTTTAGTGTTGCGTATTCGTCAAGGTAGTGTTGCCGTGTATTCGGAGCAGACCTACCTAAATTCTGTCCTCTACACAGACTTAGGTTTGCAAGTACCTGATATTGTATCTAGCACAAAAGGTCAAGGGGAACTATCATTTGAAGCATTGGCAGATATCAATCCGGATTATATCTTCTTGCAGTTCGAAGATAGTGAGAACGCAGATAATTTAACTGCAAAGGACGATTTACTTGCAAATCCTATCTTTAAGAGCATTACCGCTGCGAAAGAAGATCACGTATTTGTGAACACAATTGCTCCACTCGCTCAAGGCGGAACAGCATGGTCTAAAGTTAGATTCTTAAATGCTGCGATTGAAAATCTAGTAAGTGAGTAAGGTGTGATTACATAAAATGAAAAAGACAAATTGGATAGCGATTAGTATTTTAAGCCTGTCCCCACTACTCATAGTACTAGCCATTGTCTTATCCGTTTTATATGGCGTAAAAGATATAACTGCACTCACGATATGGCAAGCGATTACGCAATTTGATGCAGATAATGTGGACCACAACATTATCATGACATCGCGATTACCACGCGTAATCGCTGCTTTATTTGTAGGGGGATTTTTAGCGGTTTCGGGTGCAATCATGCAAGGAATTACCCGAAACTATCTTGCCTCACCATCCATTATGGGTGTAAATGACGGATCGACATTTGCTATTACTATCGCAATCGTATTTTTCCCCGGATTATCAAACTACCAAATGATTCTACTATCTATGCTTGGTTCCGCTGTTGGAGCTGGCATCGTATTTGGTTTTGGGACGCTCATACGCGATGGCTTGTCCCCAATTCGATTGGCGATTATCGGTACAGTCATTGGCTCTTTTTTAAGCAGTGTAGCTGCAGCGATTGCTATGCGCTTTCAAGTGTCTCAAAGTATAAGTTTCTGGTACAACTCAAAAATACATAAAGTGGATCCGAGCATGCTTCTGATGGCCATTCCTTTTGGAGTATTAGGCTTACTATTGGCAATCAGTGTAGCTAAATCCATAACAATCGCCTCACTTGGCGAAGAAATTGCTATCAATCTAGGACAGCGGACAAAATGGGTGAAATTGATCAGCATGCTGTCTGTTGTGATATTAACCGGTACAGCTGTTGCATTGGTTGGGAAAATTGGATTTATTGGCTTGATTATCCCCCATGTGACAAGATTTATTGTGGGTGTGGATTATCGATACGTCATACCCTGTGCGGCCGTTATCGGGGCTGTTTTTTTAGCGTTGTGTGACGTGATGAGCCGGTATATCAATTTTCCTTTTGAAACGCCTATCGGTGTCGTCACCGCAATTATCGGCGTTCCAGTTTTCCTTTACTTAATTCGCACGAGAGGAGGAGAACAGCGTGACTAAAATGGCCTTCTCCCGTTTTGCTCTCATGATGTCCATCTTTATCCTGCTCACATTCGGGGCTTTCTATCTTCATGTTACAAACGGTATTTTTGACATGTCAGTTTGGGATGTGTGTAAGACAATATTACGCATAAATCCTAACGAGAAGTTTGACTTAGTTATTTTTCAATTTCGCTTACCGCGGATTGTCATCGCCGCGTTAGTGGGAATTGGTCTCGGTATTGCAGGAACAGTGATTCAAGGGGTTACCAAAAACGGGCTTGCAGATCCCGGAATATTGGGTATCAATGCCGGTGCGGGTGCTTCTATCGTGATCTTTATGTACTTTTTCCAGATGTCATCCATAACTTCTGCACAATCCAGTTTTAATTCCATCCTGATGATGCCGATTTTTGGCTTTGTGGGAGGTGTTCTTGCTGCAGCGCTAATCTATTTGTTCTCGTGGCGCAACGGTGTGCTGGATATGCAGCGGCTGATTCTATCCGGAATTGCTATTAGCAGCGGATTTGGTGCATTGTCACTTTTTATTTCACTTAAGATGAATTCTCAAGACTATGAAATGGCGGCGGTTTGGATTGCAGGAAGCATTTACAATGCCAATTGGACATTTGTTGCTTCAATGTTGCCATGGATACTTATTTTAGGAACGATTATTTATAAAAAAAGTCCATTATTAGATTACTTCCAATTGGAAGAGTCAAGCGCGAAAAGTTTGGGAATCAAAGTGGAAAAAGAAAAGTCGATTCTATTGTTAAGCAGCATCGGTCTTGTCGGCGCTTGTGTCTCCGTTTCAGGCGGTATCGGGTTCATTGGCTTAATGGCTCCTCATATCGCAAAACAGCTTGTAGGGTTACAACATAAATATGTGATGCCGATGAGCGCGGTCATTGGAATGTTCTTACTTATCTTTTCAGATTACATTGCGAAAACAGTATTTGCTCCTTCTGAATTATCAGTTGGAATTGTTGTGTCCATTATCGGAATTCCTTACTTTTTATATTTGCTTGTAAAACTGAAAGTATAAAGGAGTTACTACAAAGAAAAGAGGGCTTACAGATGACTGAAAAAGTGACATTAGACCAAACGGAATATTGGAAACTGGATTCGAAAATTATGAAGTACGTATTTGATATTAAGGTATCGATTCCAAGTGCAGAACCGCCAGAAGAGGGGTTCCCGATAATTTATATGCTCGATGGGAATTCACATTTCCAATACGGAAGGGACGTTGTACGGTTACAGTCTAGAAATGCACCAAAAACCTTTGTTGCTCCTGCTATTGTCGTTGGAATTGGACATCATGGAAACGAAAAAGAAGTTTCTAAACAGAGATTTCATGATTTCACACCTTTTTCAGATCAGTATAGCTATCCGGATCGGTTGAAAGCGAGGGGTGTCGAGTTAGGGCCTCATGGCGGCGCAGAAAAGCTGCTAGACTTTATGGAACAGGAACTGATGTTGGAAATTTCAAGAAGATATACAGTGGATTCTAGGTGTCAAACTATATTTGGTCATTCACTTGGCGGTCTGTTTGTACTCTTTGCCTTATTTACCCGCTCACAATTATTTACGAATTTCTTAGCATGCAGCCCCTCAATTTGGTGGAATGATCACGAGATCCTTGAGTATGAAAGTAAATTTTATAAAAATACAATTTTGGACACACAAAAAAGATTGTTCATTGCTGTCGGGGGAGAAGAAGGATTCATGGTGGACGATGCAAAAATAGTAGTTTCCAATATGGATTCGAAAAAAGTAGACTCTTTGCAAACAGCGTTTTATATTGCACCAGAGGAAAATCATGGTTCAGTAGTGCCGACAATTATGAGCAGAGCAATACGTTTCACTAATGGCGTTTTTGCGGATTCAGAAGTCCCAACTAGACAGACACAGAGATAAAAACGAAAGGACGATGAAGTATGCAAGAATTAATCGTGGATCGTGCAGCCATTGGTTATTCCAATGCACTTATTATTGAGGAGTTAAGTCTTTCAATTCCTAAAAACAAAATTACGACAATCATAGGTCCGAATGGCTGCGGGAAATCGACGTTGCTGAAAGCTATCGCTCGAATCCTCAAAATGAAGAGCGGTGCAGTGTATTTAGATGGAAATGCGATCCATAGACTGGATACAAAAGAAGTTGCGAAAAAGATGGCAATTCTTCCGCAAACGGCAACTGCACCTGGGGGATTAAAAGTCTATGAGCTTGTTTCATATGGCCGCTTTCCGCATCAAAAGAGATTAGGTTCTCTCAAAAAAGAAGATTACGCAGCAATCGATCGTGCCATAGAGGTAACAGGATTAAATGAATTTAAAGATCGGCCCATTGAAGCATTATCTGGAGGCCAGCGACAGAGAGTATGGATTGCCATGGCACTTGCTCAAGAAACCGAAATCTTAGTGCTAGATGAACCGACGACGTATTTAGATATGGCACATCAGCTGGATATATTGCTTCTCCTAAAGCGCCTCAATGAGGACGAAGGGCGAACAATTATCATGGTTCTGCATGATCTTAATCATGCATCTAGGTTTTCTGATTATATGATTGCGATGAAAGGCGGAGAGCTGATAACAGAAGGCTCTCCTAAAGATGTGATGACGTGCTTGAATTTACAGCAAGTGTTTAATATTGATGCAAGTATAGTGAAATGTCCTTTCAGTGAGAACCCTATCTGTTTATCGTATCAGCTTTGTTAAGTATCATTCATCTGAATTCATTGCTAACTAAAATCGTATTGTAGATACTGGATTTGATTGAGAAATATTCTCATTTAAATCGGCGTGCCAGTGACTTAAAAACAGAAGATGTTGAGATTATAAATCTTTATCTAAAAAAGGGGCGTACAGAATGAACTCAGAAGAATTATTTGATGTCACGATTATTGGCGGCGGTCCTGCAGGATTGTATTCCGCGTTCTACAGTGGATTACGAGAACTGAAAACGAAAATTATTGAGTACCAGACCTATTTAGGCGGGAAAGTTCACGTGTATCCAGAAAAAATGATTTGGGATATTGGAGGTCTTACACCAGTTACTGGAGAACAACTCATTCAGCAGATAATTCAGCAAGGGCTCACATTCAAGCCGGAAGTCTTCTTGGGTGAAAAAGTGACATCCGTTAATAAGAGGGAAGATGGAATCTTCGTTATTCAGACTGGGAGTCAACAAGAGCATTATTCAAAAACCGTTATTCTGGCTGTCGGCGGAGGGATTTTAAAGCCGCAGCGTTTACCAATTGAAGGTGCGGAACGATTTGAAGTTTCCAATTTGCATTATACAGTTAAATCACTTTCCCGCTTTAAAGGGAAGACTGTCCTGATTTCAGGTGGAGGGAATGCGGCGATCGATTGGGCGAATGAGCTTTAACCGATCGCGAAGAAAGTGTACTTGACCTACCGTAAGGAAATTTTAAAAGGTCATGAAGCAGAAGTTACCCGCCTATTCAATAGTTCTGTAGACTGTCTGCTGAATACGACCATTGAAAAACTGATTGCTGCAGAAGATCACGAAACGATTAAAAAAGTAGAGCTGCATTCCATAGAGGATGGCAGAAGTATCGAATTAGAAGTGGATGAAGTGATCATTAACCAC
Source organism: Sporosarcina sp. (assembly GCA_029257435.1). Taxonomy (GTDB): domain Bacteria; phylum Bacillota; class Bacilli; order Bacillales_A; family Planococcaceae; genus Sporosarcina. The sequence goes on along the minus strand of JARIBI010000146.1, from coordinate 925 downwards.
GGGTATGAGCGGGATAAAGAGCTAACACAGAACAGTGGATTAGCGATTGAAATGGAAGACCAATATGGTGTGAAAGGGACACCGATGAGCGAAACTTCTGTTCCTGGGCTTTTTGCAGCAGGAGACATTTTAAGACATGAAGGAAAACTTCATTTGATTGCGGGAGCTTTTCAAGATGCTGCAAACGCGGTGAACAAAGCAAAGCAATATATTACACCCGACGCACATGGTCATGGAATGGTGTCTTCTCATAATGATATTTTTAAAGATAGAAACCGTGAAATGGTTAAACATTTGTATACTGTGAAAGGCTGAACCTTTACATGTCTTGGCTATTAAAAACACCGGCATTCCTATTTAGGATGCCGGTGTTTTGTTATTTTGCATGATTGTGTAAGTAGTTGAACATTGTAATTCCAAACCTGCTAACCAACTGATAGTGATGAATTACTTTTTCGACCAGTCCGTATGGAACGTACCATCTTGATCAATCCGCTCATACGTATGAGCGCCAAAATAATCACGCTGTGCTTGGATCAGGTTCGCAGGCAATGTCGCTGTACGGTAACTATCGTAATAAGCGAGTGCACTGGAGAATGCCGGTGTGGGAACGCCTTGCCCAATAGCAAGTGTCAATACTTCACGAAGTGCTGACTGATAGTGCCCGACAATTTTAGTGAAATAAGGGTCTACTAACAAGTTCGGCAACTCTGGATTTTGATCGAACGCGTCTTTGATGTTTTGCAGGAACTGCGCACGGATGATACAACCCCCGCGGAAGATCATTGCCACTTCGCCGTAAGGAATGTCCCAGCCATACTCATTAGAAGCAGCACGCATTTGAGCGAATCCTTGTGCATACGAACAGATCTTACTCATATACAATGCTTTTCGAATCGCTTCGATCATCGCTGTACGATCGCCC
>JARIBI010000210.1 GCA_029257435.1 Sporosarcina sp. | reverse complement strand
ATATACGCATAGGTCGTTCAACGGGATGTCGAGCTCCTTGCATAACGCTTTCATTCTTGATAAATCGAGTCGTTCGACCGCAATGGCCATTTGAAGGTATGGAGCCATCTTCGTCGATTTGCCCATCAGTGTGTGCATGACTTCATCAGACAGCGGAATGTCGTGTTCAATTTCGTCCCAATCCCGATGCAGAATTACGTTCAGCATAGAGAACATGCCGACTAAGAAAAATTCATCCGAGTTTTGATGACCTAACCGTTTTGCAAGAAGTTCACACAGTTTCGCGCGGACTAGTGAGTAGTCGACGAGCGCTTTGATGCGCCCTTTCCCCTCTCCGACGCCCATTTGATGGATTGTAATGATATAGAGCCATTTTTTCGTTTCTTGCAGTCCTATCAGGATGATTGCCTGCTGAATCGACTTGATTTTCTTTGGAATGCCGAATGCATATGTGTTGATGAAGCGCAGCAGTTTGTATGTAAGCGACATGTCTTGTGTAATGAGACTTGCCACGTCTCTGATACTTGGCAGTTCCGTGTTCAATCGATCCATGATTCGGAAGTTGTGTTCTTCAATAGACGGTACTTCTGCCCCTGAAACAACTTCGGGCGTGGCGAAGAAATACCCTTGGAACAACGTATAGCCAGCTGCTTTCGCTTCTTCAAATTCGACTTCTGTTTCAATCTTTTCAGCGAGCAGCTGGACGTTCGGATACACACGGACGAAGTTTTGAATGCGTTGTCGTTCTGCGCGGTCTGACTGAATGAAATCGACTTTGATGAAATCGACGAGCGGGAACAGCCCTTTTTCAACTTCGTATTCTTTACTCAGCACAAAGTCATCGAGAGCAATCCGGAAGCCCTGGTTTTTTAATTTCCGAAGTTTTGTCAGCAGCGTCGGCGTAATTTCGACATCTTCCAGCACTTCAATAATGACTCTTGCAGGATTTAAATGATCGTATAGATCTTGTGCTAACAATTCTCCTGTAAAGTTGATGAAAGAAGGATAGGCACCAGAGACGCGGT
>JARIBI010000147.1 GCA_029257435.1 Sporosarcina sp. | reverse complement strand
TTGCTGAATGTAATGTTGGTGATAGTCGTCCTTTATTTGATTCTGTTTTATTACAACATCAAGAAACACAATGAAAGAATGCCTAAACATAAGATTTCAATGACCACCTATAAGCCACAAGAGTATTTAGAAGATGATGAGCTGTTTCAAGATGTAACCAAACAGGCGACCAAAAAAGTTTACACGTATTTTGCTTGGGCGTTACCTATAATGGCGGGTGTTTATGTAATGCTTCCGATTGGTAAGATGTGGATGACTGTAGGGGTTTTGCTTCTTGCAGCAGGTCAATACTGGATTTACTATCGAACCATTAAGAAGTTTATATCTTCAGTATGACAAAGTGATAGAGCACAAAACGAGTATGCCGTTTTAATTACGGATACTCGTTTTGTGTTGGTCAATCAGAACTCCTGCTTCCACAATGGTGCAAACCATTTCACACCTCTTCGATTCACGGGCAGCATTTTCATATCCGCCACTAAATGGCTAATGTAACCAGCCAGTCCGGCAGCCATCATCCCTTCGATTGGCCATTCTGTATACAAATACTTTAAAATCAGCGCATAAAATGCAACCCCTATAAGTGAATGCGTATAAGACCGGTGAGGCAAAAATGAAGCAAAAGTAATATAACTTCCCGCGAGCAAAATGCCAATGGATTTATCCAATACAAATCCAAGCAACATGACTAGAATTCCTGTAATCGTCAGCATCCGTCTCTGGGTAATAACGCGTGAGACAATCAGCAGAACCAGGCCGATTCCACCGTATATGTAAATTTCACTGCTCATTCCTTGAGTCATCACCTGATAAATGAGCATGAGTAAAATTCCGATACCGGCAACTTCCATGAGTACTTTACTCACTTTTTTCGATAATGTGATGCGGTTGGTTGCGAGGCCATTTGTATCTAAATCTGGTGCAACCCCAGACGCACCGCCGATGCCTGCGCAGATCGCGACAGTCATGAAGTCTGGTTGTGTGATGTACCCAGCGATTGCGCCAACCGCAATCCCGATTCCTAAGTGTGAACTGCCTTTCATCTGAAACCCTCTTTAGCTGTAAGTTTGAATTTCTTCATAGACAATAGAACGTATATTCTATGAAGACGCTTTTTCAGTATAAACGATTATTTGAAAGAGTCCAGAAGGAATTTCTAAATGGGAGCGTGTAGAAGGAAAAGGGGTACACTGCATCCTATTCTTTCACCTTGTATAGGGCAGATTATTTTGATGAGGTCTATGCGTTAAAGAAAAGTTGCAAGAGCAATAGCGCCTTAGGGATTGAGAAAATGCGGATTAGTTTATAGAGATACATGTGAATCAGACGTTTTGTATTTTCATTTGACTGTGCTATACTAGTCAACAAGTTAATATATCGGGTTTGAGCTACTGAGAGACCTCAAGAAATAATTGCAGTTAATGCAATTATTTTCTTGGGGTCTCTTTTTCGTTGTTTTAACTCGTATACAAAGAGGAGACGAGACAGATGACAACATTTTCAGCATTGGATCGAAATGAACAATTCAGCCAGTTGAATTCAAATCAGTTTGACGTGGTAGTAATCGGCGGGGGAATTACAGGAGCTGGAATTGCATTAGATGCAGCCGCGCGAGGCATGAAAACAGCGCTTGTTGAAATGCAGGACTTTGCATCAGGTACATCGAGCCGTTCCACAAAATTAGTACACGGCGGACTGCGATATTTAAAACAATTTGAAATCAAAGAAGTGGCGGAGCTTGGAAAAGAGCGGGCAATTGTCTATGAGAATGGCCCTCATGTAACAACTCCTGAATGGATGTTGCTGCCCTTCCACAAAGGAGGCACATTCGGTCCTTATTCCACAGCTCTTGGACTAAAGGTGTATGACTTTTTAGCAGGGGTAAAACGGTCAGAACGAAGAAAAATGCTGAACTTGGACCAGACAATTCAAAAAGCTCCGCTCATTAAAAGACAGGGACTTCAAGGAAGCGGATATTACGTTGAGTACCGTACGGACGATGCGCGTCTTACCATTGAAGTGGCAAAAGCTGCAGCCTCCAAAGGTGCGATACTTGTTAACTATGCAAAAGCGGAATCGTTCCTATACGACGAGACCAATAAAATTGAAGGTGTTCAAGTGCGGGATATGCTGACTGGAGAGTTAACAGCCATTCATGCTTCGAAAGTGATCAATGCTGCAGGTCCATGGGTAGATGAAGTGAAAGAAATTGACGGACATTCCAATGGAAAACAACTGATCCTTTCAAAAGGTATCCACTTAGTGTTTGACCAAAGTGTATTTCCGCTGCATCAGGCAATTTACTTTGACACACCCGATAAGCGCATGATTTTCGCGGTTCCGCGTGATGGGAAAGCATATGTGGGAACCACAGATACGTTTTTTGATGGTGACCCGAAAGAAATGCAAATTACGGAGGAAGACCGTACGTACATTTTAGATGCGATCCACTACATGTTCCCAGAAGTTTCAGTGTCTGAAAAAGATGTAGAATCGAGCTGGGCAGGGGTACGTCCGCTTATCCATGAAGATGGAAAGAATCCTTCTGAGATTTCACGGAAAGATGAAATATGGGAGTCGGAACGAGGGTTGATTACCATTGCAGGCGGGAAACTGACGGGCTACCGTAAAATGGCGGAGACCGTGGTCAACAAGGTTGCACAGCTCCTTCAACAAGAAAAAGGAATGGCGTTCAGACGGTGCAGTACGAAAATGATTCCTATCTCTGGCGGTGATTTCGGAGGATCTGCGAATTATAATCGATTTATGGACCAAGCGGTGAAGCGGGGCCAGCTGCTTGGATTTACTGAAAGAGAAAGCAAACACTTAGCTGCGTTATATGGCACAAATGTCGATGAGGTCTTTATGATTCCGTATGATGAAAACCAGGCAATGCCGCGAATTTTGTACGTGAAATTGCGCTATGCCATAGAAAAGGAAATGACCGTGAAACCAACGGATTTTTTCATTCGTCGGACAGGTGATCTATATTTCAATATAAAAAACGTTGTAGATGCTAAGAAAGATGTGCTTAACGAGATGGCACGGATTTTCAATTGGACATCTATAGAGCAGCAAAGTTATGAAAAAGAATTGGAAGATGAGATGATAAAAGCGACTTCAGTTGTCTAATTAAGATAGTATAATACTATACTGATAGACGGAGGTTTTAACAAATGCCTTTTCACAATCAAAAAATCTTACCAGCTGCCCGTACGTTAAAACAATTTGAACAGATGTTGGACAGTCCATTCGAATATGTTGTGCTATTAGAAGTGCATATCAGTAATTTGAAAACAGTGAAGCGTGAAGCAGATAAGAGATGCAAAAAACTAATTATTCACGCGGATCTTATTCAAGGTCTGAAAACAGATAACTATGCTGCGGACTTTTTGTGTAATGATATTCGGCCTGCAGGTATTATTTCCACTCGTTCCAATATGATAATGAAGGCAAAAGCTAAAAACATCCTTGCCATTCAACGCATGTTTTTACTCGATACCATTGCGTTGGAAAAAAGTTATTCTCTGATTGATCAGACCCAGCCAGATTTCATTGAAATGTTACCTGGTGTAATCCCTGAACTGATAGAAGAGGTCTATGAACGCACAGGAATCCCGATTATTAACGGCGGTCTCATTCGTACTGAGAAGCATATTGAAGATGCGCTTGCAGCAGGGGCTGTTGCAGTGACAACCTCAGACCACGAACTATGGAAGTCGTTTGAGAAAAAGAGAACTTTCTGAATCTATTGTTGACAGACTCATGAAACCGCTTTATACTTGGGGACAAGTTCATAAAACGTGGTTGAGTTGAGGAGTCCACAGTTAATTTCTTGCGTCCAGCAAGATTTTAATTGTGGACTTTTTTGTGCGCTTGTCTCAATGAACCATGTCATTAAATAACAGTAGGGGGAGAATGGTATGACTCCATTTGCAGGAGAGTTGATTGGAACGATGATTTTAATTTTGTTCGGCGGCGGTGTAGTCGGCGGCGTCGCGCTGAAAAAATCGAAGGCAGAAGGCTCAGGATGGATTGTGATTACAGTAGGCTGGGGATTAGCGGTGGCACTTGGCGTTTATGCAGTCGGCCAAGCAAGTGGGGCGCACTTAAATCCAGCTGTGACAATTGGATTTGCGGCGATCGGTGATTTCCCATGGGCAGATGTGCCAGCGTATATCCTTGCTCAAATGATCGGTGCGATACTTGGAGCTGTACTGGTTTATTTTCAATATCTGCCGCATTGGAAAGAAACAGAAGATCCAATCGCAAAACGTGATGTATTTGCAACAACTCCAGCGATTCGGCATCCGCTATCGAACCTGACGAGTGAGGTTATCGGAACGTTCATATTGTTACTTGGTTTATTATCAATCGGTGCTAACGAATTTACCGAAGGACTTAACCCCCTTATTGTCGGTGCGCTAATTATCGCAATTGGGCTGTCTCTTGGTGGTACGACAGGCTATGCGATTAACCCGGCACGTGATCTTGGACCGAGAATTGCACACTTTTTCTTGCCAATCCCTAAAAAAGGATCATCCGGCTGGCGTTATGCATGGGTTCCTGTAGTTGGCCCAATTTTAGGCGGAACAATGGGAGCACTTTTTTATAAACAATTCTTTATTGGCGAAAATAGTATCGCATTCTGGATAGTTGGTGCTATTGTGCTAGCATTATTAGTAGCTGCACAGTACTCGATTCGAAAAGAGACAAGTCCAGAGCGTGTTGAAACGACAACTAGTCATGCGACGAGCAACAAGTTTTGAAGATTTAAGTATTAGGAGGAAGAGACAATGACTGAAAAATATATTATGGCGTTAGACCAAGGGACTACAAGTTCACGAGCAATATTGTTTGATAAGAAGGGGAAGATCTTTCACTCGGCACAACAGGAATTCACACAGCATTTTCCGAAATCAGGCTGGGTTGAACATAATGCTGACGGAATTTGGAGCTCTATACTTTCCGTGATTGCTGGTGTTCTATCAGAAAAGAATATTTCAGCAGAACAAATTGAAGGAATCGGCATTACGAACCAGCGGGAAACAACAGTAGTATGGGACAAGCATACGGGAAACCCAATTTACAATGCGATCGTCTGGCAATCACGTCAAACCGCAGAAATTTGTGAAGAGTTGAAAGAAAGCGGTTACAACGACCTATTCAGAGAAAAGACAGGATTGCTCATTGATGCCTACTTTTCTGGAACAAAAGTGAAATGGATTTTGGACAATGTAGAAGGAGCTCGGGAGAAAGCAGAAAATGGAGATCTGTTATTCGGAACAATTGATACGTGGATTGTTTGGAAACTGTCTGGAGGAACGACACACATAACGGATTATTCGAATGCTTCCAGAACGTTAATGTACAATATTCACGAATTAAAATGGGATGAAGAGCTTTTAGAAATTCTAGGTGTCCCGGCTTCCATGCTGCCTGATGTCCGGCCATCGTCAGAAATCTATACGCATGCAGATCCGGAACAGTTTTTCGGACATGCTGTACCGATTGCAGGAATCGCTGGAGATCAGCAGGCTGCTTTGTTCGGACAAGCCTGTTTTGAAACTGGCATGGTGAAAAACACTTATGGCACCGGATGCTTCATGTTAATGAATACCGGAGAAAAAGCGGTGAAATCAGATCACGGACTGTTGACGACAATTGCTTGGGGGATCGATGGGAAAGTTCATTATGCGTTAGAAGGAAGTATTTTCGTTGCAGGTTCTGCCATCCAATGGCTGCGTGATGGACTGCGCATGTTCCGCCACTCTTCAGACAGTGAACAGTATGCTTCGAGGGTAGAATCGGCAGACGGTGTATATGTTGTTCCCGCTTTTGTCGGTCTTGGGACTCCATATTGGGACAGCGATGTGCGCGGTGCTATATTTGGGTTAACACGCGGCACGACAAAAGAGCATTTCGTTCGTGCAACATTAGAGTCACTTGCATACCAGACGAAAGACGTCTTGGATGTCATGGAAATTGATTCGGGGATTTCATTGAAAACATTGCGAGTAGATGGCGGAGCGGTTGAGAATAATCTCCTTATGCAGTTCCAGTCAGATCTCTTGAATGTACCAGTGGAGCGTCCTTCCATTAACGAAACAACAGCACTTGGCGCTGCGTATTTAGCAGGACTTGCGGTCGGTTTCTGGAAAGACTGTTCTGAAATCGCTGCTCATTGGTCATTAGATCGCCCATTTGAGCCTTCGATGGAGCAAGAAGAACGAGACCAGCTATATAGCGGCTGGCAGAAAGCCGTTAAAGCGGCAACTGTGTTTAAATAACTAGAGCAAGCAGTCGGAGAATCTTCCGGCTGTTTTTTTGTTAACCTGTCTATGAAACAAAACGTCAACAATTATATGGTCACTCTTTTATTCCGAAAATTGAGGAGCTTTTTTGTCTCTTGATCGTCTAAATAGGTAATGGCATATTATTAATCGGTAATAATTTATTGTTATTCAATAAATATGCTGAACATATTGTTTCTATACTAGACAAACGAGGTGTATTTTATGAAACGAGAAACGTTATTTTTAAAGGTTACACTTGTGATTATGGCATTACCTATTCTTGCACTCTGTATCTTTGTAGTGCCGCTGATATCGAGATTCTTTGTAGAACTCGTCCCGGAATGGTCGGTTTTGCAGTATCCTTTTTTAGTAGGATTGTATGCAACTGCTCTAATTTATTTCGTGGCACTTTATCAGACGATGAAACTTTTAACTTACATCGACAGGAACACTGCATTTTCAAAGGCTTCGGTCAGTGTGTTGAAAAAGATTAAACTGTGCGCGGTCTCCATAGGAACGCTTTATGTGTTATTCATGCCACTGCTTTTCAGGATGGGTGATGCGGATGATGCGCCTGGAATTATCGTAATTGGCACGGGAATTATTTTTGGCTGCGTAGTCATCGCTGTTTTTGCAGCTGTCCTGCAGAGATTATTACAGAATGCAATCGTCATAAAATCTGAAAATGATCTGACGGTCTGAGGTGAATCTTATGTCAATTATTATTAATATCGATGTGATGCTCGCAAAAAGGAAGATGAGTGTAACGGAATTGTCCGAGAAAGTGGGCATCACAATGGCGAATCTATCCATTTTAAAAAACGGCAAGGCGAAAGCGGTTCGGTTTTCAACGTTAGAAGGGATTTGTAAGGCGTTGGATTGTCAGCCGGGGGACATTCTAGAATATCAACCTGATCAGGGGCGGCAAGATGGCTAAAGGATGGGAAGAGGTCACGTCTTTTGATACGAGTTGTTTAAGTCGGCTAAAAAGATACCTGACGCAACTGATTTATTTTGGGCGGGAGCAAGCATTGTCTTGCATTTTTCCAGTCGTCATTTTCGGTTCATTGGCGCTGACACAAGTCCTGCCTCTGCCATTTCTGCCGAGATATGATTGGCTGCTTCTCATTTTCCTGCTGATGCAATGGTGGATGGTGCACACTGGACTTGAAACGAAAGATGAGCTAAAAGTGATCACATTGTTCCATCTAATTGGACTGGCTCTTGAGATTTTTAAAGTGAATATGGGGTCTTGGTCGTATCCTGAAGAAGGGTATATGAAAATTTTTGGAGTCCCTCTTTATAGCGGTTTCATGTATGCAAGTGTAGCGAGCTATTTATGTCAGGCTTGGAGAAGGCTCGATGTTCAACTGGTAAAGTGGCCGCCGTTTCTATTGGTAGTCCCTCTTGCAGCGGCTATCTACTTGAACTTCTTTGTACATCATTTCTGGATAGACATTCGCTGGTGGCTATCTGCACTGGTCCTTGTAGTCTTTTGGCGTTCGTGGGTAACCTACGAAGTGAATGGAAGCCGATACCGAATGCCCATTACACTTTCTTTTATACTCATTGGATTTTTCATATGGGTTGCAGAAAATATCGCAACGTTTTTTGGTGCTTGGCAATATCCAGATCAGACGGATGCATGGAGTCTGGTCCATCTAGGAAAAGTGAGTTCTTGGTTATTGCTCGTAATCGTCAGTTTTCTAATTGTTGCAACGCTAAAACAAGTAAAACGGAAGCTGCCTGTTTCGAAGTATGAAGGCACTAATTGAAAAGAGGCATCGACGTTAACCTTGTCGATGCCTCTTTCTTAGTTATTTTTCTGATTCTTTTTTGGGGATTAAACGCTCAGGTCCCATGTAGTACACAGTAATAATTGAAATCGCTACTGGAATTAGAGACCATAAAAATGTTGTCGAAATCGACGTGGACATTTCATTCGTGATGATTTCCAAAATATCAGGTGGAATGGATTTGCGCGTTTCAGGCAGGAATACGTTTTGGATATTGCCAAACAGATGAATGTTGCCCCGTAACGAAAGTCAGTACTGGAAAAGAGGCAAACAGATGGTTTTTAAACATCCAGAACGAATTGATCAGCTCTTTTGCTCGCATTTCCGCCCACATGAACACGATGAAGAAGATCACGTAAATGCTGAATAAGGAAATGATTTGCCATGAAGACCAATCAAATTGTTTCCCGCCGAATTCTAGGCCGAAAATCGGCATCCCCGCTAAAACAGCTACTGCGTAAGCCGAAGTGATCCATACATAACTGTCGACGCCTCCTAAATCTCCTGAAATCGAACCTAATGCTATCACGACGGTCGTGTAATCCATCGCCGACATTAAAATACCGAACAGGATTCCAGTGAGTACAAGCCTTAATGTACGTTTTTCTTCCATACTAATTCCTCCTAAATCACATGTACCCGCAAGCCTTTAAACGAATTCATAATTCCAGACAAATTTGTGCATACTAGGCATATTCAAATTTTTAGGGAGCGGATGAAAGGTGACCACACTAGAAAAGGAATTGTCTATCTTTGCGTTAGGCGGTATTAATGAGATCGGAAAAAATATGTATGTTGTACAGTATGAGGACGATATCTTCGTTATTGATTGTGGATCGAAGTTCCCTGATGAAAGCTTACTTGGCATCGATTTGATCATCCAGGATATTTCGTATTTACAAGATAACAAAGATAATGTGAGGGCCTTGATTATTACCCATGGTCATGAAGATCACATCGGAGGCATTCCATACTTTCTAAAACAGCTGAATCTTCCTATGTATGCAACGGATTTGACGTTAGGATTAATTGAAATCAAGTTGAAAGAACATGGATTGCTAAGATCGGCAGAAATGCATTTGATTGACGATTCATCCACCTTATCCTTTGGAAGTGTAGACATCACGTTTTTTAGGACAAACCATAGTATTCCCGATTGTGTCGGCATTGTATTCCTCACACCAATTGGAGCAGTTGTCCATACAGGCGATTTTAAATTTGACCTGACGCCCGTTAACAATGACCCGCCAGACATTCATAAGATGGCTAAAATCGGAGATAACGGTGTATTAGTGCTGCTATCCGAAAGTACAAATGCAGAGAGGCCAGGTTTTAATCCTTCTGAATTATCTGTCGGCAGCCATATTGAAGAAGCGTTCCGCAAAGCGAAACGGAAAGTATTCATCTCGACCTTCGCATCGAATGTCCATCGAGTCCAGCAAGTGGTAGATGCAGCGCAGAATACTGGCCGTAAGTTAGTACTGCTTGGGAGAAGTATGCTGAATGTTGTAAAAGTCGCTTCGGAACTAGGCCACTTAGACATTCCTGAGGGGATGATTATAGAACCTTATGAAATCAAAAAAATGAATCCGCAAAATGTCGCTGTTCTCTGTACGGGGAGTCAAGGAGAACCGCTCGCAGCATTGTCCCGTTTGGCGAGTGCGAACTCAAGGCACACAGAAGTACTGCCTGATGACACGGTGATTTTAGCATCATCCCCAATTCCAGGTAACGAAACGAACGTCTCCCGGATTATTGATCAGCTATTCCGATTAAAAGCCAATGTGATTTATGGTACGGAAGAAGGGATGCATGTCTCCGGGCATGCTCGTCAGGAAGAGCTGAAACTCATGTTGACTTTAATGAAGCCTAAGTATTTCATCCCGATTCATGGTGAATATCGGATGCTTCATAAGCACAGGGAACTCGCACAATCTGTTGGAGTAGAACAGGAAAATATCTTCATCATCAACAATGGGGATGTAGTGGATTTCGACGGTGCAACTGCTCGGCAGACACGTAGCGTCAAGGCTGGGAGAGTCTTTGTCGATGGGTTGGGTGTAGGCGATGTCGGAAATGCGGTGCTTCGTGATCGAAGACTTCTTTCAGAAGAAGGAATGCTCGTAATCCTGATCACTGTAAACAAGGAGAATGGTCAACTTCTATCAGAGCCAGATACGATTTCTAGAGGTTTCATGTACAAGCCGGATGCAAAGGAACTAATTGACGAGGTGAATGAGACTGCCAAAGCAGCGGTCGGCAATGTTAAGGGGACTTCCGGGAATGATGCCACGGCGATGAGACAGCATATCAAAAAAGCAGTGGAAACGCTGTTGTACGAACGTACGAAGAGAAGACCGATGATCTTAGTGTATGTGATTGAAATCTAAGTTCAAACGAACATACGAAGACAAGAGCGAAGAGCCAGGTGAGAAATCATCGGCTCTTCTCTTACATTCTGTGTTTCGGATCACACTTATACATAAACAACCTATTCTTTGGGCATGCTAATTTAAAAGACAAAGTTGAATGAGGGGATACGTATGCGAATTGAGCGGTCATCGGAATGGAAAGAAGGATTTATAGAACGTCTAGAAAATCGCAAGGAGTGGGACAATTGGACGCTCTATCAAATGTGTTATGACATGGAAAGAGCAAAAGTGATTCCAGAATTTCACGGACTCCAATCGCCAAAACATTTACCGAATCTTACACCGTATGCACACCAATTGGAAGCCGCGGAAACCGTTATTGAGCGGATGAACGGGAAAGCCATTTTAGCAGATGAAGTGGGGCTTGGAAAAACAATTGAAGCAGGGCTTGTTTTAAAAGAATATCTCATACGCGGACTTGTGAAAAAAGCGCTCATACTTGCCCCGGCATCTTTAACGAATCAATGGATAGAGGAACTGAATCAGAAATTCTATATTCCTGCAATTGCTTACAATAAAAAATACAATTTAGATCACTGTCCGATTGTGGTGATGAGTATTGACATGGCGAAGCGAAGCCCCCATAAAGAGATGATTGTTCAACAAGAATATGATTTGGTTATTATAGATGAAGCCCATAAACTCAAGAATCCTAAAACGAAAAACTATGAGTTCGTTCAGCAATTAAAGAAAAAGTTCTGCTTACTCCTCACCGCGACCCCGATTCAAAATGATGTGTTCGAACTGTTTAACTTGATTTCTTTGCTCAAGCCCGGCCATTTAGGGAACTTAGAAACCTTTCAAAGTGTTTTTTCTGCGAGCAAGCATCATGTAGAAGAAGACGAGTTTTTGAAGGAATTAATCCAGCAAGTGATGGTACGGAACATCAGACACGAGACCGGAATTGAATGGACGAATCGTCTGGTACAAATTATGCCGCTGGAGTTTTCAGAACAAGAACGAGCTGTCTATTCGATGATTTCAAAGTTACCAGTTTCAGATTCGTTTACGCTGCTCACACTTCAGAGAGAAATGTGCAGCAGTCAGCTGGCGGCAGTGTTGACATTAGAGAAATTACATCAGGCTGCGACTCAACCAGAAGTCCGATTCCAGATAGAAGAGATTTTGTTGAAGCTGACGGAACTCGGGATCCATTCAAAGGCAAAAAAAGCTGTGGAACTCATTCAACAAGCGAACGACAAAGTCATAATTTTCACGGAGTATCGCGCGACACAAGCCTATTTGCAAGCAGTGCTGCATGCGAAAGGTATCACAAGTGTATTGTTCAATGGAAAGTTCAGCAAAAACAAACGAGAGTGGATGAAGCAGTTATTCCAGGGCAACGCGCAAGTGCTGATCGCGACTGAATCGGGAAGTGAAGGGATTAACTTACAATTTTGCCACCATGTCATCAATTACGACTTACCGTGGAATCCAATGAAGTTAGAGCAGCGGATCGGACGTGTTCATAGACTTGGACAAACCGAAGATGTGCATATATACAATTTAGCGGTAGAACAGTCAGTTGAAGACAAAATGGTGGAATTGCTCGAACGGAAGATTGGTGTATTTGAAAAAGTAGTTGGGGAATTGGATCATATTTTAACCGATGAAAAGCGTTCAATCTCTTAAGTGGTTCCGGGAAAGGAAGGTGTCTATGCGCCAGCAAGAAATTCATCAGTACATCCAACAGTTTTTCCATGAAAACAAATGCAGGGTGCTTGACGAAAGCTATGATCATCTGACGGTCCAACTAACAACCGACATGGACAAACGGATTATGAATCGTCCGTTTTACTGGAGTTATGTAGAAAGCGGCGGTGTAGAACCGAACCCCGCTAAGCTGACACTGATCACCAATCCAAGCCAGTTTCCCACTTCTATGGCAGGAGAGAGAATCCACTTCGGTTCTCCAAGACTTCACCAGCTGTTTCAAGTAACGAAAGAACAAGGCGCTTTTGTGCAGCTTTATGAAAAACCCGGGCCTGGTCAAACATCTCAAATAACGTTAACACCATGGCTCGGTGTAAATTATAAAATTACGTATTCCAGTGACCGAACAAAAGAGAGCCTTTATTCCTTAGGGATGAATTTAATGAATGGTGCAGTGATTGACGGGTTTCAGGGATCTGTCCAGAAACTGGAGTTAGCACCATCTGTATCCGCGAATACGTATTATCTGCCGTACATCATCCCGCCTGTACGTGCCTTAGACCGGCTAGAAGATGTCATGGAAAACGTTGTGAATCAGGATGATCATACGTGGGTAGATGAAGCAAAGCAGCGCCAAGTCAAAGATTTGCGTGTGCTGGATTACTTTTACACGGGCGTCGAGGATGTACCTGAAAGTTATCATATAGAGAAAAAAGCGATTGAAGAACAGTATGAAACGACAATCCGAATTGAAATTATTAATGGGGGTTTGTTTTACTTGAAGACTGCGTTATTATAAATCCTGCAGAGTTAAAAAGTATGTTTCGTCATATTTGGAAGTGAGGTAATTAACTGTATGACTAACAGAATCTGACAAAGAAACAAAGCTCCTTACTTTCTAACCTAGTAATGAAAATTTAAAATCTGAAAATGTGTGCTTGTCAGTCATTCGATTGGGAAACACCTGTTGCGAATAAGAGCTGTCCAATTGAAATCCTAATAGTACATTTATAAAGGGTGCTGACAAGTCACCTTTTTTTTGTTCTTTTTAAAATTCTTTTTATACTTGAGCGTCTGTTAGAATTGCAGGATATTACAATTAATGGATAGATAGCAGGCTGCAGGTACATATTGACAGCGACTCATGCAGTCGATATAGTGAACTAAGAATGAGAGTCATTATCAGCTGAGTGAGGTGAAACAATGCCACAGTTAACCATTGAAGATATAGCCGTGAGTTATGAGGATAAGATTATTCTTCAATCTTTGAATGTAACCATTCCTAAAGGTGAAATTACGACTATCGTAGGACCCAATGGGTGTGGAAAGTCTACATTGTTAAAAACAATTTCACGTATAGTAAGTCCTGATAAGGGAGTCATCTATTTAGATGGAAAGAGGATACATGAGCAATCACCTAAAGAAATTGCGAAACAACTGGCACTTATGCCGCAAAGTCCGACAACTCCTCGAGGGCTGACTGTATATGAGCTCGTGTCATATGGTCGTTTTCCACACTTAAAGGGATTTAAGCGACTTAGCAAAAAAGATATTGAGAAAATTGAATGGGCGCTCGAAGTGACGGGAATAAAAGAATTTGCAGAGCTCGAAGTGGAAGCATTGTCTGGCGGTCAGCGGCAAAAGGTTTGGATTGCACTGACATTAGCTCAAGATACAGACGTCATTGTCTTGGACGAGCCTACTACATATTTAGACATGGCCCATCAATTGGAAGTTCTTCAATTGTTGAAAAAATTAAATGAACAAGAAAACCGCACCATAGTGATGGTTCTTCATGATATCAATCATGCCGCTCGGTTTTCTGATCACTTAATTATGATGAACACGGGAAAAGTTGTACAGACAGGTTCTCCAATGAATGTCATGACACAAAAGACATTAAAACAAGTTTATAACATTGAAGCGACAATTATAACGGAACCTACATTAGGGTGCCCTATATGTGTAACCTATAATCTCTGTGATCATCATTGCAAAGTTGAACACCCTTAAAAAATCTTGATATTACTTCAAGGTTTTTTTATATGGATAGAAAAGGAGACTCAGCTCATGGGCTTTCAACAGTTAGTTTCATGCATTCCACTTGTAGAAAATATCTGCATGTATACAACATCATACTGCTATACCCCGACAGAAAGCCAAGCCATACTAGTTGTTAAACAAGGGCATGTAACAATCACTTCTAGTGAGCATTCTTCTGTAATTTGTACGGAGGCATTCGCTTTGAACAGTAAGGATGGTCCTTTTCATATACACATACCAAAAACCAGGTCAGCTGCTTTTGTTCTTCTTACATATCGACTTTATCCAGAAAACCATCAATGGTCATTAAGTGGAAACCTATCTGCTATGAGTGAAGAGAAAATAGAGTATATGCTCGATGAATTACTTCGCACGCGCACATCCAAAAAAACGAATAATGAAAAGAAGGGTGAGGTTGGTCAAATTATTAAAGAGAGGATAATGCTTGAACGGCTGTTATATATCTACATGAGTGAATCCTCTATGAAAAGAGATATGAAGCCAACGATTTCACTGGTGGAAGAAACTATATCTTATATGAATCAGCATTACATGTTAGATATTAATTTGTCAGTACTTGCGAAAAGAGCGGGTCTTAGCGTCGGGCACTACACAGTAGTGTTTAAGAATCATACCGGAACGACTGTGAATGCGTATCTTATTAACCTTCGAATAGAAAAAGCGAAAGAAATGCTAGTGCAATCTGATTTGACTGCAAAAGAGATCGGAAAACGGGCAGGTTTTACAGATTACTTCCACTTTAGCAGAAGTTTTAAAAAGAAAGTGGGGTGTTCACCAAAAAATTTCCGTAATCAGGAAAAGGGAATCTAAAGATACGACATGCTACTTCTTTGCTTAAGATATGTTAAAATATCGATAAATAAATGATAATGAGAATCATAATCATTTGAGGGGGAACACTATATGCAACAATGGTGGAAGAAATGTCTTGGATTCGCGATGGGAATTGGTCTTATTTTGAGCCTAATGGCTTGTGGCAAAGAGGAGAAAGAAAATACAACTACAGAGGAACAAAAAGATAATAAGATTACAGGCATTGAGATTGAACATGCTCTTGGAAATACGGTTTTGGATAGCGTACCCAAAAAGGTGGTTGTTCTAGAATTTAGTTATGCAGACGCGCTTATGACGTTAGATGTCCAGCCAATCGGTATTGCAGATGATGATAATCCTGAGCTGTTCATGGATGCAGTTAAAGAAAAACTTACGGATTATACGTCTGTTGGGTCTCGTTATGAGCCGAATATTGAGTTACTCAGTTCATTGCAGCCGGATTTAATCATAGCGGATTTGAATCATCACAAAACAATCTATGACCAATTGACGAAAATTGCTCCAACGCTTGTATTGGATGATCATCAAGCAGATTACAAACAAATGTTAGACAACTATTTAATGATTGCAAAAGCAGTCGGTAAAGATGAAGAAGGTAAGAAACGTTTAGAAATGCACAATGAGAAAATTGAAGAAGCGAAGAGGAAGCTTGGAGATACAGCGCTGTCGGTCGTGCCAGCAGTAACGAATGCGGAAGGATTCTTTGCCCATTCAGACCATTCGTATGTAGGATCTTTCTTACAAGATATAGGATTCGAAGATCCAGTCAAAAGCGATGACTCGTATCCGAAGTTAAGCTTAGAACAACTTGTAGAAACAAATCCGCAAGCAATCTTCTTGATGCCGGCAACTGAAGAAACAATTGTCGATACATGGTCAGTAAATCCTTTGTGGAAAAAGATCGAAGCCGTTCAAAATGATCAAGTCGTGAAAGTTGAACGTAGAGATTGGGCGTTATCCAGAGGGCTGCTTGGTTCAGAAAAAATAATTGAGGATCTCGTCAGTCAATTAGGAGTGCAGTGAATGAGCTTATATGAACAAAGGAAGCAGAAACGTCATTCGTTTCTGCTCTTCCTGTTTTCGAGTATGGTTTCATTACTAATTATCGGGTTTCTACTCAGTCTTAAATGGGGTCAAGCGTCTGTTTCTTGGGAAACTGTTCTGCAAGCAGTCTCCTTTCAAGGACAGCAAAAAGAGCATCTGTACATACAAACTTTGCGATTACCCAGAACAATCATGGCGATCATCATTGGTTGTCATATGGCGTTGGCTGGATTGTTAACACAAAATATAACTAGGAATCCAATTGCGTCACCGCACGTGTTTGGCATAAATGCTGGAGCCTCTTTAGCTGTAGTAGTTGGGTTACTGATTTTCACGAACTTCACGTTGACCGCTTCTATCTATTTTGCTTTTATGGGTGCTGCGGTAGGAGCATTTCTTGTGTTTTCCTTAGCAGGGATCCGTCAAAAACAACACGTTCAGTTAGTGCTCGCTGGAATTGCCATTCATTTTCTCCTGTCTTCTTTGACGGAAGGATTAATTATATTGAACCAACAATCTACAGAGAGTATGTTGTTTTGGTTAGTTGGTGCAATAGACCAGGCCGGATGGCTTGAAGTTAAAACAATTCTGCCGTGGACATTCATAGGAGTCTTTCTCTTTCTCGTCATGCTGCCGTCTTTTAAATTATTAGTGTTGGATGATGAAATTGCTACGGGATTGGGCCAGAGGATTTTACTCATAAAACTTATTGGAATGTTAGTAGTCATTATTTTAGCAGGCTCTGCGGTCGCGATTTGTGGTCCTATTGGGTTTGTAGGATTACTAGTACCGCACATTGCTCGTTCACTCGCAGGAAACGATATGAAAATCCTAGTTCCCATGACAGCTTTGCTAGGTAGTCTGCTACTTTTATACGCCGACCTAATTAGCCGATTAATCGCATTTCCTTACGAATCTCCAGTGGGAATTGTAACGGCATTGATTGGCGGACCATTCTTCATTTACTTAGCTCGTAAGAAAGGTGCTGCTTCGCTATGAGAAAAGGATGGGTGATCCTCTGCGCCTGCTTGATCATGATTATTTTATTTGTCGGTTCACTTAGTGTCGGAACAGTATTCATTGGAATGTCTGACGTATGGAATGGATTAGTCCAGACAGATGCTCGTTTTTCATTTATTGTACGGGAATACCGTTTACCGCGTGCGGTAATCAGCATCCTAGCAGGAGGCGGATTGGCTGTCTCAGGGGTGATTTTGCAAAGTCTTGTGCGAAATCCGTTGGCGAGTCCGGATGTCATCGGAGTCACAAAAGGTGCAGGTTTTTTTGCGGCAGTCATTATATTTTTATTTCCAGCTGCTCCGACGTATGTATTACCGATTGCTGCATTATTCGGCGCTTTTTTAGTCTTTGTTATGCTCTTGTTCATCAGTAAGCGTTTTACAATTAATCCTGCTTCTTTTGCTTTAATTGGTATTGCACTTGGTGCTATTTTTCAATCGGGAATTCAATTTTTGTTAGTTAAGTTCCCGACAGATATTAACATGGCTCTGTTATGGATGTCCGGAAGTTTGTGGGGAAGAGGGTGGAGTGAAGTATGGTCTCTGCTCCCATGGATTGTTATCCTGTTTCCAATTGCCTGGGGACAATACCACAAACTTAATGTTTTTCAGCTTGGAGATGAGTTCAGCCAGTCACTTGGTCTTGGAATCATTCGACAACGTTTTTGGTTACTGCTCCTTTCGATTTCACTGGCAGGAGTTTCGGTAGCTGCGGTAGGCGCGATAGGATTTGTCGGCCTTATAGCACCTCACATTGCCCGGCAACTTGTAGGAGGCAGGCATCAGCTGCTGATTCCTTTAGCTGCAATAGTGGGGGCGAATTTAATGCTGACTGGAGACATCATTGGAAGGGTTGTTATTCTGCCTAGGGAAGTTCCTGTAGGAATCATGACCGCTATTATAGGCGCTCCTTATTTTGTATATTTGTTGAGAAAGGAAAACAAAAGAAGAAGATAAATAGCATGCAGGTGAAAAACATAGGACAGCAGTGATTGTGTTCATGTCCTCCTACTTGTTTACGTTTACAAGATTTATAGGTATTGAAAAAGGTGCCAGAGCGGCACCTTTTTTAATACCTATATTGTTGTCTGGCAGCAGGCGATATATATGGGTTAAATCATGTAAACGAGGGTAAAAAATAGTATGAACATTCGTTAGAGGAGGATTACATATGGAAAAAAACTATGATTTGGTCGTTGTCGGAACTGGAACTGCAGGCTCTAGCATTGCCCAAGCGTGTAAAAAAGCAGGGTGGAATGTTGCCATTATCGATAGACGTACGTTCGGGGGGACGTGTCCGCAACGCGGGTGTGATCCGAAAAAAGTATTGGTCGGAGCTGCAGAATGGATGGATTGGAAGGAGAGAATGGCAGGAAAAGGACTCTCGGGAGATGCACGTATCGATTGGAAAGACTTGATGGCGTTTAAGAAAACGTTCACGGAGTCGATTCCTGAAAACACTGAAAAGAAATTCAAGGAGCTCGGGATTGATGGTTATCATGGAGAGGCAAAGTTTGAATCCGATACGCAAATCCGAGTAGGAGAGGATGTGGTCACTGGTAAGAAAATCGTTATCGCAACAGGCGCACAGCCAGTAAAATTAGGACTAGATGGTGAGGACTTGATGATTCACAGTGATGACTTCCTTGACCTTGAAGAATTGCCGAATAAGATCATCTTTGCAGGTGGAGGCTACATTTCAATGGAATTTGCGCATCTCGCTGCACGTGTCGGTGCGGAAGTTGAAGTCATCCATGGTGGAGAACGACCTCTTGAACAATTCGATCCAGATTTAGTCGATCTTCTTGTAAAACGTTCTGAACAGGTCGGCATTAAAATCCACCTAAATACGCGCGTTAAGTCTGTAGAAAAGAACGGAAAAACGTTTACAGTAACGGCTGAAAGAGACGATGAAAAGCAAATCTTTACAGGCGATTTAGTTGTCCATGGATTGGGGCGTGCACCTGCACTCGATATCGATCCTGAAAAAGGACATGTTCATCTTGGTGATAAGGGTGGCGTTCAGGTCAATGAATACCTGCAAAGTGTGAGCAACCCTAATGTATACGCTGCCGGGGACGCTGCTGAGACATCAGCACCACCGCTTACTCCCATTTCTTCAAGAGATTCTGATGCTGTCATCCAAAACTTACTTCATGGCAACCACACGCCAATTGTCTATCCAGTTGTGCCGTCTGTTGCGTTCACGGTCCCGAAAATCGGTTCCGTTGGCAAGGCTGAAGAGGAAGCTGAAAAGGGTAAAGAAAAAAACAATGTGACGTATCAGGAAATGACAGACTGGTTTACGTTTAAACGGACAAACGAGCAGGCAGCAGCATTTAAACTCATTACAGATGTTGAGAAAGGGACAGTTCTGGGTGCGCATATTTTAGGCGATAATGCTGATGATCTCATCAATCATTTCTCCACCGCTATTCGTCTGGAGTTAACGTTTGAAGAAATGAAGAAGACGATTTTTGCCTATCCTACCTCAGCATCTGATATTGGTTCCATGTTGAACGAAGTCGAATAATGATTTAGTTTCATATAAATAAACCCCGCCATCTAATTGATGAGCGGGGTATATCTTGTAATTTAAATTACTTAACTGACCAGTCCGTATGGAACGTACCATCTTGATCGATCCGCTCATACGTATGAGCGCCAAAATAATCACGCTGCGCTTGGATCAGATTCGCAGGCAATGTCGCTGTACGGTAACTATCGTAATAAGCGAGTGCACTGGAGAATGCCGGTGTCGGAATGCCTTTCCCAATCGCAAGTGTCAATACTTCACGAAGTGCTGACTGATAGTGCCCGACAATTTTAGTGAAGTAAGGGTCTACTAACAAGTTCGGCAACTCTGGATTATGATCGAAAGCGTCTTTGATGTTTTGCAGGAACTGCGCGCGGATGATACAACCCCCGCGGAAGATCATTGCCACTTCGCCATAAGGAATGTCCCAGCCATACTCATTAGAAGCAGCACGCATTTGAGCGAATCCTTGTGCATACGAACAGATCTTACTCATATACAATGCTTTTCGAATCGCTTCGATCATCGCTGTACGATCGCCCGAAAACGGAGTAACTTCAGGTCCTGTCAGCAATTGACTCGCAGCAACGCGCTCTTCTTTAATGGAAGAGATGAACCGTGCGAAAACAGATTCTGTCACGATAGGCAGTGAGATTCCTAAATCCAATGCATTTTGACTTGTCCACTTGCCTGTCCCTTTTTGCCCGGCTTTATCTAAAATCTGATCAAGTAACGGCTTATCTGTCTCATCATCGATCTTAGCAAAAATTTCAGAAGTGATTTCAATCAGGTAACTATTCAGTTCGCCGTCGTTCCACTCTGCAAATGTGTCATGCAGCTCGGAAGCTGTCATCCCAAGTGCGTGTTTCATCATGAAATACGCTTCTGAAATAAGCTGCATATCCCCGTATTCAATTCCGTTATGGACCATCTTTACATAATGTCCGGCACCTTCAGGCCCCATATGGGCGCTACAAGGCGTTCCATCCACTTTTGCTGAAATGGCATCCAAGATCGGTTTTACCTGCTCATACGCTTCCTTCGGCCCGCCCGGCATGAGAGAAGGACCGAAGCGCGCCCCTTCTTCGCCGCCCGATACGCCCGTTCCGATGAAATGTACACCGGAAGCTTTTAATTCAGCTGTCCGACGATTTGTATCTTCAAAGAATGTATTGCCGCCATCGATTAAAATATCACCCGGTTCAAGGTGCGGAAGAAGGGATTGGATGACCGAATCCGTTGTTTCTCCGGCTTTAACCATCATTAAAATTTTGCGCGGTGCTGCGATGGACGCGACAAACTGTTCAAGAGTGGAAGCCCCGATGATATTTTTTCCGCTGGCTTCATTCGCAATAAATTCATCCGTACGATCTGTCCAATAGTCATAGACCGCAACAGGGAATCCTTTGCTTTCCATGTTAAGCGCCAAGTTTAAGCCCATAACGCCAAGTCCTATAACGCCGATTTGCTGATTGCTCATAGTCATCCTCCGTTCTGGTTTTCAGTGTTTGGTGATCTCTGCTAAGCGTTCTTCTAACTGTTTGCGTTCTTCCTCATACCCATCTTTACCGAGGAGTGCAAACATATTCTTCTTATAGGCTTCAACCCCGGGCTGATCAAATGGATTTACACCTAGTAAGGTCCCGCTAATCGCACACGCTTTCTCGAAGAAATAGACGAGTTCGCCAAACGTGTATTCATTCAATTCATCTAACTCGATCAGCAAGTTCGGGACGTCTCCATCGATATGGGCAAGCGTCGTACCGAGAGCTGCCATCTTATTTACTTCGTCCATTGTTTTTCCAGTTAAGAAATTCAGTCCGTCAATGTTGTT
The DNA here is from genome assembly GCA_029257435.1 of Sporosarcina sp. Taxonomy (GTDB): domain Bacteria; phylum Bacillota; class Bacilli; order Bacillales_A; family Planococcaceae; genus Sporosarcina. Next base: position 7,855 of record JARIBI010000147.1, on the reverse strand, counting down.
TGCATCTGCTTGAATTGTCCGCTCAACTGGTGATTTCTTTATTTGCAGTACGGTTTCGATGAACAGACGGCGTCCTTCTTGAACGTATTGCCCCATTGAATGCAAGTCTGTCGTGAAGTTAACAGATGCAGGGAAGAGCCCTTTGACATCTTTACCTTCACTTTCACCGAATAGTTGTTTCCACCACTCGGCAACATAATGGAGGCCGGGTTCATAGGTAACCAATAACTCGATGGATTTCCCTTTGTTGTTGAAAATATTGCGAACGGCTGCATATTGGTAACTGCCATTTGTCGCGATGTCTGGATTATTATACTTATGGTAAGCTGCTTCAGCACCAGACATCATTTGGTCAATATCAAGTCCGGCAACAGCGATGGGCAGGAGCCCGACCGGTGTGAGAACAGAATAGCGACCTCCGATATCTTCTGGAATTACGAACGTTTCGTATCCTTCTTCAGTTGCGAGCGTGCGAAGAGCGCCTTCTGTTTTGTCCGTAGTTACGTAAATTCTCTTCCGTGCTTCTTCTTCTCCGTACTTTTTCTCCATGAATTCACGGAAAATCCGGAAAGCCAGCGCAGGTTCTGTCGTAGTTCCTGATTTCGAGATTACATTGATAGAAATATCTTTTCCTTCTAACACTTGGAGAAGGTTTTCGATATAGATAGAACTGATATTCTGCCCGGCGAAGTATACTTCCGTATTGCCGTCGATTTGGTTATGGAATGTATGGGAAAGAGCTTCAATTGCAGCCTTCGATCCGAGATACGAGCCGCCGATTCCAATAACAATTAATGCATCTGATTGTTGTTGAATCCGTGAAGCCGCAGATTTTACACGTTCGAACTCTTCTCTGTCATACTCTACTGGCCAATTGACCCAGCCAAGATAATCCGATCCGGGTCCGCGCTGACCGTGTATCTGGTTATGAGCGGACTTTACAAATTCACTGAAGTTATCCATCTCTGTGCTCTTCATGAAGGACATTGCGTTTGTGTATTCAAATGTAACTGACATGTGCTGTATCTCCTTTTGGTTGAAAGATGGTCTGATTACCACCAGTTAGCGTGATCATTTGCAAGTAACTGTTTTGCTTCTTTAGGTCCCGTTGAGCCAGCGGCATACGTGGCCAGCGGTATTTGGTTTTCCTCAAATGCCTCGAGCAGTGGCTGAATCCATTGCCAGGACAATTCGACTTCCTTCCAATTAGCAAAGAACGTCGCGTTGCCAAGCATTGCGTCATGTAACAGTAGTTCGTAAGCTTCTGGCTGATTGCTTGAGTTCGTTGTGAACGTAATGGTAGAGGGCTTAAATTTGTTTGTAGAAGGGTCTTTCATGTTCACTTGCAGTGAAATGCTTTCATTCGGACTGATTTCAAGAATTAACAAATTCGGGGCAAGCCCTTCTGGCCGGTAGTCTTCCAATTGTGCTGGACGTTCTTTGAATTCAAAAACAATACGAGTCGATTTTTTATCCAATCGTTTACCGGTTCGAATATAGAACGGAATCCCTTTCCAAAATTCATTGTCGATAAATAATCGGGCTGCGATATACGTGTCGTTCATGGAAGAATGAGGCACACCTGGTTCTTCGCGATAGGCAGAAACGTCTATGCCAAAAAGGTCGCCTTCACCATATTGCGCACGGATCAAATCAGTTTGTAAGTTTTCACCTTGAATCGGACGTAACGCTTCCATGATTTCAACTTTTTTAGAGCGGATTTCTTCAGGCTGTGCTTTCTTAGGCAGATGCAGAGCCGTCATCATGACGAGCTGCAGCATATGATTTTGCACCATGTCCCGAATCGCACCGGCGTGATCATAGTAAGCGGCTCTTGTCTCAACGCCCACCGTTTCGCTGGCGGTAATTTGGACATTCGCGATCAGCTCGTGATTAAATAACGAATCCAATACCGGATTGACGAGGATCAGCGTTTCAAGGTTTTGGACCATCGGCTTGCCGAGATAGTGATCGATTCTATAGATTTCATCCTCATGAAATGCTATCCGCAGCTTTTGGTTCAACTCCCGGGCTGATGCCAAATCGCTTCCGAATGGCTTTTCTACGATAAGTCGTTTCCATCCTGACGTTTGACTGACACCGCTTGTATTAAGATTAGATGTGATGACATCGATCAGGCTGGGGGCAACGGACAAGTAAAATAGCCGATTTTCCGGGATTGCCAATTCCCGTTCCCGTTGTACGATGAGTCCATTTAGTTTTTCATAAGACGCTGTTTCTGTTGCGTCAAATGTACAGTAGCGGAAAGAGGATAAGAACTGGTGCAATCCTTCTTGTTCAACGGTTCCCCGTGAGTACGTCCGAAGCGATTGTTCCACCTTCGTTTGGAACACATCGTCGGTATAAGGAGTACGGCCCAGGCCGACAACTGAAAAAGCCTTTGGCATTTTACTCTCAATAAACAAATTATATAATGCAGGAAATAACTTTCGTTTGGCTAAATCACCTGTAGCGCCAAACAATACCACAGTCATTCCTTGCGCATTTTGTTCGCTGTGTTCCTCTGGTTGTGAAGAGAAATTATTGAATTGCATAGGTCTCCCCTCCAATTGGGTTAAATAATAAATCCAGTATTTAAAAGTGCAACAGTACCTAGTATAAGATTACCGCATGAAAAATGTAAGTACGCAGTTTTAAAACAGTTAGTGTTTGAAAGTATACTGTGAACAATTGGCGACGATCCCTAACAGATTTGCTGTAACCCATTTACAGGGGGACGCATGACCTTGCAGTATATTTCTTTTGAATAGTTTCGATAAACTTACTTATAAAATTTCAATACAAATTGACTTTTCTATATATGAAGCGGAATACAATCCATCTCCATAACTACAATCCACAGTATACTCCTTGTCAGTATGTGATTTTAAAGTGCGTACTTCTCAAAAGATCACTCTGGATTTACACTGAGTGAGCACTGAAAAACACATAAAAGGAGAACACATATATGAAATTACAATTAGCATTAGATCTTGTCGATATCCCGGGAGCAATTGAAGTGGTGAAGGAAGTTGGAGAATATATTGATATTGTCGAAATTGGAACGCCTGTCATTAACAAAGAAGGACTCGCTGCAGTGAAAGAAGTAAAAGCTGCATTTCCTAACTTGGACGTACTTGCAGACGTGAAAATTATGGACGCAGCAGGATATGAAGTAGGGAACGCATCTGCAGCAGGAGCAGATATTGTTACCATTCTTGCACAAGCAGAAGACTCATCAATTCGCGGTGCTGTAGAAGAAGCTAAAAAGCTTGGAAAGCAAATCCTAGTTGATATGATTGCTGTCAAAGATATTAAAACGCGTGCTGCCGAGCTCGATCAAATGGGAGCAGATTACATCTGTGTCCATACAGGATATGATCTCCAAGCAGAAGGAAAAGATTCATTTGAAGATCTCCGTACGATTAAAAGCGTTGTTAAAAATGCGAAAACAGCAATCGCAGGCGGGATTAAGCTAGAAACACTTCCAGAAGTGATTAAAGCTCAACCGGATCTCGTCATTGTAGGCGGCGGAATTACTAGCAAGAATGATAAGAAAGCAGCAGCGCAGCAAATTAAACAGATGATCCAGCAAGGCGCGTACGAGTAATATGAACGCAACTGCGTATACACATGAAATATTGGATGAATTGGAACGTACCCTTTCCATGGTGAAAGAAAAAGACGCTGAAAACTTAGTGGACGCGATTCTTCCCGCGAAAAAGATTTTCGTGGCTGGCGGGGGACGATCAGGTTTTATGGCCAAAGCCTTTGTTATGCGTATGATGCATATCGGCCTTGATGCATACGTTGTAGGTGAAACTGTAACGCCTAACTTGGAATCCGAGGATCTTTTCATTGTAGGCTCGGGTTCAGGAGAAACGGGAAGTTTAGTGGCCATGACAGAAAAGGCAAAAAACATTGGAGCAACGATTGCAGCTATCACAACGAACCCGGCCTCAACCATCGGGCAATTGGCGGATCATACAATCGAAATCCCTGCTCAAGCGAAGGCAGACAGCACGAGCGGAAAATCCATGCAGCCGATGGGATCCCTTTTTGAACAGGCGTTGCTTCTGTTTTACGACGCCATTATTTTGAGTGTGATGGAGAAAAGTGATGCACACTCAGATATCATGTATGGCCGTCATGCGAATTTAGAATAAAAGTATCGAAAAGCCTGAGCCCAATTATTATGGTGACTCAGGCTTTTTTTATCCTAAAAGGTCCTGCCTGTAGACAGGGTGATGGCGAATGTGCAAGGATGTCGGTATAGTTGGAAAAGATCCTAATACAGAATGGTGGTCATGAATGATGAAAATGTATGATGTAACGAGTTCAATTTATGAGGGAATGACAGTTTATAAAAACAAGCCAGAAAAGCAGCCGGAATTGAAACGGGTGACGAATGGCTACGTGTCGGAAACGCGCTTGGAACTTGATGTACACACAGGTACTCATATTGATGCACCGCTTCATATGGTCGTAGACGGCGATACCTTTGAAACACTGCCATTAACGAACTTAGTCGGACAATGTAAAGTAATCGATGTAACAACGGTTGAGTCTGGTGTTTCTAAAACAGACTTAGAAGTATTTGACCTTCAGAAAAACGATTTCGTTTTATTGAAAACCAAGAACTCTAATGTAGAAGACTTTGACTTTGATTTTGTTTACTTGGCTGCTGACGGGGCGCAGTACCTTGCTGATATCGGGGTGCGTGGAATCGGAATTGATGCACTTGGAATTGAACGAAGCCAGGAAGGACACCCGACGCACAAAACCCTATTTGCAAATGACATCATTATCATTGAAGGACTTCGTTTGAAAGACATTGAGCAAGGTAATTATTTCATGGTTGCTGCTCCGCTGAAGTTAGTCGGAACAGACGCATCACCTGCAAGAGTATTGTTATTTGAAGGTCTTCAATAACTGCTGCAGCAGTACGGTCATGAGATAAAGGAGAAGTTTTATGTATAAATTAGTAGCCATTGACCTGGATGGAACGTTATTGACGGATCAATTGGAGATTACGCCTAATACAATCACTGCGATTCAACAAGCGATCGAAAGTGGAGTAGTCGTAACGTTAGCCACAGGCCGTATGTTTCCATCAGCAAAAAAGTTTGCTGACCAGCTGAAACTGAATGTCCCGCTTATTACGTATCAAGGGGCAGTCATTAAAGATGCAGAAGAGAAAAAGGTTTGGTTTGACCGGCCCGTCTCTGAAGCAATTTCTAAGAGGCTTATTGAGTTAGCGCATGAGCACCAGGTGCACATTCAAGTGTACCAAGACGATATCGTCTACTCAGCTGAAGATAACGAAGAGATTCAAGGATACGCGAGAGAAGGCGACGTATCTTATACTGTTATAGACGATTTAAACAGTCTATTGGAAAAGGGTTTTACGAAAGTGCTGTTCATTGGAGAGCCATTGAATTTAGATCGTTTTCAGATCACGTTACAGCAGGAATTCGGTTCAAGTGCACATATCGCAAAATCGAAACCCCATTACTTGGAAGTTACAAACCCAGAAGCGAATAAAGGGACGGCGCTGCTTTACTTAGCTGAGCAACTTGGAATCAAGCGTTCTGAAATAATCGGTATTGGGGATAATCATAACGATTTCGAGCTCATCACGACAGCTGGTTTAGGAGTGGTTATGGGGAATGGAGTCGAGGCGTTAAAAAGTGTCGCGGATTACATTACTAAGACAAACAATGATGAGGGTGTGCTTCATGCACTTGAACAATTTGTATTGACCCCCGTACCAAATGACAACTAACAAACAGTATTCATACGACAAGGCTTGGACTATGCGTACACATAGCCCAAGCCTTTGTTGTGTTAATCTGAATCACTTGGGAATTCCAAACCGATAGCTCTCCGGATGGCATCCGCCACTTTCATAGTCGTATAAGAATTGAAGTAAGTGTTCACGGTCGATTCTGTTTTACCTTGGTCAATCAAATCTACAAACTCCTGCAATTCGTAGGACATCGATGGATAAGGCATTTCGACGGTGAGTGTTTCAACGCTTCCATCGTTATACTGGATTTCCACTTGTTCAGGGGATGAAACTTTTGTGATTAGCATAGTCCCTTTTTCTCCCTGAATCTCCCAAGGTAAGGCGGAATTTGAAACTTTAGAGTACATCAGCACTGCGTCTTTGTCTTCGTATTTTAACGTAACGCTTCCTGAACTATCTACGCCGGATGCTAGAAGTGTGCCTGTCGCTTTCACCTCAAGAGGTTCTCCGAACAGAGCAATTAAAGGATAGATGCAATAGACCCCAAGATCCATTAACGCGCCATTTGCAAACTTTGGATTGAACGCATTTAACACAATCCCTTCCTTGTACTGGTCATATCTAGATGAGTATTGGCAGAAGCTTGCAAAGTACTTTCGAATGGTTCCGATCTTGTAAAGATTGTCTTGAATCACTTTGAAGTTTGGCATGAGTGTGGATTTCATAGCCTCCATTAAAAGAACGTTGTGTTTCTTCGCCGTTTCAAACATGTGTTGGACTTCCTTTGAATTGGCTGCGAGCGGTTTCTCGCATAAAACGTGTTTGCCATTTTTTAAGAAAAGGATAGCTTGTTCTGCGTGAAAAGAGTTCGGGGTAGCGATGTATACCGCATCAATTTTGTCGCTGCCCGCCATTTCTTCGAGATTCGTGAACTGATGGGGAATTCCATGCTTACCCGCAAACTCTGCTGCCCGTTCACTGGTTCTGGAGTAAACAGCTGTTACGCTTAGCGTCTCCACGTGTGCAGCTCCGCCCAATAATCTTTCTGTGATCCAGTTCGTTCCGACTAAACCAATTCTAATCATTGTTTCACCTCTGTTTTTAGTTAATAAAAACCCTTCGATTCCATGTATTGCTTTTCAAAACAACAGAATTTACGAATGGGATTAGTTCCATTATAATGTGTACCAGATACAATTCAAACTACGACAGTAAAATATATATAGTGTCAAAAAGTATACTATAGGTAATTATAAGGTTCAGGAGGGGTACCGTGCCGAAGTTAGGTGAGAAAGAGTTTAATTGTGAAAAGGAATTAACGCTATCGATTATCGGTGGAAAGTGGAAAATGTTAGTCCTTTGGCATTTGGGGAAAGAAGGAACTAAACGTTTTGGGGAATTGAAGAACTTGATGCCTGGAATTACGCAGCGGATGCTTGTTAACCAATTACGGGAACTGGAAGACCATTTGATTGTCCATCGCGAAGTATATCCGGTCGTTCCTCCAAAAGTGGAGTATTCATTAACTGAACAAGGAAGAACGCTTATGCCAATTTTAGATGCGATGTACGAATGGGGTAAAACCTATATTGCAAACAACTTAGAACCCCATGATGAAGAAAAAAACGAAAACTGACTGTATGAATAGGGGAATTGCTGAAAACGAACGCTCTCATCTTAATTTGCAGATGAGGGTGTTTTTTTGTGGAAAAAGGCAGAAGTGAAACTAAGTGTCATGCCACTTCGTAACAGACAGTATACTAACATGTACCAAAACTTTGTTTAGAAATGAGGGGAAGTATAGATGAATTATAACGAAGTCGATAATCCTGCTGAATTGGACATGAACTCTAAAGAAACGCCGATAAAAGCGGTCTTTAAAAAGTTCGGGATTCAAAAAGATGTAACACTTATATATGGTGAACCAGTTGAAGTGGGACTAAACAAAGTAATTCCTGTTGCTAAGCTGAAGTATGCTGTTGGAGGCGGGGGCGGTGATGGAGGAGAAGGTGCTGGCGGAAGTTTTTCTGTCAAACCGGTTGGCGTATATGAGATCACACCGGATCATGTCAGCTTCAAACCAGCAAACAATTATCGGAAGCTAGC
>JARIBI010000104.1 GCA_029257435.1 Sporosarcina sp. | reverse complement strand
TTAGGTTAAGATAATTAAATAGGGTCATCATCAATTCCTCCTCAATGTGATCGTGGTTGTGAACATTGTAGCATAAGGAATTGATGTGGCCTTTTTCTATTTACACAATTATATGGACTTTATCGGTTATGATCACTTTTCCCGATTTATGAGCACTTCTGCACGGGTTATGATAACTTCCCCCTATTTATGAGCGCTTCTGCACGGGTTATGATCACTTTTCCCAATTTAAGAGCGCTTCCCCCGGGTTATGATCACTTTTCCCAATTTAAGAGCGCTTTCCCCGGGTTATGAACACTTTCCCAGATTTATGAGCGCTTCCCACGTGGTATGATCACTTTCCCCCGATTTATGAAAGCTCCCCCCATGTGGTATAATCACTTCCCTCCTTCTATAAACGCCCTAACAAAAATTACGGGCACATCAATATCCATTGATGTGCCCGTAATCATAATTAGTTTCTTATGTCATCAATGCTCCAGTTCAATCAACAAATCTCCAGTAGAGATTGCTTCACCCTGGGATACATGGATTTCTTTCACGACTCCATCGAAAGGCGTTTGGATTGTCGTCTCCATTTTCATTGCCTCGGTGATCAATAAATGTTGACCGCGGCGGACACGGTCCCCTTTTTCAACTGCAAGCTGCAAGACCGTTCCAGGCATGGTTGCAGCAATATGTGCGTCATTTCCTGGATCTGCTTTTTGCTTCTTCACAGAATCTGTTTCAACACTTACATCTTGGATAATTACTTCACGCGGCTGACCATTCAATTCAAAGTAAACGACACGTGTTCCGTCAGCTTGAGGTTCCCCAATGGAAACCAACTTAATAATCAGCGTCTTCCCTACTTCAATCTCTACTTCAATCTCTTCACCTAATCTCATTCCATACAGGAATTCAGGTGTCTGGATGACTGACAGATTGCCATATTCCTTATACATCGAAGTATATTCCTCAAATACTTTTGGATATAACGAATACGCTAATGCATCTTTCATAGTAGCTGGACTTTCCAGTTCACTGTCAAGTTTTTCAATGACTTCTTCAAAATTGACCGGCTCAAGTAATTCACCGGGACGCTCAGTCAGTGGCTTGCGGCCTTTTAATATGACCTTCTGTAATTCTTCAGGGAATCCTCCGTAAGGCTGACCAATATATCCTTCAAAGAACTCAATCACTGATTCAGGGAAGTCGATTGAATTCCCTCTTGCCAGAACAGCATCCTCATCCAAATCGTTTTGGACCATGAACAGCGCCATGTCTCCAACCACTTTTGATGAAGGTGTCACTTTAACGATATCCCCAAATAGCATGTTGACACGAGAGAACATTTCTTTAACTTCTTTCCAACGATTGCCTAGTCCTACACCCTTTGCTTGCTGCTGCAGGTTAGAATATTGGCCCCCTGGCATTTCATGAACATACACTTCCGAATGCGGACTGATCATACCGCTCTCAAAATGACTATAATACTCACGAACGTCCTCCCAATAGAAGGATAATTCTTCAAGTGACTTTACATCAGCACGCAAGCCTCTTCCGCCATACTGCAGCGCGTAGTAAAGCGAGTTAGCTGAAGGCTGTGAAGTCAGACCGGACATCGCCCCAAGCGCAGTATCGACAATATCGACACCTGCTTCAATGGCGCGAGTATACATAGCAATGCCATTACCGCTTGTATCGTGGGAATGTAAATGAATTGGAATATCGACTGTTTCCTTCAATTCTGAAATGAGCTGGTACGCCGCCTCAGGCTTTAGCAGCCCTGCCATATCTTTTAGCGACAAGATATGAGCTCCGGCGTTTTCAAGTTCTTTAGCCATTTCTTTATAGTAGGAAATCGTATATTTTGTTCGCATTGGATCTAAAACGTCACCAGTATAACAAAGTGCAGCTTCCGCTACTTTCCCTTCTTCGCGGACCGCATCAATCGCCACTTCCATCCCCTTAATCCAATTCAAACTGTCGAAAATACGGAATACATCAATCCCGGAGGTTGCAGCCTCTTTTACAAACTGACGAATTACATTATCCGGGTAGTTTTTGTATCCTACTGCATTAGCTCCTCTGAATAGCATCTGAAATAACACATTTGGAATTTGCTCCCGTAACAAAGCAAGACGCTCCCATGGATCTTCTTTCAAGAAACGGTAGGAGACATCAAACGTTGCGCCGCCCCACATTTCAAATGAAAACAGGTCAGGCATCAGACGTGCCGATTCTGCCGCTATATTCGTCATATCTGACGTACGGACACGTGTTGCAAGCAATGACTGATGAGCATCACGGAATGTCGTATCTGTCAGCAGGACATCTTCTTGTTCTTTGACCCATTTCGCTAATCCTTCTGGTCCTCGCTCATCCAGAATTTGTTTAGTCCCTTGCTTTGGTGCAGCAGTCAAGTCAACCTCCGGCTTGCGCGGAACAGCAAAAACAGGTTTTGACTGACGTCCAATTCCTGGGAATCCATTGACTGTAATCGTTCCTAAATAGTTCAGAACCTTTGTCCCCCGGTCTTTTCTAACTGGGAATTCAAATAGTTCCGGCGCTGCGTCTATGAAACTCGTCGAGTAATCTCCAGTTAAAAAGCTTTCATGACGAACCACATTTGCTAGGAAAGGAATATTGGTCTTTATTCCACGGATTCGGAATTCTTGTAAGTTCCGATCCATTTTGGATGCAGCTTCTCTGAACGTCATTCCCCAAGTCGAAACTTTCACAAGTAATGAATCATAATACGGTGTAATGACTGCCCCTTGGAACCCATTTCCTGCATCCAGACGGACACCAAACCCGCCGCCAGATCGATACACAGACAACTTCCCAGTATCAGGCATGAAATCATTCAGGGGATCCTCAGTTGTTACCCGGGCTTGAATTGCATAGCCGAACAGAGGGATATCATTTTGTTCAGGTACAGAGGCATGTCCGGTATGAAGATTCTCTCCATCCGCTATGAAAATTTGTGTATGGACGATATCGATTCCCGTCACCATTTCAGAAATGGTATGTTCCACTTGGATACGCGGATTAACTTCAATAAAGTAAAATTCATCATTTGCGACTAGAAATTCAACTGTCCCCGCATTTATGTAGTTTACATTTGCCATTAGTTTAACCGCTGAGTCACAAATAGCTGATCTAAGTTCGTCTGTTAACGAAATGGAAGGTGCAATTTCAACCAGCTTTTGATGGCGACGCTGTACCGAACAGTCCCGCTCATACAGATGGACAATATTTCCGTGAGTATCACCTAAGATTTGGACTTCAATATGTTTTGGCTCTCTAATCAGTTTTTCAACGTATACTTCATCAGATCCGAATGCCGACTTTGCTTCGGATTTCGCACGATTGTAAGCTTCTTGAACTTCTTCAGCATGCTCTACAATACGCATTCCGCGTCCACCGCCGCCAAGAGATGCTTTGATGATTATTGGATACCCGTGTGACGTCCCGAATGCCTCCACTTCTTCAACGGATTGAACAGGTCCATCTGTGCCTGGAATAACCGGAATCCCCGCTTGTATTGCCTGTGAACGCGCTTTCACTTTATCGCCAAACATCTCCAAATGACGAGAAGTCGGTCCAATAAAAATGATTCCTTCTTTTTCAAGACGCGCAGCAAACTCTTCATTTTCTGCTAAAAAACCATAACCGGGATGCACAGCATTCGCACCTGATCGTTTAGCAATTTCAATAATGCCGTCAATGTCAAGATATGCATCGATTGGTTTCTTGCCTTCACCAATCAGATAGGATTCATCCGCCTTATAACGATGAAAGGATCCTCGATCTTCTGCAGAATAAATTCCTACTGTTGGAATTTGAAGTTCAGTACACGCTCTGAAAATACGAATTGCAATTTCCCCACGGTTCGCAACCAGAATCTTTTTAATGGATCTCATTTCCACCTTAGGCACGCCCTTTTCTATTTATTTTTCTCATATCTAGTGAACATTGAAACATTCATCAATATTCCTAAAGCTAAAGATAACAGAATAATCGAAGTTCCGCCATAACTAATAAACGGAAGTGTCACACCCGTCAAAGGAATGAGACCGGTCAATCCGCCTAAATTAATGAATGTTTGGATACCAATTAAAGCCCCCACACCTGAAGCAAGCATTCTAGCGTGCGGGTCCTTGGTCGTTAACGCAATCCAAAACGCACGCACGACTAAGAAGCCTAATCCGCCAATTACCAGAACAGTTCCAAAAACCCCAAGTTCTTCAGAAATAATTGCCATGATGAAGTCAGTATGCGGTTCAGGCAGATACCCCATTTTTTGAACAGAGTTTCCTAGACCGAGTCCAAACAATCCTCCGGCCCCAATCGCAATGTATCCATTGACAATCTGAAGTCCTGATCCTTGAATGTATTGGAACGGATCCCGATAGGCTGTAAAACGCCCCAGGCGACTTCCCGTCATAACGGAATCCCAAGAGAAGTATAAGAAGATTGCTACAAGCACTAGAATTCCAGCTACAAACACACTTAACTTCCCAAACGTCTTAATGTTGATACCGCTTGCGGCCATCACACATATCGAAGTAGCGATGATAATAAAGGTTGCTCCAATATCTGTTTCCATCATGACAGAGGCAACAGCGATTCCTAAAATCATGACTGGAGGCACAATCGCGGTGTTAATACTGTTAATCGTTCCAGCCTGGTATTTATTCGCGAAAACACTAGCAAAATAAATGATCATCACAATCTTTGCAAGTTCAGAAGGCTGTATGCTTCCTATCGGAAGTTTAATCCAAGACTGTGACCCTACGTCCCCGCCAAATCCAATAAAATGAACTAAAAATAGGAGAGCTAACATGACACCAACGGTAGTTACCATAAAATACTTTTTTCTATATAGTTTATAAGGAAGAAAAGCCGTAAAGAAGAAGGCAAAAAGTGCGATAATCACACTCTTAAGTTGTTGGTTATAAAAATAATCCGGCTCCCAGCCATACCGGTTTACAGACCAAACCATACTTGAGCTGTAAACCATCATGAGCCCAAACAGACAAAGTACTAAATATGTAAAAAACAATGGGAAATCAAAATGGCGAAATAGCCGCTTTGCATAACTTTTCAAGAAAATCCCTCGTATCTGTAAATAAAAAACTCAAACTTTAGGTTAGTTTGAGTCTTTTGTTTATTTTTTTATGCTGAGTTCATGTAGAATGTTCATCTCTTTTTCTAAAGCAGAAAGTATGTTCTTTCCACGTTCTCTCTCAATAAGACCAAGCTTTACAGCAAAGTCGATTTCACGAGACAGGCCATACATTTGCGTATCCAGTACTTCTTCATACAAAGGACATTGCGGCATCGTCAAATGATCCATCTGCACTTTAATGAGCTGGGCAATTTTATCTGCATCCGCCTGCAGCTGCATTATAGCTTTTTCCTGATAGGTTTCCTGTACTTCTATATCCATGAGGACGCCCCCATTACTCTTATTTCAGCAAGCTGCTATAGAGTAAATTGTAGCTGTAGAAAGCCGAAATTGCAAGTATTTCCCGTACCGTTCTGACATAGGATAGCCGGATAGCTTCCGATTAAGAACAAAAACAGGTATACTGTAAACTAGAAACGAATGTGCTGGGAGGATTTATTGTGGAAACTATTGTACCAATTAAAGGAACTGTTAAACATACGATTACGCTGGACCCGACTGTCTGGATTTTTGACGACAGACGACTCGACTTGGAAACGTATTTTACGACAGAAAGTGAAGAGTTCGATGAGATGGAAGAGTATAAAGAGCGAATGGGGAAACACTGGTCTCGAGAAATTATGGAAGGTGCGACCTATCCCCCAACCCTGAAGTCCGAAAAGAAATATGAAAAACAAAAAATGCTGACGGGAACATTTGGAATCATTTTTGAGCCTTTCTTGAAAAATGCAATTCCGGCAGAAGACGCGACAACCATCACTTTTGAAACAGCTGACGGAGAATACGACTTCCCGATCACAGACGCAGCAAATTTGTTATTCCAGTTCAGCTTGAAAGGCAAACCGTTAAAAGAAGATGGCCCCATTCACGTTCTGCTAAAGGACGGCTCAAATCGAAATAATCCAATCCGTAATGTTTCGGCAATCCGAATTAGCTGAAGAGAGGTGCGACAATGCGTGTTAAATGTGTAATGTGCGATGAAATCGGTAAACTGAGCGATGAAGATCCACTCGCAAAGAAATTGCGCAACCGGCCGATTCATACATATATGTGCGAAGCTTGCCGAGAGCGTATTGGAGAATTAACACAGTTGCGCATAGCAACAGGAAACTTCAATTTCCGCCGAAGTTCCCATCCAGCTGAAAATGAGTTTTAAAAAAAGATCCAGCCGCATGTTATGCGACTGGATCTTTTTGATGTTCATTTAATCTGCGGACTCTGTAAATAATCAGAATCAGCGCGGCTACAATCAGCCCCTCCACGATCGGAAGGAAAAATGCTAAGAACGTTAGCACGAGGCAGCCGATAAACAAAAACGTATAAATGACAAGATTTTGCAATGGCTTGATTTTTCTGGCAAACCCTAGTTTATACACTAAGGCTGCCAGTAAAAACACGAGGGCGAACAGTACGTAACCCGCGGCATCGAAATTCGGCATCATTTCGTAAATCAACTTCGCGATACCGGACATCTTAGTGGCTACGAGCTCTGAATCCTCTACCTTCATTCAACACATTCCTTTCATAACTGCTTATTTGCTCTTTTTCTGTGATTTTTCACGTTCGTTTTTATCAAGAATCTTCTTGCGAATCCGAATCGAAACAGGTGTTACTTCACAGTACTCATCATCACTCGCATATTGAAGAGCTTCTTCAAGAGTCATAATTTTAGGTTTCTTAGTTGTAACTGTCTGATCTTTAGTAGCAGAACGTACGTTAGTAGCGTGTTTAATACGTGTTAGGTTGATTGTGATATCACTTTCACGCGTGTTCTCTCCAACAACCATACCTGCATAGATATCAGTACCCGCTTCGACGAACATGACTCCACGGTCTTCTAGCTGCATAACACTATAAGCTGTTACTTTACCATTCTCCATAGAAACCAGAACACCATTGCGACGTCCGCCGACTTTTTCAGATGTCATTGGCTTATAAGAATCGAATGAATGATTGAGGATTCCGTATCCGCGTGTCAGCGTTAAGAAGTCTGTAGAATATCCAATCAATCCTCGTGCAGGCACTAAGAACGTCATACGAACTTGTCCGTTTCCATTGTTGACCATATCCAGCATTTCGCCTTTACGTTCACCCATGGATTCGATTACTGCCCCTGTATATTCTTCAGGAACGTCAATTTGAACATTTTCTACTGGCTCACAACGTTTACCATCGATTGTTTTAACAATTACTTCAGGCTTTGAAACTTGAAGTTCAAATCCTTCACGTCTCATGTTTTCAATCAAAATTGATAAGTGAAGTTCTCCACGGCCAGAAACCATCCATGCATCAGGAGTTTCCGTAGGATCTACACGCAACGATACGTCTGTTTGCAATTGCTGCTCTAGACGCTCTTCGATTTTTCTTGAAGTGACCCATTTCCCTTCACGGCCAGCGAATGGACTGTTGTTTACAAGAAACTTCATTTGCAATGTAGGCTCATCTACGTGCAGCAATGGCAGTGCTTCTTGATGGTCTGTAGGACAAACCGTTTCACCAACGTCAATGTCATCCATACCAGAAATCGCGATCAAGTCACCTGCATATGCCTCTTCGATTTCAATACGTTTCAATCCTAAGAAACCGTACATTTTTGTAACGCGGAAGTTTTTAACAGCTCCATCACGTTTCATAACACTAACTTGTTGTCCTACTTTCATCGTTCCGCGGAATACGCGTCCAATACCAATACGACCTACATAATCACTGTAGTCAAGAAGAGATACTTGGAATTGAAGCGGCTCTTCACGATTGTCGATTGGAGCTGGAATTTTATCAAGAATTGCTTCGTACAATACTTTCAATGTATCTTCTTGATCAGCTGGGTCTGGAGAAAGACTCGCAGTACCATTGAATCCTGAAGCAAATACTACAGGGAATTCAAGTTGCTCGTCATTTGCATCCAATTCGATGAAGAGTTCAAGAACTTCATCAACTACTTCTTCAGGACGTGCAAATTCACGGTCGATTTTATTTACGACAACGATTGGCTTCAAGTTAATTTCAAGCGCTTTTTTCAATACGAAACGCGTCTGAGGCATACATCCTTCAAATGCGTCAACGACTAGAACTACGCCATCAACCATTTTAAGAATACGTTCAACTTCTCCACCGAAGTCAGCGTGTCCTGGTGTATCCAAAATATTGATTTTCGTGTCTTCATATTCGATCGCAGTATTTTTCGCAAGAATCGTAATTCCACGCTCGCGCTCAATTTCGTTTGAGTCCATCGCGCGCTCTTCAACTTGCTCATTTGAACGGAAAATACCTGATTGCTTCAATAACTGGTCAACTAGTGTTGTTTTACCATGGTCAACGTGGGCGATAATAGCTATATTTCTAAGATCATTTCGTGTGTTTGTCATCTTTTCACTCCATCTGTCTTTATTCAGTTGATTAACTGTGTTATTATAGCACAAGATACTTCGAGAAAAAACGATTTACTTTATCAGGAGGCGTATTTTTTTGAAAAATGTCAAATGGGTGTTCATTTTATACGCTCTGGGTGCTGTTCTATCAATGTTTATGATTGGAATTGCTGTCGGCGTAAAAAGTTTTTTATTGGCGATTGCAGCAATTGTTTCTCTTATCTTGATTATGGGGAATGGCTTTAAAACAAAAAAGAAGTTACGCGAGCAAGGACTTCTTTAATAAATGAGTGAAGATCGTTAGGCTTCCTAATGATGCTTCACTTTTTTAATGCGATGAAATCCACAAGGAGCTGTGAATGGATACTCGCATTCGCAACAATAAACGTCTCTTGCTCAAGCAGTCCCGGCCGCTCACCTTTCATTGTAGAAGAAACGGCTCCAACTTCGGAAGCAATGATCATACCGCCAGCAACGTCCCACGGGGATAGCCTCATCGACATATACACATCGACCCTTCCTGCTGCTACATGTGTCAATTCGATAGCTGCTGAGCCATATGAGCGTGTCCCTCTGCATCTGTTAACGAGGTCAATCATCGGTTCGTTATCTACATATCGATTGGGAGCAACCCAGCTTGCATTTACTCCAATAATTGCTTCTTCAATTGTCGTGCTTTTCAACTTTGGAAGTTGAATATCATTAAGATAAGCGCCTTCATCCTTCATCGCGGAATATAAATCGTCAGCCATGACATCGTACACATAACCAAGCATTCCTATACCGTCTATATAGATCCCTAATGAAATTGCGAAGTTCCGCTTTTGATGGATAAAATTCATCGTTCCGTCAATAGGATCTAAAAACCAAATGATCCCTTCCAGTGATTGAATGTCATCCCCAAATCCTTCTTCCCCCATAATCCGATGATCCGGAAAATCACGTCTGATTCGACTAATGAAAAATTGTTCAATCTCCTGGTCGATATTCGTGACCAAATCGTTCGCGGATGACTTCGAGCTAATTTCAATTTCGGTAAAAAATGAATGTTTTATGTGATGACCTGCTTCTTTAATTAATGATTTCGCGTAACGGTCAAGTGCTCCCCAATTCATCTTAAATCCCTCCAGTTCATCTCCACCAAGTATAGCATAGCTATAAGGAGCCAAAACAAAAAAGGCTCCTGTGCATGATCTCCCTGAAGAGAACAATGACCAACAGCCTTTCCTAACAGTTGCGTATAGTGATTACGTTAAAAACCATTCAACTTCTCCAATTCACTATGAATTTCAGTTAACCTCTTTTTGCTCTTCGCAATCTGCTTGGAGTCCTCTTCATTTAATGCATCATGAAGGGTTGCTAATTCATAGTCCAGCTCCAGGTTCAATACTTTTAGAAATTCTTTCTCTACATCAGCTTTACGAATAACATGGACGACTTGTTTCATCGAAAACACCCCTTTTTTTGAAAGTATGTGCAATTTCCTGTTACCATAAGATATGCGGGAATCAGTCGGACAACTAGATGTTCCGTCCTCTTGTCTTCAATTATTCCCCAAAGTTCTTCCTAATAAACGTAGGTAAATGAGAGGAGTCACAAAATTGACAAAAACATTTTGGACAGAAGATGATTTTTCTGTTTTTGAAGTAGATGGATTGGATGCGCGAATGTCCTCATTGCAGGAGCGAATTCAACCTAAATTCACGAAATTGGGTAACCTTTTCACACCCTTGCTGTCCGCCCATGGAAAGGGAGAGTTCTTCCCGCATGTTGCAAAGCATGCAAGGCGGACGGTTAATCCCCCATCTGACAGCTGGGTTGCATTCGCTCCGGCTAAAAGAGGTTACAAAGCACTTCCACACTTTCAGATTGGTCTATGGGGATCACATTTATTCATCGTTCTTGCTATTATTTACGAAAACCCCGATAAGAAAGGAATTTCAGAACGTTTGATGAATGACCTGTCCGTGCTCACATCTTTGCCTGAAGATTATATTGTTTCAGGGGACCATATGAAACCTGGTGCGACTCTGATTTCAGAGACAGGTAAAAATGGTTTAGCCGTTCTTCTTGATCGGCTGCACGATATAAAGAAAGCTGAATTTCTCGTCGGACGTCATCTGGATCGCAAACAAGCAGCAAGGATGTCGGATAAAGAATTTATATCATACGCCGAAAAAACGTTCGAACAACTCTTACCTGTCTACGATCGAGTAATCGGATAAAATTAGTCAATAAAAAACGATTCCAGCAGCTCACCCATTAGGTGAACTCTAGAATCGTTTTTTTGAAAGATTGCCGATATTTTCATAAACAATTAATGCCTATCAGCTTATCCTTTAATGAGTTCTCCGCTAGCGCCCTCTTTCGCACGCTTCACTAATTTGTAGCACTCATAATTGCTCGCATCTTTAAATTCCTTAAATAACGTTTTCTCCTCCGCCATTGAAGGAACAACCTTCTTAAACGCATTATACGCACTTAGCAGTTCATCTCTTCCAACTCCTTGCTCAAACGCTTTTTCAATACAAGTGAAAAAACCGGTTACAGTCAAGATTTCATCTGTTGACCAGTCTGCACGCAGTGGATAACTATACTCCATTTGTATCTCCTCCTGTCCGATTTAGTTTATGCACATAGGAAAAAACCTATCCAACAGATGCTGGATAGGATTCTCCATGTATTATTTAGAAAGAATGTGAATCGGTTTACCAAGTGCAACTTCAGCTGCTTCCATTGAAATTTCTCCCAATGTAGGGTGTGCATGAATTGTCATTGAAACGTCTTCCAACGTCATTCCGCCTTCAATAGCAATTGCCATTTCAGCGATCATATCAGATGCATTCTCCCCTGCAATTTGAGCACCCAGTAACAAGCCGTCTTCTTTACGTGCTACCAGCTTAACGAAACCATCTGGAGCGTTAAGTGCAAGCGCACGTCCATTCGCACCGAATGGGAATTTGCCTACTGCTACTTCATACCCTTCATCTTTTGCCTGCTTTTCGTTCAGGCCGACAGTTGCAAGTTCTGGATCTGTGAAGCACACTGCAGGAATTGCCAAGTAATCCACTTCCGATTTTTCACCAGCAATTGCTTCAGCAGCAATCTTACCTTCGTAAGACGCTTTATGTGCAAGCTGTAAACCAGGAACGATATCGCCGATTGCGTAAATATTCGAGATGCTCGTGCGGCATTGCTTGTCGACACTTAGAATTCCGCGATCTTCAAATTTCAAGCCGAGTTCTTCAAGTCCCATCTCATCTGTATTCGGACGGCGTCCAACAGTTACAAGTACGTAGTCAGCTTCAACGGTTTTTTCTTCACCTTTTACTTCGTACGTAACTTTCACGCCAGAATCTGTTTCTTCGGCACCTTTAGCTGTTGCTTTCACAACGACCTCAACGCCTTTTTTCTTTAATCCTTTTTTCACAAGCTGTGTCATTTGCTTCTCGAATCCTGTAAGAATATCATCCGCACCTTCAATAATCGTTACTTCAGATCCTAAGTTTGCATAGGCAGAACCAAGCTCAGTACCGATATATCCTCCACCGATAACTACCAATTTCTTAGGAAGCTCTTTTAATTCAAGAGCACCTGTAGAATTGATTACGCGTTTAGAGAATTTGAAGTTAGGAATCTCAACAGGACGTGCGCCAGTTGCTAGAATCACATTCTTAAATTTATACGTTTGTGCAGATGTGTCATTCATCACGCGCGCAGTGTTAGCATCAACAAAGTATGCTTCGCCTTTAACGATTTCAACTTTGTTCCCTTTAAGGAGCCCTTCAACGCCGCCTGTAAGCTTCTTCACAACGCCTTCTTTAAATGCCATAGCTTTAGAGAAATCAAGTTTTACGTCTGATGCCGTAATCCCCATATCGTCAGCGTTTTGAGCACTTACAAAACGATGTCCGACGGAAATGAGTGCTTTTGAAGGGATACAGCCTACGTTCAGACAAACACCGCCGATTGTGTTCTTTTCAACAATCGTTACCTTTTGTCCGAGCTGTGCAGCACGGATTGCTGCTACATATCCTCCGGGACCTGAACCGACTACGAGTGTATCTGTTTCAATTGGAAAGTCTCCTACTACCATCGTTTACGCCTCCATTAATAAAAGTTCTGGATTTCCTAGCAAGTGCTTGAGGTGATTCAACGCTTGTTGCCCCGTTGCTCCATCAATGACTCGATGATCAAACACTAATGATAATGCTAACATAGGTGCGGCAACGATTTCACCATTTTTTACTACTGGTTTTTCTGAAATACGGCCAATACCAAGAATGGCAACTTCCGGATGATTAATAATCGGAGTAAACCACTGACCGCCTGCAGAACCAATGTTAGTAATCGAGCATGACGCGCCCTTCATTTCTGAAGCAGCCAGTTTACCGTCTCGAGCTTTTCCGCCGAGATCAGAGATTTCTTTTGAAATGGCAAACATCGATTTACGATCTGCATGTTTAATAACAGGTACTAGCAGTCCGCGATCCGTATCAGCTGCAATTCCAATATTGTAATAATGCTTCTGAATAAGCTCTTCAGTCGCATCGTCAAGTGATGTGTTCAACTCTGGGAATTTGCGTAAAGTCGAAACGAGAGCCTTTACGACATATGGCAAATACGTCAATTTAATCTCTTGTTCAGCTGCGATTCCTTTGAACTTCTTACGGTGTGCAACTAGTTCAGTTACATCCACTTCGTCAAGAAGTGTTACGTGAGGCGCAGTATGTTTAGAGTTCACCATAGCTTTCGCAATCACTTTACGGATATTAGAAAGTTTTTCGCGTGTTTCAGGGAAGTCGCCTTCAGGAATTTCAATCGCTTTAGGCTGCTCTGTTTGTGCTGATTCTGCCTGCTGTTCTTCCTGAGCTCCATCTGAAACATTCGCTTCGTTCGTTTCGTTTTGAGCTGTTTTGCTACCGCCTGACTTAAAGGACTCAATGTCTTCTTTCAAAACACGGCCATTTTTACCTGAACCCGCGACTTGACGAATGTCAACGCCCTCTTCACGAGCAAATTTACGGACAGAAGGCATTGCAATGACGCGTCGGTTAGGATCAACATCTTGACTCGCTGCTTTCTTCTCTGTATCCGGTGTTGCATCAGTTGCTGGACCTGTTTCTTCTTTCGGTGCTTCTTTTTTATCTATAGACTGTCCTTTTTCAGCAGTAGCTTGTACCTGGGATTCGGCTTTCGATGGAGCTTCCTGTTTTTCTTCTGCAGGAGCCTCTTCCTCTTCTGCCTCGTCTTCGTGGTCCGGAGAATCAATTCGAATCAATTTATCTCCTACAACTGCTACAGTACCTTCTTTAACAAGTATTTCTTCTATTTTTCCTGACACGGGTGAAGGGATTTCCACGACAGATTTGTCGTTTTGTACTTCAAGAAGCGTATCGTCTTCGTTAATCGTGTCGCCTTCAGCAACAAACCACTTTACGATTTCGCCTTCATGAATTCCTTCTCCGATATCTGGTAAACGGAAATGATATGCCACGTGATCCACCCTCTCCTCAGTCCATTTGACTGGCTATTAAAATTCAAGTACTTTTTTCGCTGTTGCTACAATGTCATCAGCTTTAGGAAGCCATGTGTTTTCCCCTTGGGCAAACGGATAAATTGTGTCCGGTGCAGTTACGCGAAGTACTGGTGCCTCAAGACTTAAGACTGCGCGTTCCATGATTTCAGAAACGACATTTGCAGCAATTCCAGCTTGGCGCTGAGCCTCTTGTACAACGATTGCACGATTTGTCTTTTCAACAGATGCAATAATTGTCTCAACGTCTAATGGCTGAATTGTACGCAAGTCGATAACTTCAACGGAATGACCATCTTTTTCAAGAGCTTCCGCTGCTTTTAGACTTTCTTGTACCATTGCTCCGTAAGTGATGATCGACAAATCAGTTCCTTCACGCTTTACGTCTGCTTTCCCCAAAGGAATTGTGTATTCTTCTTCAGGCACTTCTTGGCGGAACGAGCGATACAGTTTCATATGCTCTAAGAAGATGACAGGGTTCTCGTCTTTGATTGCAGAGATTAGAAGACCTTTTGCGTCATAAGGCGTTGATGGAATAACTACTTTTAAACCAGGCTGAGCAGCAACAAGTCCTTCAAGGCTGTCCGCGTGCATTTCAGGTGTAGCCACTCCCCCGCCAAATGGCGAACGAATTGTAATGGGTGCATTTAATTTACCCGCGCTGCGGAAAGACATACGTGCAGCTTGACCGCTTACTGAGTCCATTACTTCGAATAAGAAGCCGAAAAATTGCAGTTCCATTACAGGACGGTAGCCAGTCAATGCAAGACCGATGGCAAGACCACCAATACCAGATTCTGCAAGTGGAGTATCAAACACTCGCTCTTCACCGAATTCCTTTTGAAGACCTTCAGTCGCCCGGAAGACTCCGCCGTTTTTACCGACGTCCTCACCGAAAACGAGCACATTTTCATCATTTTTCAATTCCGTGCGCATTGCGTCGGTAATTGCTTGGATCATCGTCAATTGTGCCATCGGTTATTTCGACTCCTTTTCCGTGTAGATGTCAAACTGTTCCTGAACGTTGTAAGGCATATCGCCTGTATACATAATTTTTAGGAAGTCCGTCACTTTTTGTTTTGGTGCCTGGTCTGCCTGTTTGATTGCGTCTTTTATTTCTTGCTTTGCACGTTCAATCACTTCGTTCTCTTTTTCTTCGTTCCAAAGTTTTTTACCCTCTAGGTATAAACGGAAACGGACGATTGGGTCACGTTTTTCCCATTCGCTATCAATATCAGATGTACGGTAACGAGTTGGATCATCACCAGCCATAGTGTGTGGTCCGTAGCGGTAACACATCGTTTCAATCAGTGTTGGCCCATCACCTTTCACCGCGCGTTCACGTGCGTCTTTTGTAACCGCGTAAACTGCCAGCGGATCCATTCCATCTACAAGAATACTTGGAATTCCTGCTGCAATTCCTTTTTGAGCAAGTGTTTTCGCGGCTGTTTGAACTTCACGCGGAGTTGAAATCGCGAATTGGTTGTTTTGAACAACGAAAATAGCCGGTGAACGGAATGCGCCTGCAAAGTTAAGTCCCTCGTAGAAATCACCTTGTGACGTACCGCCGTCGCCTGTGTACGTCATGACAACAGATTTTGTACCGCGTTTTTGGAAACCGAGTGCAACTCCCGCTGCTTGTACATACTGTGCTCCGATAATAATTTGCGGCGGGAAGATATTCAGACCTTCAGGAATTTCACTTCCTAAGAAATGTCCGCGCGACCAAAGAAACGCCATATGTAGTGGCAGACCATGGAAAATCAGTTGTGGTACATCACGGTAACCCGGCAGAATGAAATCATCTTTTTCTAACGCATAGTGCGATGCAAGCTGTGATGCCTCTTGTCCGGCTGTAGGTGCATAAAAGCCAAGACGGCCTTGTCGATTCAACGCAATTGAGCGCTGATCGAGTATGCGTGTATACACCATACGCTCCATTAGCTCTGTCAATTGCTCATCGGATAAATTAGGATCGGATTCCTTATTTACAATTTTACCGTCCTCGTTCAGGATCTGGAACATTTCAAACTTTTCTTCGATCTCATGCAAAACGCTTGTTGGATCGAACTGCTTGTTCTTTTCTGCAGCCATTTCGGCAACTCTCCTTCTCTTAACTGTATTAGGTGTTTCTCGACATTCTATTGATACAATAGCTCTTCCACACTCAGTATACGCAAACAGAAAGAAACGGTCAATGTATGAAGCACATAGTTTGTATGCGTCATCACAAAAGACTGATTCACACTATACGACTGTATTAGTACAACTATACAGCTGTATTATAATAGAATATATTAAGAGCTTTTCACTCAGGTTCTGCTTGTTGAGTTTCCTTTAACGCGCTGTTCACTTCTAATGTGGATTGGTTGAATACCTGGATAAGATCTTCAAGTTTAGCTCGTTGCTCGTTGACCGCTGCTGTCGCCTCTTCCAATTCTAGCCGCTTTACATTTTCCTCAATCAACAATTCATATACAGCATTCTGACTTTCCATAAGTTCTTTGTACATTCCAATCACTTCATAGTGAAGCTCGTATCTTCTTGATAAAGCTGTTTTCAATTTCGCAACTGACCGTGTTCCTTCATCACTGCTAGCCGACGGAAGACCATCAAGACGTTTAGCTGTTTCCTCAGCCTCGCCAATTACGGCTTCCTCTTCCGATAGTAACTCTCTTCTTTCTTCCAGCGAAGCTGTAAGTCTGTTTACTCCGCTCTCAATAAGCTCACGATCTTCAATATTGAATGCGACAATTTTCTCAAACAGGATTTGCTCTTTTTTCTCTAAACTTGCCAGTTGGTTTTCATATTCCATCACTTTGTTTTCATTCTCATGAACGTTTGTTAAAATGCTTCCTAATTCTTTTTGCATGGCATCTTTTTCTTCCGTGCATCCTCCTATTAGAAGAAGTAAACACATGGGGATGACTAACAATACCTTTTGCATTGTATCCCTCCTGTCAATTTTCAAAGTCAGTTAAAATCCTTTCACCCGTTTCGTACTTCCATTATACTAAGAAGCAGCACTAAAACGAAAAGGAGACACCAATCATGATTTTAATGAACGATATTATACGCGAAGGTCATCCGACCCTGCGGGAACGCTCTGAAGAAGTAACGTTCCCTTTAACTGCGGAAGACAAACAGCTTGCAACTGATTTACTAGATTATGTCATCAACAGTCAAAATGATGACATTGCTGAAAAATATGAATTGCGGGCTGGGATTGGATTAGCAGCTCCGCAAGTGAATCAGCCGAAACGAATATTTGCTTTGCACATCGAACAGGAAAATGACAAAGATTTGAGTTTAGTTGTCATAAATCCTAGAATTGTCAGCCATTCCGTGGAAAAAACCTATTTATCCACAGGTGAAGGCTGTCTGTCTGTCGATCGTGAAGTAGAAGGTTTCGTACCAAGATATGCCCGAATTACAATTAAAGCGTTTGATGCTGATGGCAACGAATTCAAAAAACGGTTGAAAGGGCTGCCTGCTATTGCGTTTCAACATGAACTGGATCACTTGAATGGAATTATGTTTTACGATCACATCGATCCGAATGATCCATATAAAGAGATTCCAGATTCATCCCCTTACGAGAGAGAGTAATTCCTACTTGACAGAAAGTTCAAAATACGTTACACTTCTTTAACAAGGAGTGATATCGCCATGTATAGGCGCCTGAAACGAAAATTGTTGAAACGGCTGAATGGCATCCTCGGGAAGAAGTCAATTGCATAACGTTGATACGCCCACCCTTCATAAGGTGGGCTTTTCTTTATTTTCCAAGAATGACGTGGTACTATTAAAAGTATCAGTCCAAAAATCGAACGATTTAAAAAAGGAGAGCACAACATGATCTTTAAAGTTTATTACCAAGAAACCAAGGTACAAGTACCTGTCCGCGAAAATACACAAACGATGTATGTAGAAGCAGAAACTCAACGCGAAGTACGCAAAAAGTTACTAGACCGCAATTACAACATCGAAATCATCCAGCTACTTGAAGGGGAGCATCTCAAATACGAGCAAGCTTCTGAACACTTCGAGCTTGAGCAGGTGTAATGCATGAAATCTATAAAAAATAATGAGACTGCCGTTTTCGCCTTAGGCGGACTAGGTGAAATCGGTAAGAACACATATGCCGTTCAATTTCAAGATGAAATCATCTTGATTGACGCGGGTATTAAATTCCCAGAAGACGATTTACTTGGAATTGACTACGTCATTCCTGATTACACGTATTTGAAACGCAATGCAGATAAAATTAAAGGACTCTTCATCACCCATGGTCACGAAGACCATATCGGAGGAATCCCTTACTTATTGAAACAAGTGAATATGCCTGTTTACGGTGGTAAATTGGCGCTTGGATTATTACGCAACAAGCTTGAAGAACATGGTCTCGTTCGTTCAACGAAGCTCATCGAGTTTGGTGAAGAAGATGTTTTCAAATTCCGAAAAACATCCGTATCATTCTTCCGCACAACGCACAGTATTCCTGATGCGTACGGGGTCGTTGTAAAAACTCCTTCAGGTAATATCGTACACACAGGTGATTTCAAATTCGACTTCACCCCTGTAGGAGAGCCTGCCAACCTTGCTAAAATGGCGAAGATCGGCAGCGAAGGCGTACTATGTCTGCTCTCAGATAGTACAAATGCTGAAGTTCCAAACTTTACAATGTCGGAACGTAAAGTCGGGGATAGCTTGAATGATATCTTTAGAAAAGTAGATGGACGTGTCATTTTCGCAACGTTTGCGTCGAATATCCACCGTTTGCAACAAGTAATTGAAGCTGCACAAATTCACGGACGGAAAGTTGCTGTCTTCGGTCGCAGCATGGATAACGCGATAACAATCGGCCGGGAACTTGGCTACATCGATGCACCAAAAGATCTTTTTGTAGATGCGCAAAGCATTAACCGCTTGCCTGCAAACGAAGTGATGATTTTATGTACAGGCAGTCAAGGCGAACCGATGGCTGCTTTGTCTCGAATTGCTAACGGTACACACCGTCAGGTTCAGATTCAACCCGGTGATACGGTCATCTTCTCGTCTTCACCGATTCCAGGTAATACATTAAGTGTTAATAAGACGATCAACGCTTTGTTCCGCGCTGGCGCGGAAGTCATTCACGGCGCACTCAACAATATCCATACATCTGGTCACGGTTCACAAGAAGAACAAAAACTGATGCTCCGTCTAATTCAGCCAAAATTCTTCATGCCTATCCACGGTGAATACCGGATGTTAAAGATGCATGAAGAGCTGGCCATTGCATGTGACGTAGAGCCTGATAATATCTTCATCATGTCAAACGGAGATGTTCTTGCCCTCACTGAAGATACGGCACGTCTTGCTGGACGAGTACCTTCAGGAGATATCTATATTGACGGCAGTGGAATTGGGGATATCGGAAATGTCGTTCTCCGTGATCGTAAAAATCTTTCCGAAGACGGTCTTGTTATTGTTGTCGCAACAATTGATAAGAAACGCAACCGTGTTGTATCAGGTCCGGATTTGATATCCCGCGGTTTTGTTTATATGCGTGAATCAGGTGCGATGATTAACGAAGCGCAATATATGTTAACCCGTCAAATGCATCGCAAATTGTCAACAGGACCAGCGGATATCGGTGTGCTGAAAAGCGACATCATCGACTCACTCAGCTCTTACCTATATGATAAAACAAAACGCAGACCTATGATTCTACCTGTGATTTTGGAAGTATAATCAAAACAGCCTTCACCGATTCGTAAAATCGGTGAAGGCTGTTTTTTAATGCAATACTTTTTTCTCAAATCGATGAATATCCACATCGGATCCAATAACGATCAGGACGTCATTCAATCGAATCTCTTCAATCGCTTGAGGAGAAACTAAAATGTGATCTTCTCGTTTGATTGCGACGATGTTAACGCCATATTTGGCACGAATGTCTAAGTCAATCAGCGTTGCACCCGACAGTTTTTCATTCGCACGAATTTCCACAATTGAATACTCATCGGAAAGTTCTAAGTAATCAAGAATATCGTTTGAAACCATCCGGTTCGCAATGCGTCGTCCCATATCACGTTCTGGATGGATGACATGGTCCGCCCCGATTTTTCGCAATACTTTTTCATGATAATCATTTTGTGCCTTCACTGTGATCATCTGCACGCCAAGCTCTTTGAGAATAAGTGTCGTTAAAATACTCGCTTGGATATTCTCACCAATTGCTACAACAACATGTTCAAAATTACGAATTCCCAGTGATCGTAAAGACGATTCATCGGTTGTATCCGCTGCTACCGCCTGCGTCGCAATTTGGGCAAATTCATCTACCCGCTCTTGAGATTTGTCAATCGCCATAACCGAAGCATCTAATTCGATTAGTTCATTTACGATACTTCCACCAAAACGGCCGAGGCCGATGACGACAAATTCCTTTTTCATATCTCATCTCTCCGATTCACGTAAGAATGCGTTAAGTTTACCACAGCTACGCCGCTCTCTCAAATATCGAGAAAACCCGACAGTCCATAGTACGGACGCCGGGTTTTATATTTTATTTCTTCATTTCATCCAGAACACGGTTCACGCGCTTTTCAAGCATTTTCATACCGCTTCCGCCAGCTTGGAAGTGACGAAGCTGACCATCTTTGTCAAATACGTAATATGCAGGTACATACTGATTTTCAAACGCATCGTTTAATTTAAGCTCGCTGTCTACGTAAATTGGCTGTGTAATATCATGTTCAGCAGCGATTGCTTTAATGTTTTCCAAATCCACATCATCTTCAGAACGCGGCATATGAACAGCGACCACATTCAAATCGTCTTTGTATTTATCACGGAATGCATTGACATCCGGCATTGCTTCTTTACACATATGGCAGCTGACCGACCAGAAATGAATGAGAGTCGGTTTCTCGCCAACAAGTTCTGATTTAGTAATTTCCCCGTTCAACCATGCTGTTGCGCCAGCGAGTTCTGGCATTTGATCACGTAATTTCATGAGATAGTTCCTCCTCTTGGATAAAAATCCCCGCTGTAAAATCTTAGCGGGGAACTTCAATACAATTGTTAGTGTATGTGATTAGAGAGTTTTTTGACCGGGACGCCAGTTAGCTGGGCAAAGTCCGCCAGTTTGCAATGCTTGAAGTACACGAAGTGTCTCATCTACATCGCGGCCAATATTGTTGTGGAATACTGTTTGATATTGCATTTCACCTTCAGGATTGACGATGAAAAGACCGCGTAACGCGATTCCTTCTTCTTCAATCAACACGCCGTAGTTACGAGCCACTTCGTGGTTAGTATCTGCAGCAAGCGGGTAATTCAAATCTCCAAGACCATTGTCTTTACGGTCTGTGTTGATCCAAGCTTTATGCGTGTGGATAGTGTCTGTAGAAACACCGATTACTTCAGCATCCAAGTCTTCAAACTCATCGTAGCGATCAGACATTGCAGTAATCTCTGTCGGGCAGACGAATGTGAAATCCATCGGATAGAAGAACAATACTGTCCACTTATCATTTTTCATGTTTTCTTCAAGGCTTACTTTACCGAATGACTTGTCCGTCATTACAGCTTCCATTTCAAATCTTGGGGCTTGTTTACCAACCATGCGTTCTACCATTCAAAATCCCTCCAATTATCTTATGGGCAGAATTCTCATCCGCTCAATTCTTCTATAGCTTAACAAATGCTAGGTATAATATCAATTAGAATGACTCACAGATAATAATCATTATCGATAAATGTAATGTAATTGAGAAGAAGGTCTTTCAGGACTCTTCACTATCATGACACATCGAAGGCTTTGCGGGTCTGTCCCCGCAATAGTCGCACGACGGATCTTCACACGACACTTCCCGCCACTCATCGCACGATGCACAGTAGACAGAATCGAATTCCTCATTGTAAACGAGTGAGGCCATGCATCGGACACAATAATCCGCCATATCGGCCCATTCAATCATCTTTTTATTATTGTATAAAAACACTTGGGAACTGCCATCAGTTATCGTTTGCTTATCATCATTGAGTACAGACTTCATCAAATTATTCCAGTGCCGGTCTTCCGGGTCAAAATAAAACAGCATTTTCTCGCCCAAACGGAGTCCCCCATTTCTTTGGTATTATTCTACTACTCCTCCATCGATAATTCAACGAAAGCCCGTTATTTATTCCTTTTTGCTGCGCTATTAAAACCAAGCGCCAACGATAGAGCAGCAACTTATTGTTTCTGGATAAATTCATGCTTGATTTCCTCTGTGGATTTTGTATAATGAAAGACGCTAAAAGTAAACTAGAAGTTCAGTTATAGTAAACTTTTAAGAAAGTAGGATGCTACATGCAGATCGGCAGCAAAATTAAACGGCTGCGATTACAAAGCGGGCTCACTCAAGAAGAGCTTGGTGAACGCACTGATTTGTCGAAAGGTTACATTTCTCAATTAGAACGAGATTTGAATTCTCCTTCTATTGAAACTCTTTTCTCTTTGCTCGAAGTCCTTGGAACAACGCCAAAAGATTTCTTTGACGAAACCAAGAAGAGTAATCCCGTTGTTTACTCACCAGAAGACCAAACAACGTATATCAACGATGAGCTGCATTACAAAATTCGTTGGCTCATTCCCAGATCCAATGAAAATGAAATGGAACCCGTACATATTACATTCTCTTATAATGGTGAGCTTAAACAATTTGCCCCTTCTCTTTCCGAAACGTTTATCTATGTTCTTACAGGGAAGGTTGAAATAGAGATAGGGACTCGTATTTATACAGCAAGTGAAGGTGATGCGGTTTACTATTCTGCAGAAGACCAGCACCGCATATCAAATGCACACGAAGGTAACAGCGAACTCTTACTGGTCGCTACAGAATCTTATTTATAAAAAGGGGGACCCTCATTGTCCACACAACCAATCATTCGCTTTGAGAATGTCATCAAACGTTTCGGCGAAGACACAACTGTATTAGATGGTGTTTCATTTGAAATGGAACGCGGAAAGTTCTACACACTTCTTGGTCCTTCGGGCTGCGGAAAAACAACGATTCTGCGCCTTATTGCAGGGTTTTCAGAGCCTTCAGAAGGGACCATTTATTTTAATGGAAAATCGGTCAATCAAACACCTGCAAATGAACGCCAAGTAAACACTGTTTTCCAGGATTACGCATTGTTCCCTCATTTAAACGTCTATGAAAACGTTGCATTCGGATTACGCATCAAAAAAGTGAAAAAAGCCGAAGTGGATCGACGGGTGAAAGAAGCACTGAAGTTCGTCAATCTTTCTGGTTATGAAAACCGGGAAATTACAGAGATGTCTGGCGGTCAACGCCAGCGGGTCGCGATTGCACGGGCAATCATCAACGATCCGGAAGTCATATTGTTAGATGAACCGCTTTCTGCATTGGACTTGAAATTGCGTTCAGCGATGCAGTATGAACTGCGTGAACTGCAGCAGCGTCTAGGAAAGACGTTCATCTTCGTAACGCACGACCAAGAAGAGGCTCTTGCGATGTCTGATGAAATCTTCGTTATGAATTCGGGGCAAATCCAGCAATCGGGAACACCCATTGATATTTACGATGAGCCTATCAACCGGTTCGTTGCGGACTTCATCGGTGAATCAAATATCGTCTCTGGCGTCATGATTGAAGACTATCTTGTTGAATTCAACGGAAAACGTTTTGAATGCGCCGATGCCGGCCTGCAGCCTAATGAAAAAGTGGATATCGTACTCCGTCCGGAAGACATAGAAATTACTCCTGTGGATGCTGGAAAACTGACAGTCACCGTCGACACTTCCCTTTTCCGCGGTGTGCATTATGAAATTTCAACCTATGACCAAGATGGCAACGAATGGCTCGTCCATTCAACGAAAAAAGCGGAGGTTGGCATGCAAATCGGTTTAGACTTCATCCCAGAAAACATTCACGTCATGCGTCTTAACGAATCTGAAGAAGATTATGATGCGCGGCTAGAAGCGTATGGTGCGGCGGATGAAGACTAATCGCGCTAGCTTACGTTTGTCCATGGTTCCTTACTCTCTTTGGATACTCCTTTTCGTCATTGCCCCAATCGGTCTTATCGTGTACTACTCATTTTTCGATTTAAGCGGCAATTTCACAATCGATAACTATAAAAACTTTTTCACCTCTGTCTATTTAAAACTGACAGTGAACTCATTTTGGTATGCCTTTCTCATTACGTTTTTCTCATTGTTAATCTCATACCCTACAGCTTATTTCTTAACTAAATTAAAGCATAAGCAGTTGTGGCTGCTGCTAATCATTATCCCATCGTGGATTAATCTTTTACTGAAGACCTATGCGTTCATCGGATTGATGGGCTTATATGGACCGGTTAATGCTTTGCTGGAATCTGTCGGCATCGGAAAACAACAGATCTTGTTCACAGACTTCAGTTTCGTGTTTGTATCTGTTTATATCTTCATTCCGTTTATGATATTACCGATTTTCAATGCGCTTGATAAATTGAATCCTGCTTTAATAGACGCCTCGCGTGATCTCGGTGCGAATGCTTGGATCACTTTCAGGCGTGTTATTTGGCCGCTTACGCTCAACGGCGTGAAGTCAGGTGTTCAAGTTGTATTTATCCCTGCTTTATCATTGTTCATGATTACTCGCCTAATTGCAGGAAACAAAGTTATCACACTTGGTACAGCAATTGAGCAGCAATTCCTTGTCACACAAAACTGGGGAATGGGCTCGACGATTGCTGTGTTCTTAATAGTATTCATGGTTGTTATTTTGCTTCTAACGAGTGCGAACGAAAGGGGGGTGGCTGGAAGTGGAAAGAAACGGTAAACTCCCAAAAATCTATTTGACGGCTGTCTTTCTTGTCTTATATGCACCGATATTTTACTTGATTTTTTACTCATTCAACTCGGGCGGCACGATGTCCCATTTCGAGTCTTTCACATGGGAGCATTACGCGGCTGTATTTGAAGATAAGCGGCTCATCGTCATCGTACTCAACACAGTGGTCGTCGCCCTCCTCTCTGCTTTGATTTCTACAGCAATTGGAGTCATGGGTGCGATCACAATCCATTACATGAAAAACAAAGCGATGCGGAATGCGATGCTTTCGATGAACAGCATTCTGATGGTAAGTCCAGATGTTATCATCGGTGCTTCCTTTCTGATCCTGTTTACGCTGGTTGGCATCAAACTCGGATTCGCTTCTGTACTTCTTTCCCATATTGCGTTCAGTATTCCAATCGTCGTCATTATGGTGTTGCCGAAACTGCAGGAAATGAGTCCGACACTGATCGATGCGGCATTGGATTTAGGGGCAACTCGCAGAGAAATCATGTCAAGAGTTATTTTGCCATTCATTAAACCCGGGATATTCGCTGGTTTCTTCTTGGCACTCACGTACTCTCTGGATGACTTTGCTGTGACGTTCTTCGTAACTGGTAATGGATTCTCAACTCTTTCTGTTGAAATCTATTCAATGGCTCGAACGGGCGTCACGTTAACCATCAATGCACTATCTGGTCTCATCTTTGTAATAACAGCCGGGCTGATTTTAGGCTATTACTTCATCTCAAACCGCCCTAAAACACCTGCTGCGGGGGTGAAACGATGAAAGCGTTAGTACGTGGAGCAATCTTAATTGCGGCAACTGCAGCCATTCTCATGATTATTAACGCACAGCTCGCTAAAAGCGGTGCACAATCGGGTGGGAATACACTAACCGTCTATAACTGGGGTGAATATATTGACCCTGATCTTATTAAGCAATTCGAAAAAGAAACGGGCATCAATGTCATCTATGAAACCTTCGATTCGAACGAAGGGATGATGGGGAAAATCGAGCAAGGCGGTACGTCTTATGACCTCACAGTTCCGTCCGAGTATATGGTGGAAATGATGCGGGAAAAAGACTTGCTCATTCCTCTTGACTACGAAAAAATTCCCAACATCAAAAATATTGATCCCTATTTCATGAATCTACCGTTTGACCCTGACAACACGTATTCAATCCCCTATTTCTGGGGAACGCTCGGGATTGCTTACAATCCTACTTTGTTAGAAGGCCAAACATTTGAGAGCTGGGATAACTTATGGGATCCTTCACTTAAACAAGAGGCTGTGCTTGTGGATAGCGCCCGGGAAGTCATTGGGATGAGCTTAAATTCTCTAGGTTATTCACTGAACTCGACCGATTTGGGTGAATTACGAGAAGCTGCGGATAAGCTGAAAACGCTGAGCCCGAATATTAAAGCTGTCATTGGTGATGAAGTAACACAGATGATGATGAATAACGAAGCTGCGGTTTCACTTATCTGGTCCGGGCAAGCCGCAGATATGATGTCAGAGAACGAAGACATCACGTATGTGGTGCCCGATGAAGGATCAAACTTGTGGTTTGATAACATCGTCATACCAAAAACAGTGAAAAATATTGATGGGGCTTACGAGTTTATCAACTTTATGTTACGTCCTGAAGTGGCAGCTCAAAATGCGGACTATGTGGGCTATTCAACGCCAAACGTAAAAGCGTTAGATCTTTTGGACCCAGAAGTGGTTGCTGATGAACGGTACTATCCGGACGAAGCAGCAC
The DNA here is from genome assembly GCA_029257435.1 of Sporosarcina sp. Classification (GTDB taxonomy): domain Bacteria; phylum Bacillota; class Bacilli; order Bacillales_A; family Planococcaceae; genus Sporosarcina. The sequence continues at coordinate 37,103 of JARIBI010000104.1, read as the reverse complement.
GGGATCACTTGGAAGTGTACAAAGATTTGGGCTTGGAAATGCTGGGTACGTACAATGAATTGTTCTTGGAGTTTAAGATGAATATGAAGTAAGTTGGTTGGGTACAGCAGAAGCGCATTGCCGCTTCTGCTTTTTTAGTGGAAGGATTTGGTCGGTCGCGAGGTTGAATGAATGGATTAGTGATTGCATTTTTTGTTTATGATCACTTTTCATGAGTTATGAGCATTTTCTGGGGTTTATGATCACTCTTCATGGGTTATGAGCATTTTCTGGGGTTTATGATCACTTCCCTCAGGTTATGAGCACATTTTGATGTTTATGATCACTTTGGAAGTTTTATGAGCGTTTCACCGGGTTTATGATCACTTCCACTATCCCCATGGCAATCTACTCAATTCAAATATGAATGTACGTTGAAATACGCGAGTTATCAGTATTACAAGAATCATCTGAGCGCTTCGGACACAGGTTGGACAAGCGGTATGCTAAACTTAGGCGAGGATAAAACTGAATAGTAAGGAGGAACCCGTGTGGCAGTTAAATCTACATCATTTGCGATTTATATTCTGATGTTCAATATGTTCATTACCATGTCAGGAATTGGACTGATCATCCCCATCATGCCTGACTACCTGGGTACGTTCGGCGTAGCTGGTACTGCACTTGGCGCACTCATTGCCGTGTTTTCATTTGCACAATTTATATTTTCACCGGTCTCCGGTTCTCTTTCAGATAAACATGGACGAAAGAATATTATCATTTTCGGACTCATTCTCTATGGAGTGTCTCAACTGGCTTTTGGACTTTCGACCGAACTTTGGATGCTTTTCGTCGCTCGATTCTTCTCGGGTTTTGGATCAGCATTCTTAATTCCTCCGATGATGGCTTTTGTCGCAGACATTACCACATTCGAAGAACGCGGTCGCGGTATGGGGCTCCTTGGCGCATCTATGTCTCTTGGTTTCATGATAGGACCGGGAATTGGAGGTTTTCTATCTAAATTCGGACTTCAGTTCCCCTTTTACTTCGCCGCAGGTGCTGCGTTATTCGCTGCAGTCATGTCCATCTATATTTTACCGAATCCTGCCCCAAGTCCCGCGGCTGAAAATGGACCGCGGCGGACAGAAAACTTGTTTCAACAAATTGCTCGCTCTGCAAAGACGTCCTATTTCGTCGTCTTGCTGGTCATGTTTGTTTTCTCCTTCGGTCTAGCAAACTTCCAATCGACCATTTCACTCTACGTTGGCATTAAATACAACTATACGCCCCTCATGATTGCAGTCATTATTACAGTGGGCGGATTCGTTGGTGTCATTATCCAGACATTTGTTATTAATCGGCTGTTCAAGCGTTTTGGTGAAATGAGAGTCATCCTTATCAATTTAGTCATTGCAGCTGCAGCGATGCTCAGCATTACATTCGTTAACATGTTTTGGTCAATCCTGCTAGTGGCAACGATTTTCTCAACTGCTACTGCATTATTGAGACCTGCAGTAAATACGTTAGTTTCAAAACTTGCCGGCAACGAACAAGGCTATGCAGCTGGAATGATGAATGCCTATATGAGCTTAGGCAACATGGTGGGTCCTGCACTTGCTGGATTCGTTTTCGATTGGAAGATGACAGCTCCATATTTCCTAGGTACCATTATTCTTCTCACCTGCTTTTTCATAGCCGCCACATGGGCAAAGAAGAATACAGAGACATTAGCTGCTACACGTTCTTAAACTTCAAAACCCCAAAGCCGCTAAACAGTGCGCTTTGGGGTTTTGACTATACATCTATCGCTTACGCTTTTGTTTCAGCAGTTCGGTAACACTCGTTGGACCTGCAGTGTCTACGTCTTCAAGGAGTGACTTCTTTCTCTTCACAGGCACAAATCTGCTGAAACGGCGCAATGTAATGTCTGCAAAGAACAGAATTAGAGATCCGAACAATAGCCATGTTGTAATGGGTTTGCGTTCTTCTCCACGATAAGGAAGCGTTCGGAATGCATCCTTTGGATCTTCCAATACACGTCCGCCCGTTTCTTTCGCAATTGCTGCTAACCAGTCTTCGTTTGGCGCTTTTGGTTTATACTCTTCCCCATAAGGAATCGTAACCCCAGTTTCAAACAGGCGGTTTTGGTCATCTGTAACACTGAGGTAAACCAACCCTGGTACTGTATCGAGTGAAATACTTGTCTCGCCGGGTGCTGTCTGGTCTTCAAGGACTTCTATTTCCTCGCCTGTCTCAGTAACCGCTGATACTTCCAGAAATGCGGCTTCACCACTTGTATCCGTAATCGTGAATTTCCCGCCTGTCCCCTGAGTCAAAACGTAAGGTGCCGAGCTGTAAGATGGTAAAATTCTTCTCATGGCGGTATTCCAAAACTCAGGATAGTCCTCCCAGCCAGCCAGTTCTCCAGACCACTTCCCGGATGAATCCGATGTGAATGCAACAGTCCGCCCGAGTCCATATTTCCATTCTGCAATAATCGGATCCTCTTTCGGGCTAATTGCAGCAACGTCTGCTGTTTGTTTAGCAGTCGTAGCGATATAAGCATTCATTTGTGGAACCCCATCTGCAAATAGCTCATTCCACTCGGCAACATTGCCAAGTTTCATGTAGAAAGGATTATCTTCGATATAGGTCCTCGTCATCGTTATCGTTTCACGAGACAGAATTGCAGGTACGGTAGATTCATCAGTAACACCATAATAGCGTCCACCACCTGCTGCAGCCATTTCCTCGAGTAAGGTTTGGTCTGCATCTGAGCCGATTCCTACTGTGGATAACGTTGTGTTGTTACTTTTCGCTTCTTCAATGATATCTAGATATCCTGCAGGCATGGGAGACTGGCCATCCGTTAACAGAATGACATGCTTCCTCTGAAGAGACAGCTCTGCCAGATCCTCATAGGCTTTAGCCACAGAAGGGAATATATTGGTTCCGCCTGCAGCAGGTACGGATAAGATTTTTGCGGTAACGTCTTCTTTATTGGTAAGAGGTCCTACCGGAACAACCTCCCAAATACTATCATCAAATGCAGTGAAGCCGAACGTGTCTTTTTCACGAAGTAAATCGACTGAACGGGCTGCGGCTTCCCGTGCAAGGATCAGTTTCGATCCGCTCATACTTCCGGATCTGTCCATGACGATGACCAGTCCTAGGGAAGGAAGTTCTTCTTTACCTTTCACTTCCATCTCTACAGGTAAAAGAGTTTCAATCGGTGTTTTAAAATAACCGCCAAGTCCGAAACTGTTAGTTCCTCCGGTCATCATGAAACCTGTTCCGAAATTCTTTACGGTTTGTTCAATCATAGCCATTTTATCTTCTCCAACAATAGTGCCCGGCACATTGTCGAAGATAATCGCTTGATACGGTAAGTACCCAGATAAAGTTGATGGTAAATCTTCTGCCAGCATCGTAGTGACGTTCAGGGCATCCTGATCCAACATACCAGGTATAACCGATGGATACTCCTCTGTTTCAACAACCAATACGGATGGCTGACCTTGAACAGTAACCGCAGCGAACATTCGATTATTCTCTAAATAGTGATCATTTTCCACTACAAGCTTCGCTTCATACTTCACTAATCCAGTTTCCGCTGCAGGCAACGGGTACGTGAATTGATTCTTTCCCGGAATCAGTTCAATCTTCTCTTCACCTAAGATACGATCATCTTGATATAAATAAATGGTACCTGTTGTCCGATCAGAAGCATCTACTTCAATTGTCATCAGCTGCTGTTGACCCGCATAAGCCGTTCGCGGCACATCCAATTTCGTTAATGCAGCATCAGGAAACGTTTGGTGGTTCAGTTTCGCGACATCTATTTGAACACGGCTATCTGTGAATTTATGAAGGTAGCTTAACGCATCTCCGCGAGTTTGCAAACCATCTGTTAACAAAACAATTCGAGTTGCAGATTTAGCGGAACCAACCGCATTTGCAAGAGATAACGCTTTTTCAATATCTGTTTCTCCTGCATCATCAAGTGAACCAGTCTCAGGAAGCCGCACTTGCTCTTTTGTTAAGGATGTGTCTGTCCGGAAATCACCAGCAAACGAATACAATCCTACCGCTTGATTCATTTTTTTGGATCGCAGACTTTGATCGATGAATGCATCCATTTCTTTAGAGGTCCCTAAGTTGGAAGCCGAACGATCAGCTAGGAACAAAATTTGCTCTTCTTTATTGTAAAGTACTAAAAAAGGTGAAACTAGAGCAGCTGTCAGGAAGAAGATGGCAGCACTGCGAAGTACAAAAAGGAGTGCGCTTCTAAGTGTTTTCCGTTGAACAGAGCGCCATGTGAAAATCAGATAGACTGCAATAGGGACTAAAATGAGTAACCATAAAGGATGATCAATACGGATATCCACGTCGTCGCTGCACCTCCCATTCTACGAGTAATATCAGCAAGAGCGGTAAAAGAAATGGCCAAATGACCGGAACGAATTGCTCTTTTTCCGTACCTTTTGCAGTTAGATTTCCGGTTGTATAAGAATCTCCTGCAGCTAAACGTCTTTCTGAAGAATCGAGCTGAACGGCAAATAGTTTGTCCGTCGTCCCATCTGTTGCTTTATAAATTCCAGGTTTTGCTGGAGCTCGTAATGTATTCGCTGATTCCGTCGTGAACAAATAAGATCCAGACATCTCGTAAATATCCGCAGCTTCCGCCATCACCACAGACTTCCGTTGAAGCGGAGTGAATACGCCGAGCGTTTCAGCATCCTCTGACAGGGACTTTACGACACTCCATAGGAACAGAGGGAACGTGGGTTGCAAAGGCCAGTCTGTCGCTTCCAAGTCTGCCAGAAAAATAATATCTCCACGCGGGGATCGCTGAATAAGCGGGTCTTTTCCGATACTCGCCAGTACCTCATAGCCTTCAAAAGAAGGATAGATTTCTTCCACGTACATGTCTGTTGGAGCTGCAATTGAAAACAATGGATCATTGGAAACAGAAACCTCTCCTTTTGCCGCAACAGGTTCTGCATCATCGCGTCCAACTAAAAGGATTGGGCGTTCCCCTTTTCCAAGAAAACTTTCTGAACTCGTGATTCGTAAAATGCTGTTTTCATCGAAGTCTTCTCCACTATCGATCGTGACTTCTTCCTGAATAGCTTGCGCAGCTTTTTTCAGCAGCTCATGAAGTTCAGCATCTACTACTACTTTCGCACGTTCAGTCGCCAGCAGCGCATAGCTGACGTTGTCCGCGCGATACCCATCCTTATCGATCACTTCAACTTGAAGCGCAGCGGCATCCGTATCAATCTTTTTAAAAGAAATCAATTCTTCACTGCCTGGTTCTCCTACAAACGTTTCTTCAGCAAGCACTTTTCCTGAATCAGCTTCTGTTAACTGAATGGTCCCAGCCTGTTTCTTATCAGTATCATGCTGTAATTTTACGATTGCAGCTACTTGCCCATCACGTAAATTCGCCCCAAATCGGACAATGGAGTGATTGTTAACTTTCTGGTCATTCATATGTACATGCCAGCTCATGTTCGTTCCTTCGTAGGCCAACGCTGTCCGTTCCAACGCATCCGTGAAGATATGAACTTCTGCACCTTGCTCACTATACATCGACTTCACCAGCTCAATAGATGTATCTATGTGGCTTTGTTCATATTGAATGCTTAACGAATTCACTTCTTTTATAGCTGTTTGGGTATTACTGTTTTGCAAGACGAATTCTGGTTCTTTTCCCGTGATCACGATGGAAACCGGCCGTCCTTCGGCTGATTCCAGCAAGCTTTGCATCTTATCCTGATTCATCTTAAAAAGTGTGGCTTCATTTGGCGTTGCCAGCATGGTTGCAGAACTATCGACGATGAAAACGATAGGAATGCCTTCAGTATGGGATTGCTTAGTGTATGGTCCTAGGAGCAGCCATACAAATAACAGCAGCGATAGCAGTTGCAAGTAGAAAAGAGCATTGCGCTGCAAATTGCGAATGAATGGAGACACATTTTCTTCCCTGCGATCTTCATCCCAAAATAATGTTGACGAAATTGTTCTCGGTTCAAAACGTTTCCTGAATAGATAATAGACAACTACCGCTAACGGAAATACCAATGTCCACAGGTTCGTCAAACTAGCAAACCCCATAGGGATTCCCCCTTCCTAGCGCACCCAGCCCTGCCTGCGCATTTGCATTGTAAATACATCCTCTGGTCCTGTTTGAGGTGTCGTCATAAGCATGCCAATTCCATATTTCGCTGCACTTTCCAGCATGCGTAACTGGTGATTTTTCTGTTGAAGCTGATATGCAGTTTCCACGGATTGCATCATCGTCACTTCTGAAATCTTTTCACTTTCGCTGTCAATGAACCGGATGTCTCCTTGATAGTCAGGGCCGAGCTCTGACTTCGAACGGATGGAAACTAGTCGGACATCCCTGCATCTTGCTGACAGCTGTTTAAACAGCCGGTCCAGCTGTTCGTTCGGTTCTAACGCATCCGTGACAACGAATAACAACGTCGTCCCTTTGGGAATGGCATGTATTCCATCTAACAGACCATGCGTTTCTGAAGGTTTTTCAAAACGGCTTATATATGTCGTCCACGAACCCGCCTGCCGCGCACCTTTACGTGTGAACAATTGCTTTTTCCCGTGAAGCATTCTGCTAATAGAAACTGTATCGCCATTCTTTAATGCGATTTGTCCAAGCCCAATTGCAATTTGCTGTGCAAACTTCCACTTATCTTCAAAGTCCATGGACTTACTCGCATCGAGTACGATATGAACACGCATTTCCTGCTCATCTAAAAATTGTTTAATGAAGTAAGAGTCAGTTCGAGCGTACACGTTCCAGTCGATATGACGAATATCATCGCCGGGATGGTATTCTTTGAAATCAGAAAATTCCAGAGAGGCGCCGGTTTTTTTAGACACATGACTCCCTTTATGATGTCCAAGACGCCCTCCGTGCTGGACAAAAGACAATCGGCTGAGACGTGCAGATAAACCCGTAGGAAAGAAAGAAGTCATTAACCGACTGCCTCCCTCCGGATACTCACTAGCACTTGATCGAGGAACGTCTCATTTGAAATGCCTTCAGTTTCAGCTTCATAGTTCAGCTGGATACGGTGAAGCAGCGCTGGTTTTGCAACAGCCCGAATATCCCCGATAGATACGTGAACCCGCCCGGATAGAAATGCTCTTGCTTTTGCAAGTCGGATGATCGCCTGCAACCCGCGGGGACCGCTTCCGAACTGAATGTACTGAGCCCATTCATTTTCTTCTTCCGATTTAGGTTGAGTCATTGAGATAAGCTGTATCGCATAGTCAATCATTTCTTCTGCTATAACGATTTCCCGAACAAGTTTCTGAGCTTGAAGCAACTCTTCTCTGCTAATTACTTTCTGAATAGATATGATTGCAGTTCCCGTCGTACGTTTTACAATTTCTTTTAATTCGCCAGCAGATGGATGAAGCAAGTTGATTTTACATAGAAAACGGTCCAATTGGGCTTCTGGCAATGGATATGTGCCTTCCATATCGATTGGATTTTGAGTTGCAAGTACAAAAAACGGCTTTTCCATTGGATAGGTCTTCCCCAACACCGTCACTGTTTTTTCTCCCATCGCTTCTAGCAGCGCACTCTGAGTTTTAGGTGTGGCACGGTTGATTTCATCTGCCAATACGAGCTGGCTGAATAAGGGGCCCTCGTTAAACGTAAAACGCTGGCGCCCTTCCTCATCTCTTTCCAAAAGAGTTGTTCCTGTAATATCTGACGGCATAAGGTCTGGCGTGAACTGGATACGCTTAAAAGAAAGATCCAGTGCTTCACTAATTGTTCGGATGAGCATCGTCTTTCCAAGTCCGGGGGCCCCTTCAAGAAGAGCATGGCCATCCGCAAGTATCGACAACAGCGTGTATTCAATGGCTTGTTCCTGTCCAACGATGAACTTCTCGATTTCTTTTCGGACTTCACTCATTTTCTGACTCATTTCTTCAAATGGTTCCAGTAGATCACTCATAGCAAGTTCTCCTTTCAAATTAAGTTATTCAATGGATGAAAAATAATCCGTTAAGATTTTTTCCAGTTCAGGGGATAACGGCAGCTGCTCTGTCCGTTTTAAATAAGCGTCTTTATATTGACCGACTACTTCTTCATACGGTCGAATCGTTCCCCGCTCATTAGTTGTCTGCTTATCTTTTGATTCAATCGTCTTTCCATCTCCAAGCTTACCGCCATCTTTGTCTTCACCTGAAGCATTGCCAAGACGGTTATTTGGAATGGACAACAAGTTTCTGCCGCCTTGGCCGATGCCCGCATTACCTCCCTGACCTTGGCCTTGACCTTGACCTTGACCCTGACCTTGACCTTGACCTTGACCCTGACCCTGACCTTGCCCCTGCCCCTGCCCCTGCCCTTGACCTTGACCTTGCTGGCTTTGCCCTTGGCTTCCTGATGGTTTGGATGTTTCTGTGGAAGGTTTGCCAGGTGTATCGGTCTTCCCTTCAGTCGAGGTGTTTTTGCCTCCATCTAAGGTTGATGATTTTCCTGATTTCTGACTGCTGGAACCGGACTGACCTGCTGCCAATTGGGGAATTGATGGGGCTTTTCCAATACTCGCTAACTCTTGGTACGATTTATCCGCTCTGTCTGCCATTGGACCCGCCAGCTTCTCCAATTCTGCCAGCTGCTTCTTTTCCCCAGATGACAATCCTTTTTTACTAGTGCCGCCCTCTTGGTTCCTCTTTTTTTCTATCAATTGCATTTGTTGAAGTTTTAACTCCTTTTGAGTTTTTACAAACTCCTTCAATGCTTTTTCAGATCCGTCTGCTTTCTTTAAATCCGATGCCAGCTGTTCCAACTTCTTTTTTAAAGCTGGCGATTTTGAACGAGTACCCTGTTTTTTCGTTTCTTTCACAAGATCTTCTACAATTTCTTTTTCTTTCACAATTGTTTGTGCTTCTTGTTGCGCGGGAGAAGGCAATAGAAAAAGGACAACCAATATCATAGCTGCACCTATCCCAGCTCCCACAACCTTCCACTCAACCGGTTTCTTGTTACGTGCTGAAAATAAGCTTTCAGCAGCTGGAAGTCTAACTGCGGCACGTTCCAGTAAAATCCCGCCAAACGGTGAGGCTTGAATCTCTTTATCCGACACAGTTAAAAGCAGGTTATCTGGTAAATAACGATCCAATGCATGAACTGCTTCCGTTCGTTTCACACGCTTTTTCAAAAATACTCCAAGGGTAAGGGCAAGCACCAGAAAAGCAGCCCCCCATGCATAGAGAGCATAATAAGGAAGGACAAACAATCTGGATATTGCAATGAATACAGCTGCAACACCAATCGCAATTGCACCCCCACGAATAACGAATGTAAGTGCTTGCTCTAGCAGCAGACTTCTTCTTACTTTGTTAACTGCCTGCTTAATCATTTCCAAATATCCAGACTGCTCCGTCATAGATGCCCGCCTCCTTATTTATGTTTTTTCATATTCACTCTAAGTTTCTTGGTCGCAATCCAGATGGAAATAATCGTGATCAATCCATAAAAAATTAAATAGCCAATCCAAAGCGGGAACGTCACTTGTGTCATCTCTTGAATCCCCGTACCAATTTCCTGCTCTAACAACGTTGCAAAGAAAATTTCGGGGTTGATAGACGCAAGGATATGACCAACATATGATTTAGACGGTGTCATGCCCATTGCTCCAAATTGATTTACCTGAATGATAATCAAAAACAAAAATGGAATGACCGCAGAGAAAAATAGCATACTGCCGTATGTTGCAATCATCGATACCGTCGTTCTTCGAATCAATGTCGAAAACAATACTCCTAGACTCCCTATCGCTAGAAGCGTGACAAATAGGAAAAACAATGATTTTACTAACAGGACGGGGGAAATTCCACCGAACAAAAATACCATACTGTATACAGGTAACCCTGCAAAAATAAGAAGCAGTAAAAATAAAACGGATGACAGTAGTTTTCCTGTGACAATTTGGAACGAACTTTGAGATGTCGTCAATAACATCGGAAGCGTTTGACGTTCACGCTCACCGCTGATCGTACCAGCAGTCAGTCCGGGGGTAATAAAGAGCACGAGCCCCAATTGGATAAATGTTAAAAAGGTGAATAGAATTACACTTTCAGACGGTTTGAAATAGATTGTTCCAGTCAAACTGGTTGTGGTATAGATAAAACCAAATACAAAAATGCACATGGCCAGTAAATAGAGCAATATACCAATAAAGCTTTTGGGGCTTCGAAAGCGGAGCTTCACTTCTTTAGCAAGAACAGGATTAGTTAGTCTGCTTTTCATTAGGCTCCACTCCCTTCGTAATCTCCATAAAGACATCTTCTAGATCTACGGAGTTCTCCGTAAACGATACAATATGAATTCCTGACAACACAGCTTCTCTCAACAATTGAAACTGTTGAGCGTCGTCTCCTTTAAATGTAAATGACAACACACCTTCATGAATTTCATGGGAAATTGCAGAAACAAATGGGCTTTCTTCAAAGAACGCAACTGCAGCACTGCTATCTCCTGAAATTCTTGTCGTAATCGTCTTATCCCCTAGAAGCTTTGCCTGTATTTCCGACACGGATCCGTGAGCAATTAGCTTTCCATTATCAATCACTCCAATTTCATCACACATTTCCGCTAGTTCCGGTAAAATATGTGACGAGATCAGGATCGTTTTCCCTAAGCTTTTCAACGAACGTAAAATATCTCGCATTTCTACCCGTGCTCTCGGGTCCAGACCGGAAGCAGGTTCGTCTAGAATAAGCACTTTCGGATCATGTATAAGACTTCTTGCAAGACACAGTCTTTGTTTCATTCCTCTGGAAAGAGAGTCTACATATGCTTCGCGTTTGTCCGTTAAGTTGACAAGTTCCAAAAGTTCTGTAATCAGCTGATTTCTTTTTTCTATAGGAATTCCATAGCTGGCACCATAAAAGTCTAAATACTCGTGCGCTTTTAACTGGTCATATATTCCGAAAAAATCAGGCATGTAGCCAATAAGTTTTCGAATCTCTTCGGGTTTCTTCGTAACATCCACACCATTTATAGTCACAGTTCCTGAAGTAGGCTGTAATAGCGTAGCTAATATTAGAAAAGTTGTGGACTTACCAGCACCGTTCGCTCCCACAAATCCAAAGACTGTACCTTCGTTCAATGACAACGTCAGCTCATCCAGTGCTTTGAATTGCCCGTACTTTTTTGTAAGATTCGAGATTTCTATCATTTTGCAACCTCCCCTGTTAAACGAAGTTCAGGCGGATGAGAAGGTTCTCCCATTTGAGAATCATTGAAATTCAATTTAATCATCACTTTTCCGTCCTTCGATACGTAATCACTCGCAGGTTCTACTGTTGGTGACGATTTTCCTTCCAACAGCTCATAATTACCAGTTTTCACATTAAGAAGACTGACGTCATACTGGTTAAAATCGGCGCCGAACAATTGTAGCTTCGTCCAATTGTCTACTTCATTAGCAAAGTCTTTTGGTAATTGCCAAGTCTGACTGTATTCCTTTTCTGTAAAGATATATTCTTTAGTCACTACATCAATCTCTTCAGCAGGATATCCGGAAGAAGATAGAAGCTGCATCTCCATTAAATCGCTATCCACTTTCACCGCTCCCGATAACTTAGTATCAATGGTAATTGGCTGCAGCAACATGGAAATTGGTGAGTTTTCAGCCTTTCGATCATTCAATGTCAGCTCCATGATCTGAGTATCTGTTGTTGCGGACAAAGTTGGACTTAGAGAGTCGTTCATATGAGTGGATGAAAAGCCAAGCAGTCCTTCTTTTCTCATTTTGATCAAATCATCCTGATTATTCGCCACTGGATTCATATATCCATATTGAGATGAACTTCTCGCTCCAAGAGCAGTAGCTTTCACTTCTTTTTCAACGTTCATCGTTTCCCCCGCAGGAATTGAACCAAGTTCAATCGTTTTACTGCCCGATAGAATGGATACGTCATTTACTGAGAATGGAAAATTATTCGTAATCGTTCCTGTCAGCTTCTGTTTTTCAAGTTTTAAATCAACGTCAAAACTTCCTACGGCGTCAAGCTCTGTTTGACCATAAATTGATGCGACATTCCAGAAGCCTAGATTTCTGAATGACAGCACATCTTCAGTTGCGCCTCTTTCTAGAATAGCACGATCATGAGCTGGTATATTATTCCCGAAAATCGAGTTCATGGATGAATTTGTAGTCACTGTACTCGGTTTTTGAATTGAAAAAGTAAAATCTCCTGCCTTGTCGGTGAGAAGAGATTCAGCATAATACCCCGATAACGTATTGTCGGGTTCAACTAGATAGACCGCAGAGTGCTGGAGCTGTGAATTCCCCAAGCGATCCTTTCCTCCATACGCAAAAATCGCAAAAGAAACAACAACCGCAACTGCGGGAATGATCCACCACGCATGCTCCCTTTTATCTTTTTTGCGTAAAAGGAAATAAAGAAGCGGGATAATTAAAATAATGTATACGAGAATAATACCGAACAGCAGCGGTGTAGATACTTTAAAGGATGGAAAAAGTTCATTTGTTTCACCGATAGTCCACATTAAATCATCAGTCGGGGGACTGTGATACATTTGAGAAGGTCGCTGTTCCAGCAGTTGGCTGCTTTTGTTCAGCAAATCCGTCCAAAATGATTTCGCCCCTGTAGAAGATCTGAATGATTCGCTCCCCATCGCAAAGGAAGTTTGAAGAACCATACCGGATCCGACAAGTTGAGTGGCTGCAAGGATTGTATCTTCTTTCTGTAATAAAACGGTTCCCTCCGGTGATTTCTCAACTAGAAATCCTGGAACAGGCTCTTTAAATTTCTCATTAAATAAAACCGGTGTAAACTCTTTACTTTCTTTAATCTCAAGCGGCAACAGTGAACTGAAAACACCTGCTTCTGCCTCCACATTCTGAGACCCGCCGATGAGTAATGTCCCGCCTGCTCTCACCCACTCCAACATAGCGTCTTGTTGCTTTGGAGAGAGATCTGTAATGGAAAACCCATCGACCGCAATAATATCTACTGCATCCCACCCTCCTGATTCACTGGGTAACGGAGGTTGGTCTTGCTTTGTTAAATTTAAAAGCTGAGTTCCTTCCTTGCCTTTCAAATATAGATCTTTTAACGAAGATAACCGATCGATGTTATCCGACAGTGCTGCAATGAACAAAGCTTGCTCCGGAAAAGTGGCTGCCGAAATGAGCTGTGTACCTGAGTGGCTGATTTCATTACCCGATCTCCAGCCATTTTCGTAAAAAAAGATGTTTTTCTTAACTGGATTGCCATACATCGCAGGATCTTGAATGGAGTCGACAATCATGGTAACCGTCTGCTTTTCCCCTTCTCCAATTGCTAGTTCAATAGACTGTCCGACACCGCCGCTTTGACTAACTGTCGTATTCACAATCAGATCTCCTGTAAAGGGGGTCCCTTTGTTTTCAATTGTGAATACGATGGGTGCCCCTTTACCTTCTTTTGTTTTTTGATCCAATCCGGTTTTAACGGACACATGTAAGTCAGGCGCAGCAAACGCGGTTGCCATTGGCCATAGCGTTATAATTCCGGCCAGCAAAACCATCATTGCAACTGACTTCCATAAAGACTTTCTCACCTAGCCCACCCCACTTTCTGAATTTTTTCTGCTAATGTCGATAATTAGTACGTTTGAATTCCTAAAAAGTTCCATCATTCAAGTAATCTAGAATCTTTCTTTAATTCTTGCGCATGAGCTTCTATCACTTTAGAGAAAGCATCCACTTGTTTTAATTCGAAACTGGACTCATAACCAATCAAGTATGTATCTCTCGTCAATTCGAATTCTGCTTCACTATTCAGCAATGGAATTTTATTCACCTGTTCATCTCCTCGCAAGGTGATGGAAGGTAATATCGCATAACCGATTCCATTCAAAACAAGTTGCCGGCACGTTTCCATTTGATCCACTGTCAATTGCCTTCCAGGATTTTTCGAGAAATGCTTCTGCCACCATTGTTGAATTTCCGTGTAATAATTGGAATCACTTTTAAATTGGATGTATGGCCGTTCAGTACCTTTCAATTGCTCGAGTGAAGTGATTTCCTTATCCACTAAATACAGCTGATCCCGAAACAAATAGGTCCGTCTGCTATTCCACTCAACTTCACCTCTCACAATCCCTACATGAGCTTCTCCTTCATAGAGCGCCTTCAGGATTTCTGACGTCCAGCCTGTCATCAGTGAGATTTTAGCGTCTGGATAGTGCTTTACATAGTCTTTCAGCACTTCAGGAAGCCATGTTTGACCAACGATAGATGCACAGGCGATTTTAAGTGTTCCGTGGACTCTGTCTGCCAGCCCGGCAATTTGTTCCATCGTCTCTTCTTTTCGCTGGACAGTTTCTTTTGCAAATTCGATTACTAATTCCCCTGCAGCCGTGGGGACTAGACCTTTTTGGGATCGAACGAATAATTTGGCTCCCCAAGCCTTCTCGATTGATTGAAGACGTTGTGACAAAGCCGGCTGGGAGATAAATAACCGATCTGCCGCCTTTCTCATATTCCCTTCCTCTGCTAAGACTTTCATAATCTCTGTTGTGTTCATAAATTTGGTCAACACCCTTTTCCAGATTTCATTGGTTCATCACTTGAATTTAAATTGTTCTATTTAAAAAAGAAAGAGGCTCTAATAAGAGCCTCTTCAGATTTGTTGATAACTGTCTGCACGTGCAGTTTATCTTGAGCTATATATATACTTTTTAAACTGCTTCAACATCACACGGCGGGTTAAGATTCCAGCGAATGTACCGTCTTCCTCCGTTACACATAAAAACGTATGATTAATAAGTAAGTCTAATCCTTTTTGAAACCGATCCGTCGTTCGGATTAATGGCAAATCCGTCTGCATTATGTCGTCTACTTTTAGATCTGAAAGACGTTCGTATTCAATCCGTTCTAACCCTAAAATTGCATCTGTAATCATTCCAATGCCTAACAAACCTCTTAATTTATACTTTGCGTCAAGAACAGGAATCGCTGAATATCCCGTCTTTGTCAGGACGAGTAAAGCATGTTCTGCATTATTTCCAACCTGTACATGCGCAACCTTTTCAGAAGAAATCAGATAGTCGGATATTGGCATAACCAAAAAGTCACTATTATTCAAAGCAACCAATTTAAATCGCTCCTCCAGCAGCAATTTACTTCAAGCAAAGCTGCACTTCTACTATATCATAGAGCGCGCTAAAAAATGAAGAAGTCGTGAAGGAATCTTGATGAACAATTACCAGTTCAATCGAAAAAACCTCTTTCTTATGAGAAAGAGGCCCAGTAGTAAAAAATAACAATAACAGCAAATAGTGCGGCTAGAAGAATGACCCACAAAATTGGATTCAATGTGAATGGATGGTCCTCTATCGGTTTCGCGACACTTCTATCTTGTCTGTTAAGTACACCTTCCGGATTATAATCCGGTTTTTTACGAATCGATAACACTCCAATGATGACGATCAATGCAACGACAACACCAATTGGAATCGCCCAAATGTCAAACAATCGTTTTCCTCCTCAACAGGGTTCATTTTACTTCCTGTTGAAATAGGATGTGCACTTACACGGCAACCTATCCATTAAAACGGATATTGGTTCAGCCATTGCCCGCCATCCAATGTAACAATTTCGCCATTCATGTAGGATGCTTTGTCAGACATAATAAAAGCAGCAAGTTCTGCAATTTCTTCAGGCTTGCCTACACGGCCCAATGGAACAGATTGGATCGTACGTTGAGCTGCTTTTTCTGATTGGAATAATTTTTCTGCACCGCCTGTCCGCTCAATCGGACCTGGTGCGATTCCGTTTACGCGCACGCCGTATTTTCTGCCCCATTCAACTGCGAGAGTGCGTGTCAGCGACATAACTCCTGCTTTTGCTGCAGCAGAGTGTACTACCCCGGGACCTGCATCCCATGCATACGTAGCCAGCATATTCAAAATTGCACCTTTTTGGCCTTTTTCTTTCCAATAATTCATCACTGCACTTGAACAGTAAAACGTTCCATTCAACACAATATCAATCACAGATTTCCAACCGTTCGGAGACAGGTCTTCAGCTTGAACAATGAAATTTCCTGCCGCATTATTCACAAGGCCATCAATTTTGCCAAACGTCTTATCAGCATATTGGATGAGCGCTTCAATTGTTTCTATTTCACGCACATCCATTTGAAATGGATACGCATTTTCACCAATTTCTTCTTTTGCTGCATTCAACTTCTCCATGTCTCTGCCAGTGATAATGACATTTGCCCCGTCTTGAGCAAATTTCTTTGCCATGTATTTCCCCATTCCATTTGACCCGCCAGTAACGATAATAACTTTTTTCTCGTCCATTTTTAATTCCCCCTTGTAAAATGAATGAATACTCATTCAAATTGTACCACAACTCAGATTACTTTACATCTACTTCGACTATCCTTGTATTTCTCTTCTAGTGTTTAATCTAACTTAAAAATCTTTGTCGCTTTTTGTATACTTATTTCTAATTTCCTAGTACAATACTGTCAAATTGATGTTTTATAAAAATGAGTTGGGGGGTCTACATATTGGCAGATGCCAATTCACTGCGTGAACTAGCAGTAGCAATCTATACCGTTAACCGGCATGCAAAAACAGCTCCGGATAATCGTCCGCTTTATCAATTGAAGAAAGCAGCAATCGCAAAACTTCTTGAAACTGGCGGCGCAGAAAAAGTCGGGCTGCATTTTGTAGAAAATCCAAAGTACAGCAAACAGCATTCCACTGTCCTCGTCAAATGTGAGCAATTCCTCTTTCACACTCTCCCTGAAAAAGAAGACTTCGCACAGTTACCGCATTTAGGCGAGCAAGATATGGAGTTCAGGAACCCTCAAGAGCGTATGAGCTTAAAGGCAGCTCGCGAACTCCTTACTAATTTTACAGGGGCATTACAGGAGAGCACCCCTGAGCCTTCAGTTAAAAAACCTCCGAAGAAAAAAGCCAGACGGGTTTCAAACACCGAAGTTTTCCGGTCTTCTTATTTGGATGGCAAACATTAAAGGGACACGCCTGGTAAACAGGCGCGCCCCTTTTTATTATTGATACTTTTTGAAAAGAACTTGGGTACCTTTATCTCCATATCCTTTATCCATAAGTTCTTCGTAAAGATTGATTGCCAGTTGTAATCCCGGTAAATCCAATTTCATCGTACTTGCTTCATCGAGCGCAATGCGTAAATCCTTTAAGAAATGTTTTGTATAAAAGCCAGGTTCGAAATTCCCTGCAAGCATACGAGGTCCAAGATTTGAAAGAGACCACGATCCTGCAGCACCAGGTGAAATAGATTTTAGGACGCGTTCCGGGTCCAATCCGGCTTTCTTAGCATAAGCAAGCGCTTCACATACGCCAATCATATTAGTTGCAATAGCAAGCTGGTTACTCATTTTTGTATGCTGTCCTGCTCCCGCTCCGCCTTGAAGTATAATCTGGCTTCCGAACAAGGAGAAAATCGGTTTGACTTGTTCAAAAACTGATTCTTCTCCGCCGCACATAATCGAAAGCGTTCCGTTTTTTGCTCCTACATCACCACCCGAAACAGGTGCATCAATTGAAGTCATTCCTTTTTCAGCAGCAGCCAGATCGATTTTCTTCGCAAGCGCTGGACTGGAAGTTGTCATGTCCACTACAATTTGTCCATTCTTTCCATTCGCAATAATTCCATTATCCTTCAAATAGATGTCTTCAACATCTGAGGGCATACCAACCATTGTAAAAATTAGTTCTGCATCTTGAACTGCTTGTGCTACAGTAGAAGCCCACTTTGCACCTGCAGCAAGTAGCGGCTCCGCTTTTTCCTTCGTACGTGTATATACTGTTACCGGATATCCTGCTTGAAGCAAATGGTTGACGATACTGGCACCCATCACGCCTGTACCGATAAACGATATTTTTTTCATGTTTCCTGATTCCCCCTTTCCAAAATTGGCCCACTCTTCTAATAATACCCTAAACACAGTGCATTTTCTGCCTGAACACAAAAAAGAGACGGCCCTGGGAAAGGACCGTCATCAAAAGGGGGAAATGAGAATGTTGCTGTGTTCAACTATAATATGCCCTATTGTATGAGTTTTAAACATATTCAACCAAACTTTTTATTATTTTCAGGTGTTCTTCTTTCGTGAATGCTATGCTTCCCATTCATGCTCTTTTCATCATAAGAATAATCATTCAGTAAGTGGTCCAATTCCACGCTCAAGTTGACCGTCTCTTTGGAGGAGAGACCTCTTTCTTCTGCAGTCTTCAAGAGTTCCCTGCGAATCAATTCAATTTTGCATTCCAGATTATCCATAGACAGCCCCTCCCGACGATTTATTACAAAGCTTACTATATAGTACCATATATCAATTTCATATGTGTCAAAACTTTTCGACAATTAACGACATATGATCTTTAAAACAATAATCATTTGTACATTCAGTCGTTTCATGATACTTTACCTGTATTACTATTGTTAAGTATACTAGTTACAAACGAATCAAAAGGAGTTGAATCAGTTGGAAGAAATGGAAGAGTTAGATATTGCAGAAGTTGGAACACTTATTGAGTTCAAAGATGGATTACAAGGAATTGTTGAAAAAGTAAATGATAACTCGGTTATTGTGAACTTAACGTACATGGAAAACTTCGAGGAATTAGGCCTGGAAGAGAAAACTGTCATCAATCATAAGCGGTACACCATCCTTCAAAAAAAAGAAGATTGAAACTTTTTTTATAGGATTGCGTCAAATTGAAATAAGGAGGAGATGAACGTATGAAAAACAGAAAATTACTTTACACAGCACTGTCTGCCTCACTTTTATTGGCCGCTTGCGGAACGGATACAAGCGAAGAAGACAACGATAAGACAAAGGTTGAAAATACAGACCAAGCTGAAGATGCAGGTGCTGAAGGATCTGATGCCGCTGGAAGTGAAACAGATGGAGCAGAAGATACAGAAGCTGCCGATGAGGGCACTGCAAGCAACGGCGAAGCAGCTGAAGATGATGCAACTGATGATTCAACAGACTCCGAAGCCAACAGCAGTGATGCTGAAGACGCAGCTGCCTTAGAAGGCGCTGTGGAAACAGATAGTGATGAGCAAGACTTCAAAATTCAAGTGCTTCCTGCTTATGAATTGACGAGTGAAGAACCGGGACGCGATGTTCTTTATCTAAAAGAACAAGAAGATAAGTACATGGTTATCGGAACGATGTCTGCAGCTGATACTGATTTTGACAAAGCCGTTGAAAACATGACGGAGACACTTGCAGCTACTAGCACAGATGCAACTCCTGTTGAATTGACAGATGCCTCACAACTTCCAACAAACAAAGACTTGGAAAAAGTACAAGCCTATCGTGTAACCTCTGCTGAAGGTCCAATAACAGCTATGATTTACCAAAAAGGTGATATGGTTGTTCGCGTCATGATGTATGACAATAACGATGAAAGCTATTACGAGGAATTCTTGAAGATGGCAGAAACGATCGAAACAAAGTAAACGAATGTTAAAAGACTGAACGGCGTAATTACGCTGTTCAGTCTTTTTTTGAAGATAAATCTCGTATCGAGACTCCTAGTTTTTGAAGCAGTCGAGTCGCCTGATCCTGCTCCTCACTGCTTAACGAAGAAAGCAAACTATTAATGTTTTCTGCGTGTCCGGGAAACAATGAATCCATTAACTGTGTGCCCTGGACGGTAATTTCTACATACGTTACACGTTTGTCGATAGAATTGACTTCACGCTGCAAATAACCGTTCGATTCCAGCTTATTGATGACATAAGTCATCGAACCGCTGCGCATTAAAATCTTTTCTCCAATTTTTTGGATAGGCTGTTTTCCTTTGTGGTACAACAACTCGAGAACCGCAAACTCGGTCGGATTCAACCCTTTAGATGAAATTAGCCGATTCGTCTCTTCATGCAGCACTTTATTTGCTCGTGATAGTACAACGAATAACTTAAGTGCGCGTTCGTTTGCATTCCCCATTCTTATTCACCTGCTATTTCCCAATTTGATCTATGAGTTTAGTATAATCGGTCGAATAACATTTCGTCAAAATAAAACCTGTATCTTTAGTTCGCTGTGTATTTTTGGTTGATTGTACAGCTCTCTAAATAATGTCGAGGAAATGCCAAAGTAAACGTTGTTCCTTTGTTTGCTTCGCTAGAAACCGCAACCGCACCGCCCAAGTCTTCCATTGTTTTCAAAACAAAGGGGAGTCCTAAACCAGTTCCTTCAGGCTTAGATGTGAAAAAAGGCATAAAAATATTCTTAATTTGTAAAGGAGACATTCCTTTTCCTGTATCGCGTACGGAGAGGGTAAAGGAAGTCTCTTTATCCTTTTCCAGTTTGATGGTCAAAATGCCTCCTGGTTCCATTGCTTCGAATGCATTTTTAAAAACATTCAAGAGAACTTGTTTAATCTTATCCGCATTTGAATGGATCATCGAATTGCAGAACGAAGCATCATGCCAGTCGATCTGAATGGATTCAAACATTGCTTTTGGTTTCATAATTTCCAAAACTTTTGTAATCAATACTCCTAATGAGAACTCTGAAATCTTTTCTTCAGATGGTTTTGATAGCATAAGCATTTCGTTTAAAATGGCTTCCATTCGTCTCAACTCATCGTCTACTACTGACAAATACTTAGCAGTATCCCCTGTTGCAGTTACTTCCATAAGCTGAACGAAGCCTTTCAACGTTGTCATCGGATTTCGAATCTCATGTGCAATACTTGCTGCCATTTGTCCGACTGTGGAAAGTGATCCGGAGTGATCCAGCTGTCTCCGGAGCATTTCCACTTCCGTGCAATCCTGAATATCAACGAAATACAGATTACTGTCGGAATTGTAGGTGGCATGTAATTCCAAGAACTGAATAGTATTCGGCTCACTTTCGAAGCGTTCTGTAACTTTTACTTCTCCATATGTTTTAAGGGCATTCAAATGCGTCGCATATTGAGCCTCGGCATTTCTTTTTTGAGTATTGAACCTTCTATATAAAGTTTGTATACGCTTTCCAATAACTGCACTTCTGGTCAAATTGAATACATCACTAATCTTATTATTAACATCAACAATATACCCTTCATCATTAACAATGACTTTTAAATTTGAAGCGTGTGTAAAACACTGAGCGTAAGCGGTCAGCGGGAGATCTGTACATAAAGCAGGAAGCACAAACGTTAAAACAGCTCGTTTCGTTTCATGTGAGTAAAAAATATGTGTTTTACATAAGAATTCAATATTTCCGACAGGAGTCATTACAAGGTTGTCAAACATCCCTATTTTAGTTTCTACACAACCTTTTTTAAAGTCGCTCCATCTGCTAACGCCGCTGCTTTTAAGCAGCGATAAAAAGTTATCATTCTTCCCCAATAAAAATTTATTGGAGAATAATAGATTGGCCTTTGCAATGACACCATCCATGCTGACCATAATACAAGGATGACGGTTGTCCAAAACAAAAAGGGAACCATAACCATTCACATTTTCTATTTGTTCCAGCATTTTATACCCTCCCACGACTGTTTAGACAAGATATGAAATACTACCATGAATTAGTACATCTGTGACTTACGTTTCACTATATACAATTCAGATTATTCCATATTTCAGCATTTCATTATATAGGTCTTCGGAATCATATTATTAAAACTTTCTTCCATCCGTAGTTAATCCAAGAAATGAAGAATCATTTTTCGAATGATTCAACATACTCTTTTTTCTTAATTCAGGTGCATTTATCCTATAATAACCCGTTCTTTCGGGTATCGGAAAGAAGTTTTATTCACCTTTCCTCCTAATGTGAATAGGAAAGAAATCAGTCCAACGCGCCCTATAAACATTAATGCCATAATGATAATTTTACCTGGGAGGGAGAGATTTGACGTAATTCCAAGTGACATACCGCATGTTCCAAAAGCAGAGGTAATTTCAAACAACAAAGAAACAACAGGTACTCCAGGCTCTGTAACTAACAATATGAGAAGAGCAGTCATGACCATGAAGCCGGCGAGTAAAATGACAGCATATGAGCGGAAAATGTCGACCAGTTTTATTCGTCGTTTAAAAATATGAATGACATCTTTCCCTTTGGCAAAGTTAATAAGGAATAAAACAGCTATTGCAAATGTCGTTGTTCGGATTCCGCCGCCAACAGAACTGGGAGAAGCACCGATGAACATCAGTGAGCTAAGAACGATGTCAGTTGCATCACTGAAGCTAGTAATATCATACGTCGTTAATCCTGCAGATCGTGCTGAAACTGAGTGAAATAGGGATGAAAATATCTTTTCGTGCCAAGACATTCCTTTAAACGAGTTAAAGGATTCCAACACAAAAATCATCAGTGCTCCAACAACTAACAAAATTCCAAAGGTTGCAGTCGTAATTTTAGTAAAAAGTGAGAAACGAAAATGAGGTACCTTTTTTGAAAAGAAACTTTTCACTTCGACAAGAACAGGAAAACCGATAGCCCCTAAAATAATCAGCATCATGATGACACTCTGAACAAAATAATCGTTGAAGTACGGTAACAGAGAAGCATCCGTAATGTCAAAGCCTGCATTCGTAGTAGCAGAGACCGATAAAAACATCCCATTCAATAATGCTTCTGAAAATTTATCGTACAATGGCATAATATAAATGGTCAGGACAATTCCGCCTATTAGTTCAATGAGGAAAATAATCCGTACAATTTGTTTAATAAGCTGTACGACGCCTGCCAGCGTATATTGATTGTGATCCACCATAATGAGCTGCCGTTCTCGCAAGCCGATGCGCTTCTTCACAAGCAGCCAAAAGAATGTGCCAATCGACATAATGCCGATTCCGCCTAATTGCAAGACGAGCATCAGCATACATAGCCCGAATACAGAATAGGTACCTGCAATACTAATAGGAGTTAATCCTGTAACACTTACGGCGCTCACTGCGGTGAATAAGCTGTCAATGAATGAAACTTTTACACCTGGATTGTAAACGCCAGGCAAATTCAATAACAAAAAAGAAAATGCGATGGCTAAAAAGTAATAAAATACGATTAATTGAGCAGGTGTGAACCTGCGTAAACTTTCACGGTTAAGTTTCATGTAGTATCCAATCCTTTCCTTCAGGAGGACATAATCATACCATACTCGAATTTATCCTGACAGCGAAATTCAGTTCCTTTTTAGCATCTGCATCCTGATTCATTCTCAACCCGGTATTTAGAATCTGCTGCGCAATTCTATTCATTGCAAAAAAACTGCCCGTCGCGATAATAAATTCGCGCCGGGCTGTTAAAATTGATTACTTTGAAGTTTTTCGTTTGCTTGCAACAGCCGTTAAATAACCGCCAATTGCGATCGCAGCAAGAACTGTCCAGAAAATAAGTTTCCATTCAGTCGAGTGCGGGAATTCCGTATCGATAATGTGCACATTCGGATGTGCAAGCGTCATTACCGCAAGCTTTACACCTACCCAGCCAACAATGAGGAATGCTGCTGTTTCAAGAGCTGGATATTTCTCAAGCAATGTTACAAATTGACGAGCAGCAAATCGGATTAAGATTAGTCCAATAATGCCACCAATCAGCATAACAGTGAACTGTCCGCCGTTAATGCCGCCAATGTGGAAGTTTCCTAGTTCTGGAAGTGTAACGGCAAGCGCTACTGCTGCAAGCATGGAATCCAGTGCAAATGCAATATCTGCAAGCTCCACTTTCAATACCGTAAACCAAAACCCAGATTCTTTTCGTTTTTTCTTATGCGGATTTTCACTTTTATGATGTCTTTGATCATAAATATTTTTTATTGAAATATACAACAGGTAAATTGCACCTAACGCTTGAATTTCCCAATAGTTCACAAGGTATGTGATGAAGAACAAAGCAGTAAATCGGAAAACAAATGCCCCTAACAGGCCATAAAACAGTGCCTTTTGCTGTTGTAATTTCGGAAGGTGTTTTACCATAACCGCCATAACCACTGCGTTATCTGCAGCAAGAAGACCTTCCAATACGATTAGTACAAGCAGTACCCAGGCATACTCCAAAAAAATTGTTTCCAAGAAAAATTCCTCCTTTTTTTCAATCAAAAAAACCCTCACCTAATAAAAGGCAAAGGTCTCGCTAAGTCGGAATTTGTAAAAATCCAGCTATCATAACCGATGGCGCTGTATCACCATGTACTGACGACTATGAAATAGGTTTCCCTATAGCTACTCCCCTTTGACAAACGTCAAAGACATTCAGTTGTTGGGTACTTTTCTCCATTCATTATACTAAGCATCGGCTCTTCTGTAAACTAAACATCTACTTTTTTATAGCATTTTCATTGAGATGTTTTCGTTTTGACACAATATGGACCCACTAGGAGAATTGAATTGAGTAACTGCTGTTTTTTTCACCAAAACATTCCTTTGCAGATATTCATATTCTATGAGATATCAAACAAAACTATGAATGATTGTCCTATCCTTTTTCCATAGAAAAAAGCAGAGGATTCTCTCCTCTGCTTTTCAAATCAGCTGTCTGAGTTATCCACAGATTGTTTAGGGCGCGCTCTTCTTCTCGTTTCTTTATCGAACAGACTATAAATAATCGGCACGATGAAGAGAGTCAAGAATGTCGAGCTGATAAGTCCGCCAATTACGGCAATCCCCATCGGCTGGTTAATCTCTGTACCTTCTCCGATACCAAGTGCAAGCGGCAACAATCCAAGAATCGTCGTTAGTGCTGTCATTAGAATCGGACGCACACGGTTTTTCACGGAGATGACGATGGCATCATACGATGCCATCCCTTTTTCCTTTTGCTGATTAATATAATCAACAAGGACAATCCCGTTGTTCACAACAATTCCTACCAGCACAAGAACTCCTATGATCGATGTAACACTGATTGGTGTGTTTGTCACAAACAAACCAATCGCTACGCCAATCACCATTAAAGGAACCGAGAACATGATAACAAATGGGTATTTGAACGATTCAAACTGGGCTGCCATTACAATGTACACGAGCACGACTGCGAGTATGAGTGCCAGCATCATGTCATTTGCTGCGCTCTCAAATAGTTCGCGATCTCCACTGTAAGACATCTTTACTTCATCTGGCAATTTCAGTTTATCAATTGCCTCATTTACAGATTTAGTCATTTCACCAAGTGAACGATCATTTTCATACTTCACATCGTATGAAACGGAATGCGCCTGATCTACACGTTGAATGGCGACAGGACCTTCAGCTATGTCTATTTTCGCTATCTGTCCTAGTTTGACAAATTGTCCTGCAGGTGTACGGAGCTTAATCTTCCGTAAAGCACCGGTATCCTTATAAAACTTTTTGTCGTACTGAACATTTACAGTTAGAACTTGATCTTTTTCATCCACAATCTGAGTCGCAAATGTGCCTCTAGTAACGTCTGTTATCGTTTGAGCGACTTGGTAGGGAACTAATCCAAAATCAGCAGCTAACTTCGGATCGACAGTTACTTGAACTTCTTCAACAGTATCCATTAAATTATTCGATACGTCTGTGACTCCATCCAGGTCCCTAAGAGCTGCATCGATTTTAGCAGTTGCATCGTTTAGCCTGGATTCGTTTGTATCTTCAATCGCAAACGATAACGTGTTTGGACTGGAACCCGCAGCAGCTTGTACATTAAAGCTCGCTTCAGCAGTGTCACCAATAGCTTTGTTTACTTTCGGCTTCACATCATCCATGAACTCGAATACGGAGCGATCACGTTCGTCCAGCGGCTTCAGCTTCACATACATCTCCGCTGTATCCGCTTGTGAGCCTCCTTGCGCCATGGATTGTTGGGTACCGCCCACAAGGCTGACGTATACGTCCATGTCTTTTTGTTCTTTCAAGACATCTTCTACTTTTTTCACAGCAGCATTTGTGGTTTCGAGTGAGGAGCCATTTGGAAGGTCTACGTTAATACTGAAAAACCCTTCATCTGTTGATGGTAAGAATTCTGTTCCTACCTTAAACAATCCAAACGCACTGGCACCAAGCAGAACTACCGTCATTGCTAGAATGAGGAAGCGATGCGCTAATGACCACTTTATAGACTTTTCAAATGTATTGAGTGTTTTCGAGCGGCGCCGGCGAGCTTCGACATTGCGGCGAGGCTTCCGCAACATGCGGCTTGCCATCATCGGTACCACAGTTAATGCAACAACCAGTGATGCAAATAGGCTGAATGAGATAGTTAACGCAAATTGGGTAAAGATTTGTCCTATTAATCCGCTAATGAAAATAACCGGAACAAAGACAGCCAGTGTCGTCAAAGTAGAGGCAATGATTGCCCCGCCAACTTCTTTTGCCCCTTCACTAGCAGCAACTTTACGGTCTTTGCCCGTCGCAAGGTGCCGTTCAATGTTTTCAATGACGACAATCGCATTATCGACAAGCATTCCAATTCCGAGCGCCAAAGCTCCGAGCGTCATAATATTGAGCGAGAAATCCGCAAAAAACATAAGTACAAAAGTGACAATTACTGAATAAGGGATTGCAACCCCTATAATTATCGGGCTTCTAATTCCTTTAAGGAAGAAGAACAGTACGATCATGGCGAAAAGTCCTCCGAGAAGGAGGGATTGTCCGATATTATTGATCGCCAGTTTGACGTAGTCTCCCTGGTCAAACAATATATCCGCATGTACATCTTTAAATTGATCCTCATCCAGCAAATTATCTAATGATTTTTCAAAAGACTTTGATACTTCAGCAGTATTCGCACCTGATTCTTGCAAAACCGAGAGCAAAACAGCCCGTTGGTCATTTGCACGAGTCAAAGTGCCGCTGTTGGCTTCCGCAAGACTTACGGTTGCCACGTCCTTTACAAGCATCCGCTTCCCCGTTACAGCATTGGGTCCGATAATGACGTTTTTTACATCATCCTCTGAATTGAGGCTGCTGATAATTCGTGTTGTCAGCTGCTTTCCTCCAGATGCGCTTACTGGCTCCCCTGGCATCGTTACGTTAGAAGCCTGAACGGCCTGGACTACATCAGCTTGTGTAATCCCGTTCTTTTCTAGTTTCGCTTCGTCTAATACGATTTGAATTTCTTCCACTAGCTTACCAGATACACTTACACTGGCGACGCCTTCAGTCTGGCGTAATTCCGTCTCCAGCTCTTCTGCAATCTTTCGGATATCGACATCGTCAGACGCTGTTTTAAGAGAGAGTTGAATGACAGGAAATTGGGATGGATCAAATTTCATGAAACGGGGTTTATCCGCTCCTTCAGGCACAGGCACCTGGTCAATTCGCTGCAGAATATCGAGCTGAACGTCATCGATATCAGCAGACCAGTCAAACATCATAAAGACAAGTGTCGCGCCTTCCTGAGAAGTAGATTGCAATGATTTCAATCCTGGAGCGGTGGATAGACTTTCTTCCAGCGGCTTCGTCAGCTTTTCACTCACTTCCGTTGGCGAAGCGCCTCCATAATTTGCTACGACCACGGCGACAGGAGGATTTAAGTCCGGGATAAGTGTTACGGGTATTCTAAAAAAAGATACTGCCCCGAGAATTAGGATTAAAAACATCGTGACAATTGTGAATACTGGGCGTTTAATCGAAAAATCGCTAATTTTCATATGCGCGTCCCCTTTAGTCTGAAATACAGTACTTTCATCATATGCAATGCAACGCTTTAGTTCAAACAGAACGTTTAAAAATTTTAAGATAGTCAAAAAACCCGTACACAAATATGTAACGGGTTTTTGATAGTATCAATAGATTATAACAAGCTGTATAAACGGATATCAGGAAACTTATCTCCGAACCAGCGCATCGCAAAGTCATTTTCAAATAGGAATACTAAGTTATCAAAACGATCTTTTACGAGCATAGAACGCGGACCTGTCATGGATTCTTTTACGTCTGATTCGTTTTCAATCCAACGAGCGACTTTTGAGCCAATATGCTCCATTTGAACTTCGACGTTGTATTCGTTTTTCATACGATGCTCGAACACTTCAAATTGCAACTGTCCAACTGCTCCAAGTATCACTTCTTCTGTATGAAGCGTTTTATAATACTGAATCGCACCCTCTTGTACAAGTTGTAAAATCCCCTTGTGGAAGTGTTTCGATTTCATTACGTTCTTCGCAGTTACTTTAACGAATAACTCCGGGTTGAACTGAGGCAAAGCTTCAAATAGGTAAGTGGATTTGCCGCCAACGACTGTATCGCCAATTTGATAGTTTCCGGTATCGTACAAACCGATAATATCTCCTGCTACTGCATCATTCACCGTTTCACGGTCATCCGCAAGAAACTGTGTCGTTTGATTTAACTTTACCGTCTTCCCGATACGAGGAATGTTAACAGTCATCCCTCTTTCGAACGCACCAGAAACGATTCGAACGAATGCAATACGATCCCGGTGGGCAGGGTTCATATTTGCCTGTATCTTAAAGATGAATCCTGAGAATTCTTCCATCATAGGATCAACATACTGGTCGTTCTCTGTAATACGCGGCTGCGGTGATGGAGCAAAGTTCAAAAACGTCTCTAAAAATGTCTGAACGCCAAAATTAGTCAAAGCACTTCCGAAGAATACAGGCGTAAGTTCACCTTTAGCAATTCGAGCCTCGTCGAATAAATTCCCGGCTTCTTCTAACAATAATGCATCGTCAACCGCTTGTTTGTAATAAGATGTTTCCATCATAGGGTGCGGCTTAGCCAATTGGCCTTCATCGTCCAGCTCAAGAAACTTGTTCTCCCCTTCAACGCGCGCTTGTTCAATACGATTATTATAGCGATCGTAAATTCCCACGAACTCTTTGCCCATACCGATTGGCCAGTTCATTGCGTAAGATTGAATACCGAGTACTTCTTCAAGTTCTTCCATTAACTCTAACGGCTCTTTACCTTGTCGGTCCATCTTGTTAATGAACGTAAAAATAGGAATACCGCGCATACGGCACACTTTGAATAGTTTGATAGTCTGGGGCTCGATTCCTTTTGCAGAGTCCACCATCATTACCGCGGCATCAACTGCCATTAGTGTACGATACGTATCTTCACTGAAGTCTTCGTGTCCTGGTGTATCCAGGATATTGACCCGTTTTCCATCATAATCGAACTGCAAAACAGAAGAGGTTACTGAGATCCCCCGTTGTTTTTCAATCTCCATCCAGTCAGACGTTGCATACTTCCCGCTCTTCTTTCCTTTAACTGTTCCAGCGTCACGAATTGCGCCGCCAAAATAAAGAAGTTTTTCTGTCATCGTTGTCTTGCCGGCATCCGGGTGAGAGATAATGGCGAACGTTCTTCTTGAAGCAATTTCCTCTTGCATATTTTTAGTCATTTCCTTATTCTCCTTCGTATACGAGCCCGGCATTTAGTTGCCGATCAAGCCTTTTCCAAATTTCTTTTCCGCTTCCTCCAGGGCAATTGCTGCATCGGAGTGGGGATATTTTGTGGAACCGATAATTTGAAAATCTTCATGTCCTTTACCTGCAAAGATGATGATATCTCCTTCGTCCGCTACTTCAATCGCATGCCGTACAGCAGCTTCCCGATCCCCGATACATGCAAATTGTTTATGCGCCATGCCTGCTGCAAGTTCAGATGTTATCGAATCGTACGGCTCGTCCCTCGGATCATCTGTTGTTAAAATCACATAATCTGCTGCCGAAGCTTTTTCAGCCATCACAGGGCGTTTTTTCCGATCCCGGTTTCCTCCTGTACCGATGACAAAGATCAGCTTTGACTCTGCTGACTTATAAGGAAGCACAGCATCAATCGCTTTTTCAATCGCGTCTGCAGAATGAGCATAATCTACATAAATTGTTAGAGGAAGTTCAGTTTCCACTCGTTCCATTCTTCCTTTAATGGGGGCAAGGTAACGAAGCGGCGCTAAAATATCAGGGATTGCGAGTCCTTTTGCATAAAGTGCAGTAATCGCTGCAAGCGCGTTTGAGACACTGAACTCTCCTATCATTCGCATTTCTACTTCCCATTCACCTTCCGGGCAGTGAAGCGTAAATGATGTGCCATCTGTTCTGAGATGAACATTTGCAGCCTTAAACATCGCATCCGCATGAATTCCATAAGTTAGGACAGGATAAGATGTCATCTCTTTCATCTTAGTGTGCCACGGATCATCTGCATTTAACACGGCTACTTTTTGTTGCTGGAAGTCTTGTCCAAGTTGTGCAAATAGAAGACCTTTTGCATTACCATAGTTCTCCATCGTACCATGGAAATCCAGGTGATCATGAGTCAAGTTTGTGAAGATTGCAATGTCAAATTCTGTTCCCGCCATCCGTCCTTCTACTAGACCATGAGACGAAACTTCCATTGTCATTGTGTCGCATCCTTCTTCAGCTGCCCGTGCAATCATTTTTTGAGTAGTCAGGACATCAGTCGTTGTATTTTCAGTTTCATACAGTACACCGTCCAAGTTGAATCCAATCGTACCAGACACAGCAGAACGTTCCCCCGCTCCCATTAAAATACCATGAATGATATTACTGACACTCGTCTTCCCGTTCGTTCCAGTAACACCAATCATTTTCATTCGTTTAGAAGGATACCCGCACCATACAGAAGCAAGCAGACTGATAGCTCTTGATGTGTTTTCGACATATACAACTGCCACTTTTTCCAAATCGACTTCAATCTGCTTGGATGCAATAATCACTCGGGCACCTGACTCGATAGCTGATCCAACGAAGCGATGGCCATCTACCGTATACCCTTCGATGCAGACGAACATACCGCCTGCACTGACAGCTCGCGAGTCTGTCGTCAAATCCGTGACTTCTTCCGGCAGTGCTCCCGCCACTCGTTTAACTGGCAAAATTGCCAATAATTCTTGTGTATTCATTATACTCCTCCGTTCAGCCAACCCTTGCAGCGGTCTATAAAGTAGGTAACCTGCTGTTGTTTTTTAGGCAATGAATTCATTATACGTTTTTTTACGGCCTGCGTCATGGCTGAAATAACGAATCAATAGAAAAACCGCTGATCTTAACGAATCAACGGTTTAATGTATTTCAGCTTATTTCCATATGGAGGAAAAGCAGCTCTCATTGGAATCGCGGAACTGCGATTCAACATCGCTTTCTCATGAGTGAAGACGTCAAAACTTGCTTTCCCATGATAATTACCTTGTCCAGATGATCCTACTCCTCCAAACGGCAAGTGAATGTTGCCCACATGAGAAATTGTATCATTAATGCAACCGCCGCCGAATGGAAGTTGATCCCTAAAGTAAGTAGCCGCTTCTTCATTTTCAGTAAACATATATCCCGCCAGCGGTTTTGGCATTTTTCGAATCCGATGCAAGACTGCACCTAAATTTTCATATTCAAGCACTGGAAGTATCGGTCCGAATAATTCATTTTCCATCGAAGGGCTATCAAAACGAATTCCTTCCAGGACAGTCGGCTCGATATATAAGTCCGCTCGGTCAGTGTTTCCACCCATCGTCACGGTATGCTGTTCTCTGTTAAGAATCGCTTGCAGCCGATCAAATTGTTTTTCATTAATGATCCGGCCATATTCTTTGCTTACCGATGCATCTTTTCCATAGAAACGCCGTATCGCTTTTTTTATCTCTTTTAACAGCGGTTCTTTAATGGAGTGATGAGCCACTATATAATCTGGCGCGACACAAGTTTGACCAGCGTTTGAAAATTTTCCCCAGACAATCCTTTCTGCAGCAATCTTTAAATTGGCTGTCTGATCGACAATTGCAGGACTTTTTCCGCCTAATTCAAGCGTAACTGGCGTTAACCGTTCGGACGCTGCTTTCATGACAATTTTCCCTACAGCTACACTGCCGGTAAAGAAAATGGAATCAAACGGCGCATGTATTAATGCAGATGTTTCTTCTTTTGCCCCCTCAACAACACGAACATACTCTGGCGGGAAATGCTGTTCCAGAATCTTTTTTACGACAGCAGCAGAATGCGGTGCAGCTTCGGATGGTTTGGCAACTACGCAATTTCCTGCAGCAATTGCTCCTACAATGGGCTCCATGACAAGTTGAAATGGGTAGTTGAATGGTCCGATCACTAAAACCGATCCATACGGTTCTCGAATAACATAGCTTTTCCCTGGTTGTAAATATAATGGTGTTTTGGCGGTTTCAGGTTCCATCCACTCATCCAAGTGTTTCAACACGTGGCCAATGCTCGAAAGAACAAATCCGATTTCAGTGACATACGATTCGAAAGGATTTTTTCGCAAGTCGCGGTAAAGTGCTTTCTCAATTTCTTGCTCATGTTCTTGAATTGCTTCTTTTAAGCGATTTAACATCTCTTTTCTGAATTCAACAGGACGGGTAGCACCGGAAAAATAAAAATCATGTTGATGATTGATTATTGTTTCTACGTCTTTAGATGTAAAGTTCATGAGCGTTCCTCCTCTAATTCGGTCCCTTCTATCTTAACGGCCTTTTATGCGTTAAGCAAAAATCTAATCCAGCCACTACCAAAAACCATATCTAAAGTCAATCATTCAAAAGGATCTGTTTTCTAAGTCATTAATTCCGACAAAATACGCAGGTTAACATTTGCTGTCGAATCATATACTAACTTCATCAGGCAGTTCTTCAAAATTGGAATTTCGTAACAGGACTATCGAAGCCTTTTTTAGAACTACGTTTTGATCTAAACAGAGTTTGGGTAAAGAGTGTATAACAAGCAACCAATCACATTCTTTAAGGGAGGAACTTATGATGACAACGACTGATACTTGGTGGGAAACAATTTTTGAAGGAAATTTGGCAGCAGGATGGAACAAAGAGCGGATGAGTGAATTAGAGGAAGAGCACTTCCTATATTTTAAAGATGAAGAACTTTCAAAAGAGGTTATGAACTGATTTTGGAGAATCGATTTGATCCACGTGTTTCTCTAAAAGACTTCGATACATAAAACAGCTTTTCTTTTGCTTCACGCGAAAAGAAAAGCTGTTTTTGTTTGCCTAAAAATGGACATCCTTGTCACTTCTATAATCCTCATAAGACTCCGACTTACCTAAAAAACTCTATATTTCTAATAACTTTTAAGACAAATTCGTCTTATATTAACATCCATTTAATGGGTAACGCAAGCGCTGGGCTCATGAATCGGAATAGATAAGAACCTTTTGTGACATACCCATTTGAGCATTGTAATCATCGGTTAACGGTACTATTATAAAGTTCGCACGGAAGTTGTTTTACAGTTTCTTGAAAAATACAGGCCATTTTTAATTATTTAAATATATTTTGATGGCTAACTACATTGACTTCCATTGTCACCATTTTCCCATCGAGAGGAGTTCTATCATGAAGAAAAAGTGGATAGCGTTAACGCTATTTTCCCTTACAGCCATTATACTTGCCGGTTGTGACAACCCACTGCTCATATTCGATCCAAAAGGTCCGCAAGCTAGGACATTATCGAGCACTATCCTGTTTTCAATCGCTATGATGGCAGGCATCCTTTTAGTTGTGTATGTACTTTATACCTTTGTTTTAGTGAAGTATCGCGCTTCAAAATTGCCTGACGATTACGAGCCGCCTCACGAGGAAGGCAACAAATGGTTAGAAATCATTTGGACAACCATTCCAGTCATCATCGTGGTGATTCTTTCAGTAATCACAGTTTCTTCCACTAGTACAGTGGAGCAAAAATCTGTCGCATATGCAGATCAAAAGCCAGTCATCATTTACGCTTCTTCTTCTAACTGGAAATGGCATTTCAGCTATCCAGAAGAAGGAATTGAAACAGTTAACTATGTGAATTTCCCCGCTAACCGTCCGATTGAATTCAGATTGTATTCATATGGTCCGATTACAAGTTTCTGGATTCCACAGTTAGCAGGTCAAAAATATGCGATGAGTGACATGGTCACTAAAATCCATATGTCTGCTGACATCCCTGGATCATTTATGGGGAAAAACTCAAACTTCAGCGGTAAAGGCTTTGCCCAAATGGAATTCGAAGCGCAGTCCCTGTCAGACGCTGATTACAAGGAATGGGTCAATGACGTGAAAACAACAGCTCCAAAACTTACTGAAGATGAGTTCGACGATCTGTTAAAAGCTGAACACGTTGGCCGCAAGACTTATTCTTCTAACCATCTTGAATTTAGACCTGCTCCTGAAGAAGAACATAGCGGGCATCATCATGGAGAATCTACTTCAACTGATGACACGCACGAAGGACATGAAGAAATGGATATGGATCATGATGCGCACTAAGTGCCTGCATAGCAAATTCAGCCTTCCCTTCAATTACGTAGCAAACGAAAGGAGTTCAACGATATGAAATGGGACGAATTTTTCGTAACCGGTGAACCGATGATTTACGCAGCGATGGTAAGTATTGTTGTTGTATCTCTCGCAATCCCGATTGCGCTCACATACTTTAAAAAATGGAACTGGCTTTGGACGAACTGGTTAACTACCGTTGACCATAAGAAAATCGGAGTCATGTACATTCTCGCTGCGCTCCTTATGCTCTTCCGCGGAGGCGTCGATGCACTCTTAATGCGTGCTCAGACTGCTATTCCTGATAACGGATTGCTGGACGGCCAGCATTACAACGAAATCTTTACGACTCACGGGGTCATTATGATCCTATTCATGGCAATGCCATTCATTATCGGATTAATGAACGTCGTGATTCCGCTTCAAATCGGAGCACGCGATGTTGCATTCCCTAGATTGAACGCAGTCAGCTTCTGGCTCTTCTTTGCGGGAGCTATGCTGTTCAACATTTCGTTCGTCATTGGCGGTTCACCGGATGCAGGATGGTCTGCGTACTTCCCGCTTGCGAGTCTTGAATTCAGTCCGACTGTCGGAAATAACTACTATTCAATCGCATTACAGATTGCCGGAATCGGTACCTTGCTAACAGGTATCAACTTCTTGGTGACAATCTTAAAAATGCGTGCACCTGGTATGACACTTATGAAAATGCCGATGTTTACGTGGTCTGTATTGATCACAAACGTCATTATCGTCTTTGCATTCCCTGTTTTAACAGTAGCACTTGCATTAATGACACTCGATCGACAATTCGGCACTCAATTCTTCGCCATGCAAAGCGGCGGGATGGACATGCTTTGGGCCAACCTCTTCTGGGTTTGGGGACATCCTGAAGTATATATCGTTATTTTGCCTGCTTTCGGTATTTACAGTGAAATCATTTCTACATTCGCTCGTAAAAACCTGTACGGCTATAAATCCATGGTCGTCAGTATGGTTGCGATTTCACTTCTTTCGTTCGTTGTATGGGCTCACCACTTCTATACAATGGGGCACGGCGTTATGGTCAACAGCGTATTCTCCATTACAACAATGGCGATTGCGATACCGACCGGCGTAAAAATATTCAACTGGCTGTTCACGCTGCGTAAAGGTAAGATCAGCTTCACGACCCCGATGTTATATGCTCTGGCATTCATTCCAATATTCACGATCGGCGGAGTGACCGGAGTCATGCTTGCGATGGCAAGTGCTGACTACCAGTATCATAATACAATGTTCTTAGTTGCCCACTTCCACTACGTACTGATTCCGGGTACAGTGTTTGGGGTAATTGCAGGATTCCATTTCTGGTTCCCGAAAGTGTTTGGTTTCATGTTAAACGAAAAGCTCGGGAAACTGTCATTTTGGTTTATCACAATCAGCTTTAACGTTACGTTCTTCCCTCTCTTCATTCTTGGACTAAACGGAATGACACGTCGGATGTATACGTATTCTGAAAGTACCGGATACGGCGCGCTTAACATGTTATCCATGGTTGGTGCACTCGGTCTTACAATCGGTTTCATCATCCTTGTGTACAATATTTACTGGAGCGTTCGTTACAGCCCGAGAAATATCAAAGGCGATCCGTGGGATGCGCGTTCACTTGAGTGGAGCACACATAGCCCAGTACCGGAGTATAACTTTGCGTTAATTCCTACTGTGAATAAGTTGGATGCTCACTGGTTTGCGAAAAAAGAAGGAAAACTACTCGCAACTGGTAAGTACGAGCCTATCCATATGCCGAATAATAGCGGTCAGCCTATCATTATGGGTGCAGCATTCTTCTTATGGGGCTTCTTCATGGTATTCAGCTGGTGGATTCCAGCGATTGTCCTTGGAGTTGTGATTTTAGGAACACTTGCCTACCGTTCATTCGAAAAAGATCATGGCCGTTACATTTCTGTTGAAGAAATCGAACGGACAGAAAACGCATTGCGAGGTGAACAGCATGAAAATTGATCACTCAGTACCTATGGAATATAGTACCGAAGAAAACAAAATGAAGATCCTCGGATTCTGGATCTTCCTGGGGGCGGAAATCGCCCTCTTCTCCACTTTGTTTGCTGTGTACTTTACGTTACAAAGCAATACGAATGTCGGACCTTCCGCTTCTGATTTGTTCCATCTAAGTCCAGTCATGATCGAAACAATCCTGCTTCTTTCCAGTAGTTTCACGATTGGATTAGGTGTACACGCCATGCGGCTTGGCTTGAAGAAACCAATGATGACTTTCTTTGGCATCACATTAGTACTTGGTGCAGCATTCCTAGGAGTCGAAGTATATGAATTCGTCACGTACGTTGGCGAAGGCGCAACGATTCAGACGAGCGGATTCCTATCTGCATTATTCACTCTTCTAGGAACACACGGATTGCACGTAACGTTCGGTCTTCTCTGGGGCGGTGCGATTTTACTGCAAATCAAGAAGCGCGGATTCACACCTGAAACTGCGAATAAGTCGTTCATCTTCTCTTTGTATTGGCACTTTCTTGACGTTGTTTGGATTTTCATCTTCAGCTTCGTCTATTTGAAAGGACTGATGTAAGATGAAACAATTGTTTCCTCCACAGCATGTAATGGGATTCTTATTCTCCCTGCTGCTATCACTTGTAGCGCTTGTTACCGTACTGTTTGACTTATCATTTGCTGCAGGGATGACGATACTCGTTGTAACCGCCTTGGTACAAGCCGGATTGCAATTGTTCCTGTTCATGCACGTGAAAGAAAACGCTGAGAGCAAGACGCTGTATATGAATATCCTATACGCTTTGTTTGTAGGACTTGTCACGATTTTCGGGACTTTGTTCACGATGCATTGGGGTTATAT
>JARIBI010000214.1 GCA_029257435.1 Sporosarcina sp. | reverse complement strand
AAACCCCTAACAGAAAAAATCGCATCATTCGATTCGCAAGCTTGAGGAGGACACAATAATGGGTTCCACATTTATGGGATTAGAAACAAGCAAACGCGGCCTGCAAACCCAGCAGTCCGCTCTTTATACGACAGGGCACAATATTAGTAATGCGAACACGCTGGGGTATTCACGTCAGCGTGTCAACATGGAAGCGACATCCGGGTTTCCAGGAGTAGGCATGAATGCAGGTACGATGCCTGGATTCCTAGGAACTGGTGTAGCGGCTGGTTCCATCCAGCGGATCCGGGATGGGTTTGTCGACAAACAGTTCAGAGATGAAACAAACAAGCTTGGATACTGGGAAGCCCAAACTGATGCCATCTCTCAAATGGAAGACGTTCTGGCTGAACCGTCCGAATATGGTCTTCAGCAATCACTCACAGATTTCTGGAAATCTCTAGGCGTTCTTTCAACAGACCCTGAAAATGGAGGGGCCCGGGCTGTCGTAGTTGAACGTGGAGTAGCCGTCGCAGACTCATTCAACTATATCCACAAATCCATGAAAAATATCCAAGATAATCTCGGAAAAGAGATCGGGGCTTCTGTTAATACAATCAATTCAATTTTGAAACAAGTAGGGGATCTGAATAAGCAAATTTCAGATGTAGAACCGAACGGCTACATGCCGAATGATTTGTATGACGCACGAGACAATCTGCTCGATCAGTTATCACAACTTGTTCCAATCGAAGTGAAATATGAAAAGTCCGGTGGGAACTCGCTGGCAATCGCTGAAGGCAGTGCCACTGTTATTATCAAAACCAAGTCAGGTGGAAATATTAAAGTTGTCGAAGGTAGAGAGTTTGCTCAGATGAGGACTAATTCTGCCGAGACAACCACGGATAACGTGAATCCTAACGGAGCTGTTAAAGGTTTTTATTTTGTGAAACTTAAAGCTGATGGAAGCGACATGCACGTAGACAAAGATATGGTTGAACAAACGGGAACACCAACATACATTGGACATGAAAGTTTCCTTAATCAAGGCAAATTAAAGTCTTTAGTGAATTCTTACGGAAAGACAGGAGACGCTGCAGGCAGTAAAGTCGAAGGTCTGTATCCGGACATGATTGATAAATTGAACGAAATGGCAGATAAGTTTGCTAAAGCATTCAACGAAGTCCATGAAAAAGGGACGGATATTAAAGGAGTAAAAGGGCAGCCGTTCTTTACAAGCAAAGACGGTGCTGAATTAGATCCGGCTAACAAAAAATTCACCGCTGAAAGTATCCGCATCAATTCATCGATTAAAGATGATCCAGGGAAGCTTGCTGCTTCTGATTCA
>JARIBI010000201.1 GCA_029257435.1 Sporosarcina sp. | reverse complement strand
CATGCTGGCTGCATACGCATTAACGTCTGAAATTGTTGGGCTTGTCATGTAGTGACCGCCGTCAACTACAAGCAATTGACCTGTCATGAATTTAGAATCATCTGAAGCCAAGAACAGAACAGTGTGACCGATATCTTCTGGCTCTCCGTGGTATGGAAGCGCGTTATACTTCATGAAGATTTCGCGTACTTCTGCAGGCAAGTTTTCTTTTGCAGCAGGAGTTAAGATTAACCCCGGTGCGATTGCGTTACACCGGATTTTGTCTTTTCCGTATTGAGTTGCAATGTAACGAGTCAAACCAGTTACAGCTGTCTTAGACGCCCCATATGCTGAACGGATTGCATCTCCAGCTACTGCAGCAGTTGAAGCTGTGTTGATGATTGAACCGCCGCCTGCTTTTTGCATATGAGGAATGGCGAAACGAGCACCGATTAACACACTCTTCAAATTCATATTCATCAAGCGATCCCATTCGTCCAAGTCGAGGTTCACAACGTCTAAGTCTTTTTTAAGGTTTGTACCTCCAACGTTGTTGAACATAACAGTCAATGAACCATATGTGTTTACAGTGAATTCGACAGCTTCTTTGATGGAGTCTTCTTTAGTAGCATCCAAGAATACCGCAGATGCTTCGCCGCCGTTCGCTTTGATTTCTTCTGCAGCCGCTGATGCACCTTCGATGTTGAAATCACCGATAACAACTTTAGCACCTTCTTTAGCTAGCAGCT
The DNA here is from genome assembly GCA_029257435.1 of Sporosarcina sp. Lineage (GTDB taxonomy): Bacteria > Bacillota > Bacilli > Bacillales_A > Planococcaceae > Sporosarcina. The sequence continues at coordinate 18,791 of JARIBI010000201.1, read as the reverse complement.
GTGCAGATGCGAGACCGATTCCTGATGCTCCGCCTGTTACCAATGCGACTTTCTGATCCACTCTTCCCATTTATAAAATCTCCTTTTATGCGGTATGCAGACACAAGGGACTGTAACCTCTTCAATAATTTTCAACGTTAAACACTTTAACATGAAAATAGTTTAAAAGTTACTGTTTTGGCCTTGTTTTCTGTGTCTGTTTCCTAACCAAATCAAGAAGTTTTTATGGAGTGTTCTGTTCACAATTGAGTTTCGTATTCGTTCATTTCAACCTACAAAAAAAGAACTCGTAATAAGACATCGAGTTCTACACTATGTTCCCTATTAATAAATACAAACTTGGTTTTTCCCATTGTTTTTTGCACGATATAATGCAATGTCTGCTTTGTGATATAACTTGTCGTACTCTTTTATCTTTCCATTTGAGGTTTCAGCTACCCCGATACTTAAAGTTAACGGGATTCGCTCTCTACTGTACTCAAGTGATAGGTTTGTTACAGCATCAAGCATTTGATGCGCTTTTTTAGATCCATCTTCAAGAGAGATTCCTCTTAGCAAAGACACGAATTCATCTCCGCCAACTCTTCCTGTTTTGTCACTTCTGCGCAGCAGATCGCTGCACTCCTGCGCGCCCAGACGAATAACCTGATCACCGAATGGATGGCCATACGTATCATTCAACGTCTTTAAATTATCAATATCAAAAGCAATGCAAACCACATTCTCATCGGATAGAGCAGCTTGGCCTAACCACTCGTTTGCAGTATCCTCCAATGCTCTTCTGCTGGACACTTCCGTTAAAAAGTCGGTGTTTGCCTGTCTCTCCAGCTCTTGCAGTTTCACTTTCATTTCAAGTTTCATCGCTGCATTTGCAGTATCTTGGCGATGAATTTCTTCAAGAAGCCGGATATGCATATCTTGAATTTCGAACCCTTTTTCAAAGTCCTTAAGTTCTCGATAAAGCTCAATTTGTACTTCTTGGATTTCTTTTTGTTGTTTATAATTATTTGAACTTATAGCGCTTTCATTTGCAATTGCCAAGTTTTCCAGCGCTGCTTTTGATTGATGCTGCAATCTTTGCAGATGCGCAAGCAGCCGATAACATTTTGTTTTTTCTTTCGCGTAATCTTGCAAAATAGGATCTCGAACTACCGACTGCAGCAGTGCATCGGCCATTTCAAAATCAGACTTTCCAAGAAATGCTTGCGCCACTGCCAGAATTGCTTTCGTTACCAAAAACGGGCAGAAAGGTTCAAGCTCTACTGCGGTGCTTGCCCCTTTTTTACCTACCCGTAGAGCTTCTTCATATTTCCCCATCCGGCTCAGCACGGAACTAAGTTCACTGCAATTTTCGCTGACAAGGTTAAACTTTTTTAGTTTCGCAGCCAGTTCAATACTATTCTCGAGTACTTCTTTGGCTTTTATATAGTTTCCCGTGAATTCATATAACAAGAAGAAAATGTGATTGGAATCCAATTCATCTTCTTTGTCCCCATAGATTTCACACAGCATGGCATGCTTTTCGATATAATAAAAAGCGTCCTTAATGTCACCAATTTTATAAAATCCCAACGCAAAGTTAGCGTAAGCATCCATTTGCAATTGACGATCTTCAATATCAGTTGCACATAATAACAACTGGTAACAACTTTCTATCATTTCGTTGTATCTGCCTTGGTGTCGAAGCGACTGAATGGATTCTTGTAAATTTTTAATATGTTCGCCCATAATTACGTTCTCCTGTACTGTTCTATTTAGTCCTTATTTTATACCCAAAGAACTAGAACGTTAAACATATAACACGGACTATAGACATATTAAAATTTTAAATAGTTAATTTCATATCGTGATTATTTACTTACTTCCATTTCATTCACAGCTTGTTCAGCTAATCTACGGACTTCTTGCAGATGTTCATCAACATTATTTGGAGTTACATACACCCCAAAGTCGCTTGGGATATCTGTAGCTTTAGGATCTTGTATTCTCTTTGCAAGCATTGTCCCGATTTCAGGATAAAAATGATGGCCGTCAATGTAATTCATCTGATCATTTGTAATCGAGTTCGGATACATGAAATTCCAAACTCCCCCGTACACATCGACCAAATCCCGAATCCACTGTTCGTAATCATCCAAAAGACCAGTTTTGACTAATGATACAAATAACCCTGTCGAAATAGGCGTAGTGTAAGCAGTCAGCTCGTCATCTCCAGCTGCTTCTTTGATCTTTTGAAGAATTATCTTGTAGTCTTTGAAATACGTATAATTGTTTCCGTAAAACACATTTTCAAAACGTCTGATTTTTGAATCGGTACTTTTCTCCACTTCCTCTTTCGTCAGTCGATTTGCGAACGCTTCCCCTTTTCGGTTATAAAGACGATCCTCATCAATCGTGCCGCTCATTGATTTCTTGAAATTTTCAATGGAGATTTCAAGTGAGTCCAGTGACAGCAAGTTCTTTGCACGATAGAAAGGCTGGTCAATTTTCTTTTCAAAATTCGTCAATGCCCGTGGGACCCCAGCCTCTTTTTCACTGGATTTAAAGAAATCCATTCCTATTAAATACCGTTGCAAATCAGGAAGTTGAGATTGACTGTAAACCATGAAACTATGCACTTCACGTACCGACAAATTGGCAACAGAAAAGTTAAATACATCCCAATCTTCAAATGCGGTCGGGTGGATATATGTGGATCGGCTGCTGCCGATGAGCAAGGTATCATAATCATGATGCCCGAAATGCAGCATAGCGATTTTCTGTTCACGCTCATTTGTTACTTTTTGAATCGAGTTGAATGCATTGGCATGTCCATAATGCCAAAGCGGATCAATCCAATAATTGACTCCCGCAGTAGCGGCGGCCAATGCCAGGAATAGGACTAATGCTGTTCGTGCAAACTTTTTATCTGTCAATTGACTCACCGCCTTAGAAATTGAAGTATAGGAATTCGCTGACGCGCTGAAGCTGCATCGAGCTGTAATAAAGAAGCATGACGACAAATAGCATCATGAGCGGTGTCCGCTTTTGTGTTTCCATAATTTGAACAGAGTTCTTTGCAAATAAAGCGATGCCTAACCCCAAAAGTAAGGCAAGTACCAAATGTGTCAGATCTTGATTGAATAACACATTGATCCCGATTAGCTGAATTCCTTCAAAGCCGAACATAGCTTTATAGACACTTAGCGCAACGGACATATCCGGAGCTCGGAAAATAACGAATGCTAAATGAACAAATAAGAAGGTAACGGCCCATGCCAAGAGCTTGGGTAATCTGCCGCCGGACCGTTTCCACATCCGTGCGATTACACTCGCAAGACCGTGCAGAATTCCCCATACGACGAATGTCCAACCAGCGCCATGCCAAAAACCGCTGATTAAAAAGATGATAAAGATATTGATGTATGTCTGGGGAATGCCTTTACGGCTTCCGCCAAGAGGGATATAAATGTACTTTGTTAAAAATCCGGACAAGGTAATGTGCCAGCGACGCCAAAAATCCTGAATGTCGAGTGCTTTATATGGCGAGTTGAAGTTGATGGGCAATCGAATGTTGAAAAATAATGCAAGGCCGATCGCCATGTCCGAATATCCGCTGAAGTCGAAGTATAACTGCAGCGTATAAGCAAGCGATGTAAACCACCCACTGACCATCGTCAGTGCTTCAACAGAACCATATCCGCTATTTGCATATCCTGCAAAAGTGTCCGCAATAGCAACTTTTTTAAATAATCCAATTGAAAAAATCACAAGTCCTTTTGACAAGTTTTCATAATTGATGCGATACGTTTTCCGGTCACTGAACTGCGGCATCATATCACCATGATGCACGATAGGACCGGCAATCAGCTGCGGGAAAAACGATACGAATAATCCATAGTTCAGGAAATTGTATTCGTTGGTTTCAAGCCGGTAGGAGTCCACAAGGTACGCAATTTGCTGGAATGTGTAAAAACTGATTGCTAAAGGGAGAATCAGCTGTACCAGCGAAATCTCTGTTCCAAGAACGGCGTTCAAGTTCTCAGCAAAGAAATCCCGGTATTTGAAATACCCTAACAGACTGACGTTGAACAAAATACCGAGTGTCAGAACTCCCTTGCGTGTTGGCAGCCATTTGTTCTTCCCAAGAAATACTCCGATGATGTAATTCACAATCATGGAGCTCACAATCAGTGGTAAATAGGCAGGATTCCAATACGCATAGAAAAACAGCGAAGCGAGCAATAGCCATGTTTTTGCGAATGGCGGCGCGATTCTGCCTACAAGGAAGAATACAATCCAAACGATAGGCAAAAATACAAATATAAATTCAAACGAGTTAAAGATCATAGGATACCCCACATACAAATTTAGTTAGTTTTATCTGTCATGAAGTATACCATATAGCAATAAAGGTTCGGCAAGTAAATATAAAGTTAATCGGGACCTTTATTTTAAAATAGAACTGTCTACATAATTTTATTCATAATTCGAAATTTGTACAGGTTAGTTCTCAAATGGCTGATCTGAAAGTTTTCATATTTTTTTCTAATTCTATCCAAATATCTGAATCCTTTATGTTATAATCATCTAAGTAATTTGAACTGCTCACTACTATATATAAAGGAATGTTGCATGTGTTTAAAATGAGAAACTGGTCCGTTTTATGGACGAGTCTATTGGTTTGTTTTCTAGCCATTTTGATTCATCCGAACGCTCAAGCTGCTGCACAAAGTTCAACTGTCTTGTTATCTAAAGCCACTGGCGGTTATGCAATAGAAGGAGATCAATTAATTGGTACTGCCACTTTCATGAAAGGTGTTCCTTATGAGATGGTTGCGCAAGATGAAAAGTACGGGTATTTGTCATTTGGAAACGATACATTAGTTGTCCCACTCCATGTTGTTCAACCTGCACCTTTGACCAAGGAAAAACCTTTGCCAAAAGGACGTAAAACGGTGATCACACAAAGTCGCGTCTCAGTGGCAAGCGCGCTGCGCGGAGGGGTTCGGGTTGGATACATTAATCCGGGACAGCGCCTTCCAGTGATTGCGGAAACCAAAACCCATGTTCAAGTGAATTTTGGCGGTGTTCGGGGATTCATTCCCAAAACGCTCGTGACTGCGGATCCGGGAATTCCGGTTCTTATGTATCACCAAATTGTGGAGAACAGGGCATCAACTCCATTCGGTGACAATCATATGGTGATTGACTTAGCGCCATTCCAGCAGCAAATGAACTATTTGAAAGCGAATGGCTGGAAGACGATTGCTCCCGAAGACTTGGATAACTGGCTACTGCTTCGAAAAAACTTAACAGATAAAACTGTATTAATCACTTTTGACGATGGTCTGCTTTCCCTTCAAAAATACGCCTATCCATTGCTGTCGGAAAACGGCTTTCAAGCAACGTCATTCCTCATTACATCGCGCATCAAACAACAAGCTCAGCCATGGGACGACCAAGCATTCCAATATGTAGGACTTAAAGAAATTCGCGAAACTGGTGATGTCTTTTCATTTCAACATCACACACACGGAATGCATTTGCGCAGACCCGCAACACGTGAACCTTATTTAACAACGGCTACCTCTGAAGAAATTAAAGCTGATATTGATCTTGGAAGATTCCAAGTTTCGAAAGCTTTCGATATGCAAGATCCCAATATTCGTTATCTCGCTTACCCGTTCGGTCAATTTAATGAGACAAGTAAAAAAGCGGTTTCTGCTGCAGGCATCCGGATGGCCTTTACTACGAATCCGGGAAATGTAAAACTTGGTGACAATCGTTATGAACTGAAACGCCAAGGTATTTCTCCGATTCATTCGTTGAAAGACTTTGAAAAGAAATTATACGGAGCATACTAATATATAGATTTTAGACAGAGGTGTAAGCGTGCCTCTGTTTTTTGTTTTCTTTCATTAATACTTTTTGCCAAGGAAACTTATTATGGCATAATACTTTCATTACAAAATGATGACGTTTCGTGTTGTTGATGGTTTTACAGGTTTTCAGGACTTCCCTCTCGGGTATTCAATCAATAACAACTTAGCATTTGAAAACTAACAATCTAACCCAAACAGGAGGCGTTTACAAATGGAACAAGGAAAGCGATTCATCGGGATGTTTCACACAGAACCCGAGTTATTGGCTAAAGTAGAAAAACTGAAAGCTGAAGGGTATTCGGATCACCAAATCTTTGTAATTGCGAAAAGTGAAGATGATGTCAAAATGCTGCAAAGCCGTACGGATGCCGAAGTTCAGACGACTCATGAATCATGGCTTGATAAGTTCATGGATTTCATGACTGGTGAAGACCGCGTTCGCAGTATGATGGACGATCTCGGATTCAATGAAGAGGAAAAAGCTGGTTTCTATCAGGATGTCAATAATGGCAGCATGCTGCTTTATGTGGATGAAACCAGTGATATGCCCGGCCAGCATCAAGAAGTCGGGAAACCATTCGGCATCGGTGAAAATGCAGGGGATCCAAACCTTGGCGCAAATACTTGGGTTGCTTCTCCAGGTGATGGAGTTACGCGAACGCCTGAAGAACCTCCATTCGGTGAAACCGCACCACAGCATACCGAAAATCGAGTAACGCCTATTCATGAGCGGCCCGTAGAGCGTTCTGAATTCAGCGTTGCCGCAGATGATTCTGTTTCATATGGATTAGAGACAACGGATTTCGCCGGAGAACTCGGGCGCGATCCCGAACAAGAACAGCGCCGTCAAGAATTTCAAGATGCCGTCAATGACCGGCCAAGCAGACTAGATGATGAAGCGAAACGTTATTAACTAAAGATTGGTATTCTAGACAGAAGTATTAAGTGGGAGGCAACAAGAATATCCCCGCTTACACTCCATATAAAAAAGAAACAGAGGCTACGTAATAAATGGCCTCTGTTTCTTTTTTATTTTTAAATTAGGAGTGGTTTCCCTTTCATAAACTCGGGTATATAAAGAGAAGTTTAAATGATTCCTTTTTCCTAATTCATTTATTAACTACGGAAAACCTTTTTATTGTTATTCAATGCAAACTAAAATCCGTAAGTAGTTTATAGGTCTACAGTTTCAGATTTTTACAGATTCACTAATTTGCCATTAAATAAAGTCTTAATTGTTAGTACATTCGATTCACAGTATGTATAATAGAATTTAACTTATTTGAAATTACAGGAGGATACGCCTTGAACGTCTTAACATCAGAGAATGTCTCAGACACGCTAGTTGTCAAAGCACTAGAACAAAACCTTGCCATTATCCGATTCGGAATGGACAAACGTGTCGCTTATGTAAACGAAAAATTCGCAGCCGCAGTAGGATACCGTCCAGAAGAGATGATCGGCATGCAGCATCAGAAACTATGTTTTCCAGACTTTGTAAATACACCTTCGTACGACGCTATGTGGAAAGACTTGCAAAAGGGGCTTGCCTCTTCAGGAAAGATTAGACGAAAAGCCAAAGACGGTTCCGTTATATGGCTGGAAGCAACGTATATGCCTGTGTTTGCGGATGACAGCCGAACAGTCCTTGGCGTCACTAAAGTGGCAACAGATGTAACAAAACGGCAAGATACCGCTTTAAGTGTTGTATCAGAACTCAATCAGATGGCACAGTCACTTACCGAACAAGCGGATGACGGCCGAAACCGGAACGAAGAGTTGCTGAAACGGATCGGTGAGTTAGCAGAAGTTTCCACAACGAATACGAACAATTTGGAAGCGCTTCAAGTCCATTCTGAAAACATCCAAGGAATCGTAAAAACCATTCGCGCGATAGCATCACAAACAAATTTACTCGCATTGAATGCTGCTATTGAAGCGGCACGTGCAGGCGAACATGGACGTGGATTTGACGTAGTAGCAAAAGAAGTTAGAAAGCTATCTTCCAATGTGGAAGCTTCTATCGTAGAAGTCCGTGATGGCATCGAAGCGATTACCAAGGAAGTGCGTCTGATTGCTTCAGGAACCGAGAAGGCACAACTGAATATCGAACAATGTAAAAAAGACGTTGAATCCGCTACTGATGCGTTTTTCCATTTAGCTTCTTCTGCAGCCGAATTGGAAAGCCAGGCCCATGACGTTACAACCATTGTTTAATCTATAAAAAAGGAGCCTCGCCGCATTTAAGCGATAGGCTCCTTTTTCTCATTCTTCGGAAGCATAACGACAAGGACGTCGCCTTCTTCTAGATTGATTCTTTTGCGCAGTGTGACAAATACGATTGAATCGTTCTCTTTCTTAATGAACAGCGGAGTAATTTGTTCAGGTAATTCATCCAGCCAATTATCGACATTTTCAATTTCATGAGCCGGGATTTCACTAAGTTCGAACATTGTATTAATCTTCCGGTTCAGCTCTGCAAACGTTGCATCTTCCCGGAATAGTAAATGCGCTTTCAGTGATATCGGCAGCTCCGATTCATTCATCTGATGATTTCCGGCAACTGGTAATGAAAACGTATTGTTAAAGCCGAATTCCGGTGCAAATGATTGGGATATAAGCGCGTTATAGGACGCGTCCCCTGTCATCGCCAAAATCGTACTGTACGGAGTCAAATCGACAGCAAATCTCGCCTGTTCCGACAAAATCTGTCCTTCAAACGTCTGGACCCCTTTCGCAGAGGCTAAATTCAATCGTCCTCTCGAAGGATCCATGATAAGAACAGGGATGCCTAACTTTTTCAGTTGCGCACCGAGTGATGCTGAAAAGTTACTTGCTCCGACAATTAAGATGCCCGGCGGTTCATTACTCGCTAAATGCAGTTTCTTCGCAAGTGGACCGATCGTGAAACCGTGCGCACAAACTGTGATTATAACGAGTGCGAATGTTAACGCTGTCAGAAGACTCGCTTCCTCATAGCCGTCGTTGACGAGTATGCTCGAAAAGTATCCGGCTACCGTAAGTGCTACGATTCCGCGCGGTGCAATCCATCCGATCAAGATTTTCTCATTCCGATCGAGTTCCGTGCCAATAGTTGAAATCCAGATGGACAGCGGACGGACAACAAACAATGTCACTAACACGAAGGCAAGAATCGGCAGCGTAAACATTTGAGCAATTGTCTCTCTCGGCAAGGAAGCCGTTAATAGAATGAAAACCGTCGAAGTTAACATGACGGAGACGTTTTCAACAAAATGTCCAAGGTTTCCGATGGATGAAACATATTGCTTCGAACGGCCAATCGTCAGACCCATCACTGTAACTGCAAGCATTCCTGTTTCGTGCATGATCACTTCTGCCAGCATGAAACAGATTAACACCAATGCCAGAACAATTGGTGATTTTAAGTATTCCGGAAACTGCCCTTTTGCCGCCATAACTGTAATTAGTAACCCGACTGCCAGTCCTAATAGAATTGCAAGACCTGCCCCTCCGAAGAAACTGAGCAGATTACTCATCGTCAAGTTATCGTTGCTTAACACTTTAATGACTTCATAAGCAAACAGCGCAAGTAGCGGCCCCGCAGGATCGACGATAATTCCTTCCCACTTCAATACAGCGGCCGTCCGGGATTTCAATTTCGCACTCCTAAGCAGCGGAATAATCACTGTAGGACCCGTTACGACGAACAATCCTCCTATGATGAACGCAATTTCCCATTGCAATCCCGCAAAATAGTGGGCAGCAAGTGAGCCGAGAATCCAAGCCAGAAACGCACCAACCGTCACAATACGTGTAACAGATTTTGAAATCCCTTTTATTTCCCGGATATCAAGATTCGAACTGCCTTCAAAAAGAATAACAGCAACCGCAAGTGAGATAAGCGGTCCATATAAATCGCCCAACGCGGCTTCTGGATTGATTAATCCTAAAACAGGACCAATAAGCAATCCTGCGATTGACATGATCACAATGGATGGCCATTGAATCCGCCAGGCGAGCCACTGGGAAAAGATTCCGAGCGCGAGGACTGCTACCACGCTAATTAATGCTAATTCTTCCATTCTCCCACTTCCTAACAGGATCCTTATGATCCGTGAATTTCGTTAGAGACAAGTGTACCAAATCGGAAGACTCCTGCCTACTTTGAATCATCGTTTTTCATATTGTTTCCTCAGTCCCAAATCCCTATCCCATTACAGGAACTTCCAGGAAGTTCTCACTAGTCCGTGTAACAGTAAGATTACAAGAATATGACATTTGTGTTCTTAGCTTGTTAGGAGGTTTTTGATAGTAAACCGCCGGGTATCTACTTCCTAACACCGCAAAAGTTTAGCGGTCAACTAAAATATAAAACTCTAGGAGGAAACTTAGATATGAATAACAACAAACGATTTGCAGGGACCTTTCAGACGGAAACAGAATTGATTGCAAAGGTGCAAGAGTTAAAAGCTACCGGAATTTCAGTCGATAACATTTATGTCATCGCAAAAGATGACCACGATCTACATATGCTGCGCAGCCGTACAGACGCAGAAGTGAAGACGACAGATGGGTCTTGGATGGACAAGTTCATGAACTTCTTGTCAGGGGAAGATCATATTTATACGCTGCTGAGCGATACAGGCTTGAGTGAGGCAGAAAAAGATCGCTACACATGTGAAATTCATGAGGGTGCCATGCTCCTTTATGTAGATGAAGGCGAAGCGGGTGCACGCTACCTGGACAATAATGCCCGAAATTCTTTGAGCGAATCATCTAATGATGTGAACCTGGAGACAGTCGCATCCACGGAGACTGCTGGGTTGGCAGGCGGGCTTGACCGTGAGCCTGGTTCGCTGCATGGAAACTATGACCATACGGCTGATGCACAACTGAAACCCGTCGATACGGATCGCGTACGAAGTAAAGGTGAGTTGAACCGCAGTATCGAAGAAGTGCCAGAAACAATGAAAGTTCACGAAGAACGTCTTAACGTGGATAAACAGCAAGTGCAAAAAGGCGAAGTGACTGTCGACAAAAATATCGTGGAAGATCGTAAAACCGTGGATATCCCTGTCGAGCATGAAGAGATTACGATTGAACGCCGCCCAGTAAACGGCGAGTTGGATGAGAGTGCAGAAGACTTCCGAACAGCAACTGCGTTCGACAATGAAACCATCCGCGTGCCCGTCACTGAAGAAAAGGTAGAAGTAACAAAAAAGCCAGTTGTTACCGAAGAGATTGTTATTAACAAAAAGCGGGTCACGGATACGGAGCATGTAGACGAAACGGTGAAACGTGAAGAAGTGAACGTGAATCAAGAAGGCGAAACAGATAATGTGAACGTTAAAGGTGACCTAACCAATATGGACCGGAACCGTACCGATAAATTCTGATCACCATCCTTCCCCCCTTGCCCCATTCCTGGCAAGGGGTTTTACCTCTCTTCCTGGAATAGCTAGGACTTGCCTGCAGTATGATAAACTGAAGAAAACGCTTCCCGGGCGGAGGCGATTGACGCTAGGAGGAAGTTGTATGAAAGAGACGTACATGCTTGCACTCGACCAAGGCACAACCAGTTCACGAGCTATCCTGTTCAATGAACAAGGAGAATCCATTTTCACTGCGCAGCAAGAGTTTAAACAGTATTTCCCTCAAGCTGGATGGGTCGAACACAATGCCACTGAAATTTGGAGTTCTATTCTTTCGGTAATTGCCGGTGTTTTGTCTGAGAAGAATTTATCTCCGAATCAGATTGCTGGGATCGGCATTACAAACCAGCGTGAAACGACGATCGTCTGGGATAAAAATACCGGCAATCCGATTTACAATGCAATCGTCTGGCAATCACGGCAAACCGCTAGTATTTGCGAAGAGTTGAAAGAGGCTGGTCATGCAGATTTGATTCGTCAGAAAACCGGTCTTCTAATTGATCCGTATTTCTCCGGAACGAAAGTGAAATGGATTTTGGATCATGTGGAGGGTGCCCGGGAGAAAGCGGAACACGGGGATTTGTTGTTTGGTACGATCGACACGTGGCTTGTGTGGAAGTTATCAGGCGGCGAAGCGCACATTACGGACTACTCGAATGCTTCACGAACGATGATGTACAACATCCACGATTTGCAGTGGGATGAGGAGCTGCTTGATATTTTGGACGTTCCCGCTCCGATGCTTCCAGATGTCCGTCCTTCTTCGGAAGTGTATGCACATACAGAACCCAGTAAATTTTTCGGCCGCGCAGTCCCGATTGCCGGGATAGCCGGGGATCAGCAAGCTGCGCTTTTCGGGCAAGCGTGTTTCGAAAAAGGCATGGTGAAAAACACGTATGGCACCGGTTGTTTCATGTTGATGAATACAGGTGAAGAAGCGGTGCAATCTGACAATGGACTGCTGACGACAATTGCTTGGGGACTAGACGGCAAAGTCGAATATGCATTGGAAGGAAGTATCTTTGTAGCAGGTTCCGCCATCCAATGGCTGCGTGACGGCTTACGAATGGTGAGAAGTTCGGAACAAAGTGAAGCGTATGCAGAGCGGGTTACTTCTTCCGATGGAGTCTACGTCGTGCCTGCGTTTGTAGGACTTGGCACACCTCATTGGGACAGCGATGTCCGGGGAGCGGTATTCGGGCTGACTCGAGGGACGTCGAAAGAGCATTTCATACGCGCGACGCTGGAGTCGCTCGCCTATCAGACAAAAGACGTATTGGATGCAATGGAAGCCGATTCCGGCATTTCGCTGAAGTCTTTGCGGGTGGACGGCGGTGCGGTTGCAAATAACTTCTTGATGCAATTCCAAGCGGATTTGTTAGACGTCCCCGTTGAACGTCCTTCTATTAATGAAACCACCGCCCTTGGAGCCGCATATCTTGCTGGTCTTGCGGTAGGATTCTGGAAAGACAGTTCACAGATTGCGGATCGCTGGCAGCTGGATCGAGAGTTTAAACCTGAGATGAATGAGCAAGAGCGCAATGGATTGTACGGGGGCTGGCAAAAAGCCGTGAAAGCCGCTCAAGTATTTAAGTGAGGATTCAAGGGGCGCATCCAGTGAGTTGGGTGTGCTTTTTTGTGTCCTAAAGTTAGCGAAGGGGTATCAATTAGTCCTTTGAAGTTGTTGAGTTGTATGTCTTGGCCGATTAATTTCCGCGTGTGGCCGATTCTTTGCTCCAAATGGCCGATTCATCCGTTCATTTGTCCGATTCACATCGCCACATGGCTGATTCATCACGACAAGTGTCTTCTAGAGCGTTTCTACAGTGGGATAGCCCACACAACAAGCGAAGCGCTACCAATTAATCCCTTAACGCTGTTAGATTGTATGTTTTGGCCGATTACTTCCTGCGTATGGCCGATTCTTTGCTCCAAATGGCCGATTCATTCGTTGATTTGGCCGATTCCCATCGCCACATGGCTGATTCATCCCGACAAATGGCCGATTTCCCCTTCCCCCACCCCCGCTTTACAATGAATTCCCCAACGAAAAAAACGCTTCATCTCGAAAGATTAAGCGCCCACTACTACTTATTTCATTATAGGAACCAGCATCTTCAAATGGCCAGCTAGCACTTCAATCTTACCCGATTGCAGAGCGTATAATTCACCGTCCATATCCACTTTCCTTTGACTCGGTGCGGAAATTTGCAACTCACTCACTTGCAGATACTCCAGCATATCGAGTTGTACCGGATCCGTTTCAGACTTCCGAAGCGACATCAATTCTCGCAGCATAGCTAAATTGGAATTCTTCACGACGAGTACATCTAGTTTTCCGTCAGACGGGCTAATAGCCGCTATCGGAATCGGCGTTGTCGCGAGCGAACTGCCGTTTAATACAAATATCGCAATTGCCTCGTCTTGCAAGTCGAGTCCATCCGAAACAATATGATACGGAAAACTCTCTGCTTCACGCATCGTTCGTATCGTACTGGCCATATAACTCAGCGGACCGAAACTCTTTTTTTGCCCATCATCCACATTTTCAGAAGTGTCCGCAACGAGTCCGATCCCCCAAAAGTTAATGAAATGCTGATCTCCTTCTCTTCCTACATCGATTGCACGGATTTCCCCAGCGAGCAGGGCTTCAGCAGCATCTCTCAAGTTTTGAGGAATGCCCAACGTTCGCGTAAAATCATTCGACGTCCCTCCCGGTAATATCGCAAGCAGCGGACGCACGTCTAGTTTCGAAATAGCGTCTATACATTGATGAACCGTCCCATCGCCGCCCATGATGACAATCAATTCCATGTCACCTGAAGTTTCACATAGACGGCGGGTTTCTTCCGGATTATCGGGTTTACTAATCGTCAGCTCTTTCACCGCTCGCCCAAGTACTGGTACAACTGCTGCAAGTTTCGCTTCCACGTCATCATCCCCAGCATGCTCATTATAAATAAGCATAGCCTTGTTAAACGCATGCATGTGGTTTCCTCCTTTTAGGGGTACTTGTTACATGTACTATTCCCCCTAAAGAGATTCAGATAACCTATCTCGAAAAACATTCATACGCTGCTAAATCTCTACAATCACTTACGTCCAGTTTGAACAAATTCCAAGAATTCATCCACAGACATTCCTTTCACTCCCAAGTTTTCGAGCGTCCGCGCACCTTCCATTAAACTGCGGTCCAACAGCAATTGCCCCATAGTTGCAGCTGTTTCCATATGGATGGTAGGAAGGTTTACCATCTTTCCAAGCTCAATGAATGGAACCAACCCCATTGGAATATCTTCGGTTAAATAGCGGGTTTCCAGCGTCTTCTGTCCGCCAATGTCTTGATAAACAGGATTACTGCTAACAGATTCCGCCAACGTATCTTTGAACACATCGTACTCAACTTCCATCTGCTGCATGCACGATAGCAATTCCAACCCAAACACTTTGCCGATTGCAATCCGTTCTGCATCCATCTTTTCAACATAACGTCCAATGCTCGGTGTAAATCCATCCACGTAGAATCTCCAATCCTGCTCCGATTCAATGAATCCTGTATTAAATAGTGTTGTTGCTGGATGTAAAATTGGATTTGTATTATCAAAACTTGTAACAAGGATACTTTCACATGCTTCAAATTGCGGGAATGCAGTTTGAAGTGTTTCTACGACTCTAGCCGTTTCCGTTGCGGGCAGCGCAGCGGTTAAAATACGATTCTTTAATCCAAACACTTGCGTGGTGCCCGGCTTAATAATGCGGCAGCCGTAAAGCAATGTGTTGGTCTCTCCTAATATCACATCAGCTTTGCACCCTTCATCATCCAGTGTTTTCCGGAAAACGAGCGATCCGAACGACGCGGCAGGATTCAAAATGACAATTTGACCGTCTTTCAAATACGGCGCACATGATTTTGCGACCGATGCATGGGCTGTTGCAGGTACCGTCACAAATACGATGTCTGCGTCTTTCAGCGCCTCTTCCATACTCGTTGTTGCACAAGCGACTTTACCGAATCCCGTTAACGCATCTTGAAGGTAAACGCCGCCTTGTTCTTTGATTGCATTTATCGTTTCTTCAAAAATATCGTAAATCGTGACCTCAAACCCCATCATTCCTAAATGTCCAGCTGTCGTCTGTCCGCCATTTCCTCCACCAATAATCGTCCATTTCAGCATTTTACCCATCTGTCATCACTCCTAGTTGTATGGTTTATCTATTTGTTTATAATGTTATAATGTTTTATTTCATTAGAATGGTCCCCAGTCAATCCAAACCCCCACTGCCAATATAATCATCGTCCAAATCGTCCATTTAAAAACGAGCGGGCCTGCGAACCGAACCCATTTTCCGAAAGGTACTGCGGCGATTCCAAGTGCAGCCATCAGTACAGGGTGTGTCGGTGTAATCATGTTCCAATAGCCATCACCTGACTGAAATGCCTGAACAGCTATTTGGCGATTAATTCCGATGACATCACTGATTGAAGACATAATCGGCATGACCACTGCCGCTTGCCCGGTAGATGACGGGATGATGAAATTGATGAGCCCTTGAGAGATATACATGCCCCATGCCGCAAAGACACTGTGAAGACTGCTAAGCGGAACTGAAACTGCGTACACCAATGTATCAATGATTTGGCCCTCTTCCATAACAACGAGGATCGCCCTGGATAGCCCGATAATTAATGCGGCCGCTGTCATCTCAGCTGCACCTTTCATGAATTCATCCGTGAACTGGTTAAAGCTCCCTTTGAACGCAATCATTCCAATGACAATTCCCATAAGCAGCATAAGCGCAGAGATTTCACCTAAATACCAGCCATATTTCAAAACACCAAATACGAGTGCTACTAGAGATAAGCCTAGAACAGCCATAATCCATTTGTGTAGCCTTGTCATAGTCAGATCGTCTAACAGTGAGCTATCTGTTTCGATTTCCTTTTCATTCACAAGCAAACTGGTTTTGGGATCCATTTTCACTTTTTTCGCGTATCTCAATGTGTGATGAATCGCGATGATCAATCCGCCAACCATCATTACTGAACGCAATCCGATCCCTGAAAACAAAGGAAGCTCGGCAATTCCTTGGGCTATCCCTACGTTAAACGGATTCAACGGCCCTGCTGAGTACCCTGCATACACTCCTACCACAACAATTGAAACGGCAATGATTCGGTCATACCCCATCGCGATTGTCGCAGCTAGCACAATTGCAACAAAAGGCAGCGTCTCTTCCGCCATTCCGAACGTCGCACCGCCGATTGCAAACGCTGTCATCGCAATGATGATAAAAATGGATTCTCTGCCTTTTAATCGATGAATAAGTCTGGCCAGTGCCGCATTAATGGCACCGCTTTTTACAATCACTCCAAAAACACCGCCAACGATTAGCACAAATGCAATAATTTCAGCAGCCCCGACAATCCCGCCAAATACTGATGAAAGAATACCCCCAATTCCAACGGGTGATTGCTCTGTATAGCTGAAACTGTCTGCAACAATCAATTCCCGTCCAGTTTTTTCATCCATTGCACGATCAAATTGACCTGCAGGTATGACATACGTAAGCATCGCCACAAGTACAATCATGAACATAAGCAAAGCTGTGGTTGTAGGCGGTTTCACCTTCCACTTCTTTCTCCCCTTTTCCATTTCCCAACCATTCCCCTCGCTCTATAATGTCTGACTATTCCGTCAATTGTAACCGAACGTTATAATCGTCTAATAAATTATAATGTTATAACTTTTAATGTTAGAGAAAACCATGCCAAGCACAGTTTTTACTCGTTATGTGAGTTCCAGTTCCATGTAATACTTCTCTTTATCCTGTTTCATGACGAATTTAGAGTATTCAACACCCTCTCCTTCATCTGAAAACGTAATTCGCTCCCATACAAATAGAGGGGTATTCGGACGGACTCCAAGTAATTTCACTTCCTTCTCATTTGCAACTGCACCAGAGAAGTAGTTTTTAGATCGTTTAAGAGTAACACCGCAAGTCTTTTTCAAAACATCATATATGAATACGTCTTTGTTAATAATCGGCTCGTTTTCTGGCCAGATGTCTTGTGGAATATAGGTATACTCCAAAGAAACTGTCTCGCCTTCCTCATAACCAATCCGCTCCAAATAAACAAATTCAGCATCCGTGGATTTCCCTAACCTTTTCGCAACATTTGGATACGTTCCATGACTTCCACTCGAAAGTAAATCATGGACGCTGCTCACTTGTTCATCCATTTTGATAAACTCAGACTTATGAATATTCTTCTCTGTCTGCTGCCCAGTCACAAACGTTCCGCGACCTCGCTGGCGAATAAGCATCCCTTTATCAACAAGGTTCATGATAGCGCGTTTAATCGTGATGTTGCTCACTTCCAGTAATTTGGCCAACTCAGTTTCTGTCGGGATCTGATACCCTTCATCCCATTGACCCGACATAATCTTTTCTTCCAAAGTGACTTCAACTTGAGCGTATAGAGGAGTCGTGGCCGTTTTATCGATTTTCATTCATCCCACCTCTGTCTGTTAGGTTATAATATTATAACTATTCGAAACTATACAGGGTTTGCAAAGCTATGTAAAGAGTTTTTTGAAAACGGTTTCAAATAAACTATTCATGCTATCTTATGCTTGGTGTTCCAGAAGTTATGCATCGTTCTGAGCAAGGAATCCCACTGCCTCATCCATACGCTTTCTGATGAGCTTTCTTGCGTTTCAAATAATCCTCATCATTTCGTATTTCATCCCAGCGTTCTTTAAAAATCGCTGCAGACTTCGCTTTCTCTTCATCAATTTGACGCGCTTTCACCGATCCATCTTCATTATACTTCCGTCCGCCTTTATAATTCGTATACCTGCGTGCGCGAGTATACCCCATCTGGATGAACTTCCGTGCCATGTCCATCCCAACAAAGTCATCGTTTTCTCGGTAGGCCTCAAACAATTCACAGATCTTGTCCGCAGATTCTTGGGCAATCACAGGTGTCTTAAATCTCCAAAACGGCAAAATCTCACTTTTGTAAGGTTCCACGAGCAACACGCCTTGCTCTCCTTTACCAACTTTATATAATTCAGGTTGTTTGCGAAGATCGAGATTTTTATAGTCGAGATCGTAGTCGAATGCCATGAGGTGACACTTCCTTTTTTCACTTATTTACCCTGCAGTCAGTTCGTGAAACAGATTAAGCTCGTGATTCAAAAATTCATTTCTACTTATAACTGATTTTCTTTTAAAGATCCAGTTTATTAAGCCGTGAACTTACCACTTCCTATACAATTTTAGTTACCATTGTTTAACTCACCTTTAATTTAAATAACACGATAGAAGAAATGAGATTGTTGGATGGTCACAGCTCAAACTACCCAAACATTTGTCGAATTATGTCGACAAATAGTTTTATTTTCACACTATTCTAAATACAAAATATGTCGTATAATGGAACTATTAAACAGTTATAGGAGCTGAATTGGAATGAACTGTGAAAGTTATTTGTTGGATAGCCAAGCTT
>JARIBI010000202.1 GCA_029257435.1 Sporosarcina sp. | reverse complement strand
GACAAAAGTTGAAGCCATTAATGACCAAGCACAGCAGCAAGCATCTAGAGAACGCGATTTACCTGTAAAAGAAGCGAAAGAACTCACAGCAGGCATGAATAAGTTTCTAGAAAGCGTAGACACGCAGTTGCGGTTTAAAATGCACGACGAATTGCACGAATACTATGTGACGATTGTGGACTCCAAAACCGACGAAGTTATCAAAGAAATCCCATCCAAAAAACTGATGGACATGCACGCGGAAATGAAAAAGTTTCTAGGACTGATGATCGACCGTAAAATCTAAGGAGTGATTGTATATGAGAATTGGCGGACTGGCGAGTGGTATTGATACTGAATCGATTGTAAAAGATCTAATGAAAGCAGAGCGTATTCCGCTCGATAAACTGACCCAGAAGAAACAATACTTTGAATGGCAATTAAACGATTATCGTACAGCTAATCGTAATTTGAAAGACTACAGTACAAAGCTTTTCGATAACTCGATTTTGTCGAAGAACTTTACGCAGAAAAATGTTACTGTTTCAGATCCTAGCGTTGTTGATATCGTATCGAAAGGAAATTCAGCAGACTTTTCAGGGACTATAGAGGTAACACAACTTGCAAAAAATGCTACTGTTAACGGTGGGAATATTGCAAACAAAAATTTAGTACTAGGCAGTCAATCCTCTATAAATATAAAAGCGCCTGGTGATTCAGATGCAAAGGGAATTGAAATTGTATTTGAAGCTGGCGATACAACAAAAGATATTATAAAAAAAATAAATGAAAAATCTAATGTACGTGCTTTTTATGACGATCAAACAGGAAATATTGGCTTTACAGCTAAAAACAGTGGCGCTGGAGAGATTCAAATTTCTAATGGGGCTACAGGTGTAGGTATAGCAGGAACAATGGGTATTGAAATTGATAGTTTAACCACCAATACAGGTGGTCAAGATGCGAAAATTAAATATAATGGTTTAGATATTCAACGCTCATCTAACACATTTGATTTAGATGGTATGGAAATTACACTTAAAGGAAAAAGTGAAATCGATAAACCTGTCACATTCAACGCCACGACCGACACTGAAAAAGTATTCGACAACATCAAAGGATTCGTTGACGACTACAACAAATTAATCGAAGACCTGAATAAGAAAATTCGTGAACCTGTTTACCGTTCATTCCAACCACTTTCTGCGGAAGAAAAGAAAGAACTGTCCGATAAAGAAGTTGAACTATGGGAAGAAAAGGCAATGAGCGGTACTCTTCGTAATGACCCTGAATTAAAGAGTATGTTGACTAAATTACGTAACATCATGACCAACCCAGTTGAGCTTGGAGATGGTACGAAAATTAGTCTAAGTGATATTGGTATAAAGACTTCCAATAACTATTTAGACAATGGTAAATTAGTAATCGACGAGAAAAAACTAAAAGAAGCGATTTCTCAAAATCCTCAAGGCGTTGAAAAGTTATTCAATAGCGATGGGAAAAGTGCCAAAGATACAGGGATCGCACGCCAACTCCGTGCTGAAGTTGATGCAACTCAAAAGAACATTCAAAAGAGTGCTGGTAAACTAGGTGATACGAACAAAGCCTTTAGCCTAGGCCGTACGCTTGATAATATGAACAAGCAAATCGAACGGTTTGAAACGCGCCTGCAAATGTCTGAAACTCGTTACTGGAAACAGTTCAATGCCATGGAAAATGCGATTCAACGCGCGAATGCTCAATCAGCTAGTTTGATGAGTTCACTTGGCGGAGGAATGTAATTGAAACAAGCAATACAAAAGGAGAGTCATTTAAATGGTCATGCATAATCCGTACGCTACGTACAAAAATAACACTGTCACTACATCGACGCCTGGGGAATTGACATTAATGCTTTATAACGGATGTTTGAAGTTTATTCAACAAGCGAAAAGAGCTATAGAAGTGAACAACATCGAAGACAAGAATGTTGCAGTGCAAAAAGCACAGGCTATCATTTCTGAACTGATGTTGACGCTGGATGTGTCTGCATTCCCAGCTGCTAAAGACATGCTTGTGTTGTATGAATTCGCGAACAGCCGTCTGATTGATGGCAACATAAAGAATGATAGTGCGTTATTTGACGAAGCTGCGGGAATCATGACCGAGTTCCGGGATACGTGGAAGCAAGTCATTCAGCTCAATCGCCAGAAGCAATATGGCAATGTGAGTGAGATATGATTCGGCCGGAGTTGCTTCAATGGAAGCAAGCCACTGAACGACTTCTTGCGTTACCGATTGCAACTGACGATGAACATCGAGAAGAAATGATTGTGACCATTGAAAGTATTTTAGATGAACGTGAACAATTGCAGCCAAAAGTCCATCCGCCTTTTTCTGCTGAAGAAGAATTGTTTTGTCAGGAATTAATTGCAATCGAGCCTAAAGTTGCGCCGAAGTTGGAAAGTTATCTCACTGCCATCCGCAAAGATCTGTCCTCTTCGCAGACGAAAAAAGATGGCGTTCGTAACTATGTCAATCCTTACAGCAAAGTTGCCCGTGACGGTACATTCTATGATACAAAACAATAAGTAAACTGACCGGCGAATGGTTATTCGTCGGTTTTTATGTGTCTAAATAACTATTCCGAACAATCGGTTAACATGGCATAATAGTATTAATAGAATGGAAGAAATATGAATCCTGGGAGGACACTATGACGATCAATCAGTTAAAACTCGCGGACTGGATCCGGAAGAATCATATTTTGTATATCGGTTTTGCAATTGGCGGGGGGCTTGGTCTCATTGCACAATTAATTTTGCGTTCCAATCTGCAAACTATCCTTTCAGTTGCTGTCCCACTTCTCATTGGAACAACGTTTTATGTGGCATTTCGCATCACCCAAGCGAAGTGGCTGACACAAAGTTTGCCATACTTATTGTTAGGTTCCACATTTGTTGTAGCACTCGGAGTTATTTTATTGTCTGGGGCTAATTTGGGATCTA
>JARIBI010000055.1 GCA_029257435.1 Sporosarcina sp. | reverse complement strand
TGATAGGGATTCGTCATACCCCGCTGTTAGTTTTGCAAATACGTTCATCGATGAAGACATCGGCGACACTCCTCTTTTGAAAAACATTAATAGACTGACTATATCATGAATTCGATTCATATTTTCCTTAAACGTCTTTCTACTCGTTTCTTTTTCGTGAATTCAGAGAAAAACCCGCCCGCAAGGTTCGCGGAAGCAGGTTGTGTGCGTTCATATGAAGTTAAATAATTCCTTGGAATCGGAGAATGATTTCAGCAATGACTGCAGACCCGAGGAAAGTTCCGAGCATCACAAGTGCTGCGACGACAATCGTTTTCCATCCGAGCTTTACAAAATCCGTCCATGAACGACCAATTGCAATTCCAGCATACGCTAAAATTGGTGTTGCAAGTGCCAGTAGCTGTACTTCTGTTGTCCACTCCACTACCTTCTCTGAACCTGGGAACCATGGCATCGACACGATAACTCCAATAATCGAGATGTACGCGATGCTTGGGAAATTCACTGGAATCAGCTCTTTTAGGATGAATCCTGCTAAACAAATCACAATAAGCATAATCATTCCTGGAACGGCGGCGAGCGGTAAGATATCATACCCTGCCCAATTCCCAACTAAGGAGGTGATGCCAAAAATCCCAAGTAACAATACCCATTCTTGAATGTTTTTTAGCATCAGTAGCCCTCCTTATTTCGAGTCATGCGTGCATAGATTTTTTCAGTTAACGGCAGTCCGATGAAGATACTTACCCACAGACCTGTAGACAGGGAAAGCAAGTTACTCGCTCCAGAAAACGCAACAATCTGTGATTCGAGTTCAGGGAAAGCCGCAATGAGAGATCCACTGGCTGCCGCCATCATACTTCCACTTCCGACTCCCGACGCCATCGCGAACGAAAGCGGACTTAGCGGAGTGAGTGTCGCCAGTAATCCCGAGATGAGTCCAAGGAACACCGCACCGAACACTGTACCAAAAATGTACATCGCCATAACACCGCGTCCTTCCGGGGAGTTGATGCCGAATTTATCCATTATGAGACCGACGTTCGGTTCACGGCCAATGGAGTGCGTCATTCCGACCGCTTCACGCTTCATCCCTAACCAGATCGCGACTGGCAGAGCGATAAGAATTGTTCCTAAGTTCCCAAGTTCCTGTAAAAGAAGAGCAGGACCTGCAGTGATTACTTCGGGTAAGGACGGTCCAATGATCACTCCAATTTTGCAAGCAATAATGCAACACCAAGCACGATAAGCGGTTCTGCATTTTTCGACTGTTTCTCTTTAACAACCGGCGTGAAATAGAGTCCCAACCCGATCACGAGTGCATACAGCATCGGCAGCAACAGAATTACACCAGGTCCTACAGGAATCTTAAACGTTCCAATTAGTTCAGTAACAATGACAATCCCGAGCACAATTGCATGCAGCCGCCAATCTTTCCAAATTCCGGCAAGTGAATTTTCATATTCATTCATCCGAATCCCCCCTTTATGAAGTCCCTTCGTTCTCCTAACTCAACTGTGGATTTCATGTGCAATCAATTCCGCCACCGCAGTTGAATCTCTGTGCCCTGCGCCTCCTGCACTCGCACGAGTAAACAATTCATACGCTGCATCACTAATTTCAGTCGGAACGCCTTCGCTGTCAGCTAAGTTCCGATAGAGTGTTAAATCCTTCAACATATTCGATAGAGAAAACGTGACATCGTCAAACGTTTCATGAATGATATTCGTTCCAAATACGTCCATCACTTTCGTTTGCCCCGATCCTTTTTGGAACAGTTCTGCTAACTTTTCTTTCGACATCCCTGCACGCTCTCCAGTTAACAGCGCTTCGCCTAACAAGGAAATGATTCCGCCGACCACCATGTTGTTACATAACTTGACGATTTGGCCTGATCCGCTTGGCCCCATATATTCAACGTGTCCCCCCATCGCCTCAAGTACTGAGGATACGTGAGGGAACTTTTCCTCACTTCCGCCTACCATAATAGTGAGGGATCCCGAACTTGCACCGGCCGGTCCGCCGCTCACTGGACAGTCAAAGTACGAAATCCCGACAACATCCGCAGCTTCCTCTAAAATCCTAGTTCGCACGACGTCATTCGTACTCATATCGAGCACAGCACTTCCAGCCTTCAAATGGTGTAACGCTCCATCACGCCCTTCCAGTAAAACGTTCTGAACTAAATCAGTCGATGGCAGCGACAAAATTAGCACATCACTCAAATTCGCTAACTCCGGAACTGAAGCTGCACCAGCCGCTCCTTCGGTTACAACTCGTTGTACCGCTTCTGGATTTGTATCGAAGACCGTCACTTCATATCCTTTATGGACTAAGTTTGTTGCGATACCGTACCCCATCAGTCCGCATCCCACAACACCAATCGTTTGCATGATTTCCCCTCCAATCGTTTCGAACTGTTTGATTGATCGCACCGTTATTACGGTCGGATATAGACCGTTTTATAATCCGTCCAGAAGTCCAATGTTGTGGAACCTTGCTCACGCGGACCGATACTAGACGCCTTTTTTCCGCCAAACGGATATTGATTCTCAAAATAATTGGATGGGATATTTACATGTGTTACACCCGATTCGATATTACGGATGAAATGAAACGCCTTCTTTAAATCATTCGTATAGATCGTCGAAGACAATCCGAATTCACTTTCATTGGCCACTTCCAAAGCTTCTTCATACGTATCGACGACGGTCATTGCCATAACCGGACCAAAGATTTCTTCTTTAAAAATGGTCATTTCTTGTGTCACACCACTGAATAACGTCGGTGCCACAAAGTAACCTTTATCTAATCCATTTTCTGTTAACTGCTTACCGCCACATTCCAGTGTTGCACCTTCATCAATTGCTGATTTGACGTAATGCAAATACGTATTCAACTGACCGTCATCGACAACAGGTCCGTTGTCTACACCATCAGCAAAACCGTCCGCAATCTTCAATTTCTGTGCACGCGCCACAAGTTTCTTCGTCAATTCGTCCGCAATGGAACGCAGAACAATCAAGCGACTCGTACCTGTACAACGCTGCCCATTATCCAAGAATCCACTAATGACCAGGTTCTCTACGGTTTCATCGAGATTGGCATCCTCCAACACAATCGATGGGTTCTTTCCGCCCATTTCCGCCTGCATCTTGGCCCCTCGCTCGCTCACCGCTTTGCCTAGCGCAAGCCCGACTTGCGTAGATCCAGTAAACGACACTGCTTTGATCTTTTCATGACTGCCAATTGCGTTCCCAATCACACCGCCAGGTCCTGTTACCATATTAATAACACCTGCAGGAACACCCGCCTGTTCAAACAACTCCATAATTTTAATACTGATTAAAGACGTATTACTCGCTGGCTTAAAAATCACCGTATTGCCTGCGATAATCGCAGGGGCGATCTTCCAGATCCCAATACCAAGTGGAAAATTGTATGGTGCAATCACCCCGACAACGCCAAGCGGCTCACGAATTGTATATGCAAAAATCCCCGAATCGTGCGACGGAACCGTTTCTCCTGTCATCCGGGTTGCTTCTCCACTAAATTGTTTCATCGCTTCAATCGTTTTCCGAACTTCCCCATTCGCTTCACGGAATGATTTTCCGACTTCTTTTGTTATTATCGTCGCCAACTCTTGTTGCTGCTCTCCCAATAGCTGAATTAGCTTAAACAGCACATCACCGCGAGTCGGCGCAGCTGTATTCGCCCAACTCGGAAACGCATCTTCCGCAGCTTGGATTGCTCGCTCTACATCGTCTTCATTCGACTTTTGAAAGTATCCTAAAACTTCTTGATTCGCCGGGTTCAGGCTCGCATACGTTTCGATCGTATTCGACGAAATCCATCCCCCATTAATATAATTATGATAAGTTGAACTCACCTATACATCCCCTTCCAAACAAACTATCTATTATGATAAATCAATATATAGAATAGTTATATGTGGAGGCGCACAAATATCGTCCTCACTTTTCGTGGAGCTCAACATAGATTTGGAATGCAATGACAAAATCCATCCACTCTTTTTCATTCGAGAAGTCGATTCCTAACAACTCTTCCGCCTTCCTTAAGCGGTAATACAACGTGTTCGGGTGCACATGTAATTCTTTCGCCGTCTGCTTCTGATTTCTATTCGATTGGCTGAACAGCTTCACTGTCTATATTAACGTCGGGTCCGCCGTTTGCAGTCGATGCAGCTTATCCTTCATAAACCGTTCCAGCAGTTCTTGGTCCACTTCATAAAGCAAACGCTCCAAACCGAGCATAGAATACTCGACAACTGGAATTTTATAGCGCTTTGCATATCTAACAGATTGCGTCGCTTCTTTGTACGAGACGGACAATTCCTGAATCGTCGTTTCCCGGCCAATCCCATATATGTTGTCTGCGCCATCTGGCCATATTTGTCGGATGCTTCTAAGCAGCTCTTGTGCGGGTTGTTCCGAACTTGTCGGGAGGATAACAATTAATTGAAACGCACGCGCAAAGATTAAAGGAGCTACTTGTTTGACTTGCAATTTTTGCTCCACAGACTTTATCAAACGTTCCTTGTCGACTAAGTGATCGACTTCCCACAAAGGCTTCTGATCCCCTTCAATTATCAAACACTGCACAAGCGTATCGGTCTGCCAATTCACATAGTGGAGGGCCGCATCCAATTCCCTGCCGCTTATCCCTTCCAACAAATGATTAAACACTTGTTCTCTGAAATGAATTTCTTTCTCATACAACGCATTTTCTTTAATCAATTCCAGCGCAATCGACAAACTTGCCTGTTCGATTGTAATCTTCTCCATTTCATTAAACTGCTCAAACGGCTGTAGGAAAGAAAGAAACCCTAACGTATCGACACCTCTTCGGATAGGGAAGAAGTGTCCCTCCTTCATTCCCTCCAGGTAGCTATGATAACTGACCTCAGAGCCAATCATCTTTTCAAGTAACGATAGAACTGTTTCTATCCCGCGTCCTTCGAGAATCACTTGATAGAACGTGTTATGGATCGAAATCGATTTCTCCAGCAATGTATTTTTTTGCTGCAGATGCTCATACACTTTCGCGTTATCGATCGCAATTGCACTCTGCCCCGCCACAACTTCAATTACGTTCATATCTTCCGCAGTAAAAATGCTATCTTGTTTATAATTATTAACAACGACTACGCCTAAACAGCGGTCTTTGTTTAAAATGGGCACACAAAACGTGCTCTTCACTTGTCGCTGATGCACTCCTTCATAATAATGACGAGCATTCTGCTCCGTCATATTTTCCATATGCTCTTCAATTTCCTCACGCGTTGTAAACAACTTCGCCTGTCGATGAACGAACACTTTCCCCGTAATTGACTCCCCTTCAGCAAACACAACATGCGCCAACGCCTCTTCGTGAACGCCTTCTCCTTTCGCAAACCGAAGTATCTTCGTTTCTTCATCATACAAATAGATAATAATTACATCTGCCACTTCCACGAGTTCACAAGCCGCCTGAATCACATTGTGCAAAATTTCGTCCAGCTGCAAAGACTCCGTCAGCATCTTATTAATTGCCAACAGCTTATTCGCTTTGTATAAATCCATTTCGATTTTGGCTAACATCGTCTCACTCCTTTAGAAATGAATAGTTGCTTAATTATCAGTTAACTCGTTCGTAATCTCAAGTTTATCTGCATAACTTTTATTTTATCAATCTCATTCTGGCATAGAGCAGCTATTTTAAACTCACAGATCATATGAAAAGTTCACTTGCTATTTAAAATCCATGTACAATGAGAGATAATCGAGCGAGATATCCTCGTTGCGCTCACTCATTCAGAAGCGCGTAATTGTCTACTTGGAGGTGTGCGAAGTGATTAAAATTGCTATGTTCGGGTCAGAAGAGACCATCAATTTAGTTCAACAACATGGGCATCGGATAGATGGTATTGACATTCATCCATTTCTTTATGACTCTGTTGCTGATATCGATGGATTGCTGCCGCAAGCAACTCATTGTGACGTTTATTTATTCTCGGGAATACTTTCCTACGTACACGCCGAAAATCTATTAGAACAGTTCGATAAACCCGCAGTCTATATCGAAGATAACGAACTAAACGTATCCTTAACACTGCTATCCGTTATTCACCACAAACTGACTAGCTTGGATCGAGTATCCATCGATTTACCTGACAGGAATAAACTAGATATCATTATTGAACAATTGCAGATCACTCCTAAACCAACCTACGTAAAGGATTTCTCATGGATTAAAACGGAGCGTACTCAAGTTTTCGAGTCAGCCCCTCTCCTTCAATTCCATGTAGATTTATGGAACTCTGGAAAGACCAATTTTGCAATAACAAGCATTCATGCCATATACGATCAATTAGTCAAACTTGGGATTCCTTGCCTGCGAATGGTGGATGCTGAGAAAACGATAGTAGATACACTGAATAAAGCTAAGCAAGCAGGTGTCTTATTAAAAACACAATTATCTCAAGTTGCAGTTAGCACAATTTCTATCACTCATCACGACCACATTGAACTATCTCAGGAACAACTAGAACCTGTAGTTATAGGGTTACAAAGAATAGCCAAACAAATTAACGGCTCTTTGCAAAAAGTGGGCCCAGCTTCTTTCGAATCTTTCAGTACGAAAGGAAGCGTTGAATTTTTAATGGAAAATTCCAGCCTAATAGCCCCACTACTCACCCTCGCTAGTGATTTATCAATCATAATCCATATTGGTACCGGATTTGGGATGACAATTGTAGAAGCAAAGAAAAACGCCGCGATCGCACTTACTTTCGCTGAAAAGGTGCAGGATCATTATTTCATCGTGGTAACTGAAGACAAAACGGTCATTAATCCTCAAGTAGAAATGGACAACCAAGTTCTCTCTACAGAAGATGAACACGTCATTCACCTGGCAAAAACGGTTAAAGTCAGTGTTCCAAACATGATTAAGATGATGCAGTTTTTGAAGTCCAGACCTGTCAATCGGATTACTTCCGGAGACATCGGAGATTATTTCGGGATTACCAGACGAAGCGCAGAAAGAATGTTAAAAAAGTATATGGATGCTGGCTGGCTACGAGTCATCGGGGAAGAACATCCCCATCAAAACGGTCGGCCGCGATCAGTCTACAGACTGGACCTGCCCCAATAACCACTAAAAAACTATGGATAGTCACTGTCCTTTTAGACATGACTCCTGTAGTTTTTTTCTATTCTATCCACTAAGTTTCCATACTTTATGAAAAAGCTCCATGGGAGTTCTTTCAGAACACCATTTGAAAGATGCCCTATATTAAAAATAATCTAAATACTCATTGACTTCTATTAACTCCGACAGTACAATACATTTAAGTTAGCGTCCGTATAGCGACGCCCAATAATTTAATAGGGGGAATCCCATGGAACAGACAGAGAAGATGAAAAAGAAGAAGAAATTCAGAGTACCTCACGTCTTTGTTATTTTGTTTTCCGTAATCATTATCGCCTCGATTGCCACATATATCGTCCCTGCCGGCCAGTATGATTCAGTAGTGGATGAAAACAATCGCACCATCGTGGTAGATGGAACGTATCACAAGGTAGATTCGACACCTACTAGTTTTTTAGGCATCTTTCAATCTATACATAAAGGGATGCTCAATTCGGCTGGAATCATCTTTTATATTTTCATTGTTGGCGGTTCGTTTGGAATCCTTCATGCCACCGGAGCTATCTCAGGAGCAATCGGTACCATTTCCAAAAAGATGGCTGGAAAAGAATACTGGTTAATTCCTATTTTGATGACATTCTTTGCTCTTTCTGGCGCGATGCTTGGATTAGCTGAAGAAACCATTCCTTACATCACCATTCTGGTTCCTCTGATGGCATTGATTGGCTATGATTCTATGGTTGGGGCCGCAATTGTTTTACTTGGAACTTCAGCAGGATTCACAGCAGCATTTATGAACCCGTTTACAGTTGGGGTTGCCCAGGGAATTGCCGAAATCCCAATCTTCTCTGGCCTTGGTTTTAGAATTGTTTTATGGGTGATTTTCCTAAGCGTCAGTATTTGGTATGTTATGCGCTATGCGAAAAAGGTAAAGGAAGATCCCACCAAAAGCGTCATGTATGGTACAGAGCAAGAATCTGATAGCAATGCTAAATTGGAAGAAATGACAACACGTCACAAGATTATTTTTCTTATTTTACTCGCTGCCCTCGTTGGACTTGCAGTCGGCGTCATTAAGTTCGAATGGTATTTAACTGAAATTGCGGGTCTTTTTTTATTAATGGGAATTGCGATGGGGATAGTTGCAAAGATGAACTTCGATTCAATTGCTGAAGCTTTCATAGAAGGATGCCGGGTACTAGTAATGGGCGCACTTGTTGTTGGAGTTGCCAATGCAATCTTAGTCGTCTTACAAGAAGGCGGGATCATGGATACTGTCCTGTACGGCTTTTCTTCGGTGATTGGAAACCTTCCATCCGTCCTAGCAGCATTTGGAATGTATGTCGTCCAATGCGCACTAAATTTCATCGTTCCTTCCGGAAGTGGTCAGGCCGCATTGACAATGCCTATTATGGCACCGCTTTCAGACTTAGTCGGAGTAACACGCCAAACCTCTGTGCTCGCTTTCCAATTCGGAGATGGAATCTCCAATATTTTCAGTCCGACGTCCGGTTATTTCATGGCGGGTCTCGCACTTGCCAGAGTCCCTTGGTCTAAATGGGTGAAATGGATTTTCCCGCTTATTTTGATTCACTATACGTTAGGGGCGATTTTTGTGACAATCGCTCACCTAATTCATTTTTCATAAATTCCACGGAGGTGCAACACATTGAAACCAACAACAGAATTGGTCGACTGGGCTATTGAACAGCGGCGTTATCTACATCAACATCCGGAACTATCCCATAAAGAACACGAAACGAAAGCCTATGTAAAACAGCAGCTTGAACAAATGGGAATTGACACGTATTCATTGACAGGAAAAGATGTCATCGGGGTCATTAAAGGACAGCACGAAGGAAAAGTGATCGGAGTTCGATCTGACATGGATGCACTGCCTATCAAAGAAGAAACAGGCTTACCTTTTTCTTCTAAAAACGTAAACGTTATGCATGCCTGCGGACACGATGGACATATGGCAATTCTGTTAGGGATTGCTAAGATTTTATCGGAGAAAAAAGAGGACATACACGGAACGATTTTGTTAGTGTTCCAACACGCTGAGGAGGAGCTGCCGGGCGGTGCAACAGAGCTAGTTGCAGCAAATCTATTAGATGGTGTGGACGCAATCTTTGGCTATCATTTGTGGCAGCCGATTCCATCCGGGATTATAGGAGTTCGAGAAGGCCCGACTATGGCTGGTGCGGATCGCTTCTCCATCACCATTAAAGGAAAGGGCGGTCACGGGTCAATGCCGCAACAAACAATTGACCCTACCTTAATCATTTCAACGATTATTACATCCCTTCAATCCATAGTAAGCAGAAGCCTTACTCCTAGTGATGAAGCCGTTGTGAGTATCGGGGAGCTGCATTCCGGCTCAAATTACAATATTATTCCTGATACTGCAATGGCATCTGGAACCGTAAGATATTTCAACACGGAAACGTCAAAAGAGATACGTCGCCGAATGGAGTCCATTGTTGACGGGATTTGCCAAGCTCATGGTGCATCTTATGAATTGGAATACACCCATGGAGATCCACCTCTATTCAATGACGCAAA
Source organism: Sporosarcina sp. (assembly GCA_029257435.1). GTDB lineage: Bacteria > Bacillota > Bacilli > Bacillales_A > Planococcaceae > Sporosarcina. The sequence continues at coordinate 3,842 of JARIBI010000055.1, read as the reverse complement.
GCTTACAAAGTTTATGGAAGCCCAAGCTCAGGATGTATTCGGTATAGAGAACGTCCAACGTATTGATGGGATTATGGGAAGCGAAGACTTCGCATACTATTCCACTGAAATTCCTTCTTCCTATATATTTATTGGAATCGGGAGTGAAGCTTCCCCATACGGTCACCATCATCCTCGGTTCGATATTGACGAAGACATGATTTCGATTGGGATTGAGTTATTCACAAAAAGCTTAGTAGACTACTTGAAGGAGGCAAACGCATGAAAATCACAACTGTAGAGGTCTATGCTATTCGGCTGCCACTCATCACCCCTTTCATCATCAGCTACCATACGTATCAAGACATGCCATCCATAGTAGTGAAAGTGACAACGGATAACGGACTGGTCGGTTATGGAGAAGGCACACCTGACGAACACGTCACGGGGGAAACTTGGGAAGGTACGTTTGCTGTGCTTGAAAAGATGCTGGCCCCAGCCATTTTGAACGAAAACCCGTTCGATATTGAAAAAATCCATGACAAGATGAACAAAATCATATTTGGCGCAACGACTGCAAAAGCCGCGCTAGATATCGCTTGTTATGACTTGATGGGAAAGGCCGCCAGCCAGCCTGTGTACAACCTGCTAGGCGGACGTTATCACGACCAACTGGAACTTCCTAAAGTCATCAGTATCCTTTCACCCGAAGAAATGGCGAAAGAAGCGAAACAGGCCGTTCAGAAAGGTTTTCGAATCTTGAAGTTAAAGGTTGGAACCGATAAGCGGGTCGACATCGCGCGCATTCGAGCTGTACGTGAAGCTGTCGGGTACGACATATCTATTAAAGTAGACGCCAACCAAGGATGGGAAACAAGTGCGGATTCCATGTACGTACTTGACCGCATTGAAGAGTGTCAGATTGATTGGATTGAACAACCTGTCATCGCTTCAGATATAGATGGTTTGAAAGAAATTAAACAAAAAGCAACGGTTCCCGTCATGATTGATGAAGGATTACATGGCAAGGTAGAAATGAACGAAATCACTGTGAAACGTGCAGTAGATATGATCAATATCAAATTAATGAAGTGTGGAGGCCTCTACCCCGCAACTCAACTCGTTCACCAGGCCGAACTTGCAGGGTATACGTGCCAGGTCGGTTCTATGGTAGAATCCGCCATCGCTTCATCGGCAGGTTTACATATTTCATTGGCAAAAAAACGCATCAAAAGTAACGAGCTCGTCGGACCTCTGATGTTCAGTGAAGACGTTGCTGCATTAGACATTCAAGTTCCATTTGTTCATCTTAGTGAGCAGCCTGGACTTGGCATCGACGTAGATGAATCTATTCTGGAAAAGCTAACAAGTAACTACGTGAAGATCAAATGATAATTTGAACGAAAAAATCCTGTGATTGGAAAGGCTATCACAGGATTTTTTATCAATAAAAAGCAGATTCTTCATCAGTCTTCACGGACTCCACAACATAACCCACTGCAATCCAAATCCAATCAGTACACTTCCAAGTTCAATAAAAAGAACCATCGAATAGTCAGAGTCTTAAGGATGTCTCTTTCCCCATTACCTTCTACTCTATAACTTTATTTTCATCCCCTGTCCACTTTCCCCCTTTTCCCTCTATATAGAGGGAAAAGGGGGAATTTACATGACACACTACTTATCTAACTACGCAAAGTTCAACACGAAAGAAGAAATGGACGCAGCTGCCAGACAGCATACTGACATTCACTGGAACGCGATGAACAAAACCGACCGGGCTGTTCTTGAAATGATCCGCTGCTATTCCGTGAAGTATTTGGCTGCGCACTTGAAACATGAAACGATTGAAAAGAAATTGGGGAAAGCGAATTCCACGATACGCCGGGCGATTTGCAAGTTGGAAGAACTCGGGATCATCGAGCGCATCCATTATGTACGCCCGGTCATGAGCGGCCTCGGAGCCAACATTTACGTGATTTTACCTGTAAACGGGCACTGGACCAAGTGATCAAGAAGCCCGTCAGGACGAGGTTTCCGAGCCGGAATCCAAAAAGGAACCTTTCTTTTATAAATCTAAAAATCTTAAAGATCTTATAAAGACGTCTCTGCCTGCGGCGGAAGAGTTTTCCACAACGCTATTCGGGAGAATGAAATCCTTACTTTCGTTCACCGGTGATTGTTCCAAAGCACAGGAGTTCTTCGGCATCCATAAAGGACTCTCAGGACAGATGCTGAAATTCGATATTCATAAAGGGAAAGAAGAGCTATTCGAAGATTTGGCGTATAAAGCGATGCATATTGCCGTGATGGCGACAAAGAAAAAGGTGATCCGCAATTTGCCTGGTTTCTTCAGTGGGGGCTTACATAATGTTATTTGTGATGCGCTGTTTAAAGATAACTATGAACACTTCCCAGATACCCCCGGGGCCTTTGATGACTTCATTATTCCCGTTCGCGCATATTAAGGGTGACATTAGACAGTAATCTTACATCTTCGTTCTCTAGCTATACCAATACCATTAAGTAATTGGAACTTCCCTCGATGGAAAGCCCATAAACCACAGCTACGCCACTCTTGTAATGCATATCACTTTTTAAAAAATTGTGCTGTATTAAAAGAAAAATAATCTATCGACTGGATGTGCGTGCAAAGTGGGTAAACGGGAAAGAGCTATTATCATTGGCGGGGGCATTGCAGGAAAGCTTGCGGCAAGGGTACTGGCTGATTATTTAAACGAAGTTATCATCCTCGAAAAAAGATAATCAAACAGTTGGACCCCATTCTCGAAAATGAGCACATCAAGGAGATTATTTGCATGCACTTCTTCACGCGGGTCAAGATGGTCTAGAGGTTTTATTTCCTGGAATTACAAAGACTTTTCACTCTGAGCTTGCAATGAATTGATCACCACTTACGATTCTTCCTTGAACTATATGGATGTCGCTATCTAATCCATCTGTAGAAGCTTGCGCCAGTTCAATTAGCGTGTCATCTGCTTCAAAGTCACTTGTATCCATACGAGCAATCACACCTGGTTTTTCCCCAAATGCAGTGATATCTACATCGTGTTGTATAGCATCAGTCGAAATTACGAAATCCCCAATCGTGACATCCGGGCTTAAGCCGCCCGCTACACCGGAGTTAATTAAATAATCCACACCGAAATGATCGACGAGCACTTGTGTACAGGCCGCCGCATTCACTTTCCCAACACCTGATTGCACCAAAACAATATTCTCACCGTCTAGCATACCTTTATAAAATTCCATGCCAGCTACTGTTTCAGTTTTTTCAATTTCCATTTTGTCACCAGGATTTCAACTTCTTCCACCATCGCCCCGATAATGCCGAATACCCGTTTTTCTGCTGGATCATCCTTCGCTTTCGCTTCTCGTTCACTTGCAGCCCCCCCACTAATGCGGAAGCTACTAGTAGCATCATTGTTAAGATTGCAAGGTTTAGTTTACGTTTCATAGATATGTATTCCTCCAACACCGCTTTAAATACGAACCATAATATTAAAGTCATAATAATCGTTCGTTTGTAGGGTCTGTATATAGGGTGATATCTAGATAAGCAATAGATGTGAATAGGACACTGCCTTTTACACTAGCTTTTAAGTGTTTTTGACGAACTTGTATACGGCACTACTCTTGCATATAGTAAAGGGTTTTTCTTGCAAGTATTGAATACTATTCAGAGTAATTCATTTATGTATTCAAAATAGCCATATCGTTTTCTTCTAAATGAGCATCCTATTATCTACTTCTTCTTTAAACCGGCACAAAACTTGCATATGTTTACATATGTTAAGAGTTTTTACACTTCTAAATACAAAGGAGCGTTTACAAGATGAAAA
>JARIBI010000005.1 GCA_029257435.1 Sporosarcina sp. | reverse complement strand
GGGTTGTAAGGAAACGGGGACTATCGTTAAAGGGTTTAAAAACAAAGAAAGCACCTCCTGTTTGATACGAATATCGTACCAAGCGGGGTGCTGCGTTGCCTATGCGTTATTTAATTGGGGGCTTACGTTAAAGCAATTAACCGAAAAATAAAAGGTAAATCCTTCTTAAACTAACGGGTGTTATTTGTGGAATAGTCAACCTATTAACTCCCACTCCACCCGAACACCAAAAACAAAACTGGCTGGAACAGCGCATTCCCACTGTTCAGGCCAGTTTTTTCGTATGCTGTAAATGATTCGGAGTATAATGAAGCCCCCCTGATCTCCGTTATTCCAGTAAAAACAAAAAAATAAATCCTTTTCACACCCAGGCGTGTTATATAGAAGTATGGAGGTTAGATCATGTATGAGGATGACGCGGTATTAATCAGCGCGATACAGCAGGGGGATGAAGACGCAATGGCGCAGCTGGTACGGCGGTATTACGATGAGATCTTCCGTTATATTTACCGTCTCGGGAGTCCGTATGAAGAAGCGAAGGATCTGACACAGGAGACGTTTGTAGCGATGCTACAAGCCTTGCCTGCTTACAAGGAGCAAGGGACGTTCAAAGCGTGGCTGTACAGGATTGCGCGGAACCGGGCGATGAATTTCGTTACGAGGACGAGGCGTTCAGTTGAACTCACAGACGAGCATGACTTGCTTCATCAGGAGTCGGACCTGGAAGAACAGTTCTCCGATCGCTCCGAAGTGAAGGAGCTGCTTGAGTCACTTCCTGCGAAACAACGGGATGCGCTGATTTTGAAATATTATCATGGCTTCACGGCCAAAGAAATCGCAAAGATTACGAAGACGACCGTGCCAGCAGTGAAATCGAGACTGTTCCAAGGGCTGCAGAAACTGCGGAAACGAGCTAAGGGGGTTATGGAGTGAAACAAGGTAAACGTGAAGATGATCAACTGCGCGGCTGGCTGCACGACGACATTCCTCCTGTTATTCATGAACAGGACAGGGAGAGAACCATTGACTACTTGAAGTCTTACATGCCTGTTCCGCAGAAAAATACAGCGGTTGTCATGAAACAACTTGTCCGGCAATCATTCAAAGATCTTTGGGGGCACTTCGCTGTACAGCTAAGTCTTCTGGTGATCGTGTTGATGGGTACTGTTACCATCCTTTCCAGCACCCCGGATCAATGGATTCTTTTCACCCTCACTGCACCAGCCCCTGTGTTTTTAGCAGGGTGGCATCTTGTGCATACACAGACCAAGGACATGGTGGAATTGGAACAGACGTTTACCTTCTCGCTTCAGCAGGTTCTGTTTTCGAAATTGGTGGCAATCTGTCTGTGGAGTCTGATCTTATACGGCGGGGCATTGCTGTATGCGGCGTCCATTCAGAAGGCAGGTCTCTTCTCGCTATCGTTCCATATTGCGGTAGCAGGAATCACGCCGATTCTGCTGTTCTGTGTCATTCTGCTGGCGATCAGTACGAAGTACCGAAATCCGCTGTCTTGGACAGTCATACTGCTAGTATGGGTCTCGTTCATCTTACTTTCCATCTACACACCGTTCGGCTCACTACTGCTGTCGGTTCATACCCTGATTTTCATGGCTACTAATATTGGACTGGCTGCTGTCTTCATACGACAACTGACTAAACTTTGGAGAATGGAGCGATTACCGGATGGGAATTAGTAAACTAGCGTGGGTAGAAGGAAAAAAGCTATTCTTGCAGCGTGAACTCTACATGGCTCTTTTCCTATGTACCGTTCTATATGCAATGGGAACGAACGCAACCATCGATTCTTCGCAAGCGGTATTTTTCTGGCAAGAGATGGCGTCCGTCATGCCTTATATCGGTTATATGCTGATTGCGGTAACCGTCGTCGTCGGTGTTTCCCGGTGTATGCCGTTTGAGCGGGAAAAGGAAATGGAGGAATTGTTGGTTACATACAAGGCAGGGCGTGTGCAGCTGCTGGTCGTGAAACAATTCGTCCTCTTCCTCTTTTGTGTATCAATCGTGTTGTTTTATTACGTTATTACAAGTCTGGTCCTGCTTGCCTATGCGTCGCCGACAGGGTTATTTGTACAGATGGGAGCAAATACTCCCAATTACCTCACTCCGAATCCTGACTGGACATTTGCAAAGCTCATGATATTGGAGGGGGGCTACATGATATTGGCAAGTTATATCTTTGCCTTGTTCGTCTTTCTCCTTTCGTTATTCATCAAACGAAGTGTATTCATCATGCTGACGGCTGGCAGCATTTTTGCTTTCTGGGAGCTGTATGAAAAATATATCTTTTACTATATCCAAACCATGCCTGGCATCGAGTACTTGGAGAACGTATACAGATATGGTTTGAACGGAATGTTGAGCTTCGAATATTTAGAAGGGTATGTCGTGTTATCAAATACAGAGGTTTTACTCCTGTTCCTCAGCCTGGCTGCCGGCTTGTTTACCGTAAATCTCATACTCGGGAGGCGACGGATCAATGTTGCCTTGGGAAGTTAAAAAAATCATGCGGAACAAATGGGGGTTCCCTGCAGTCCTCGTCATATGTGGTTTTTGGAGTGTAATGATCTATTTTGCTGCCCAAAAAAGTCCGGCACATGTCTTGGCAACTGCGGATGCGTTCTGGCATGTCCTCGGCACGCTGTCGATAGGCTTCCTGATCCTCGCAATGACTACAAAGATATTCATCTTGGACAAGGAGGAAGGCGTGCGGGAAGTCATTCTCACAACCCGTCATGGGAAATCGAAAGTTTTTTTTGTACGGCTGGGAGCTGCTGGCCTCTGTGTACTATTCATGGTCCTTCTCTTTACAGCGATTCAGCTGTCAGGAGCTGCTTTGGCCGTTCCGCAGGAGTCATTCACCGAAATCTTAAGGGGCTGTGCAGCCGGCCTACCGTACGTACTGGTGGGCAGTGTTCTATTTTCAATCTTTGCCGCCTGTGTTTGTGTCACCTTTCAATCCCACACAATCACTGTGATCCTGTGTGGCCTATTGTATGGCCTGACTTTTTTGCTGAGAGGTAGCCTACTGACGGACTTCTCCATAGAGTGGTTTTTAGAAAAAGGATTTTTTTCGTATCTCATACGGGCACATGAAGTGGGCACCGAACCGCGTCTGCCTCAATTGGTGATCTGGTATATGATTCTGATCGCCGGTTCCATGTTTTTGACGAGGAAACTACAAAGGAGGAGACATGAACTGTGACTCTAAAACTAGAAAAAGTCAGTCATCAGTACAAAGACCACGAGGCACTGAAATCGATAGACTGCGAATTATCTCCGGGAATCTACGGATTGCTGGGGCCGAACGGAGCAGGCAAATCGACACTTCTGCGTATCATGGTGGACGTCATTGCACCGACAAGCGGGCGGGTACTTTACAACAATCGTGCCATCACAACACTCGGCGCCGCGTATCGTGACAAGCTCGGATACTTGCCGCAGGACTTCCATGGATACAGTCAGTTCACAGCTGAAGAGTTTTTGAAGTACGTAGCGAACTTGAAAGGGCTCGATGCTAAAACAGCCCGAGTGCGTGTGAAACACGTATTGGCACTGGTGGGCCTGACAAGTGTAAGTCGAAAAAAACTGAAAGGCTATTCCGGCGGGATGAGACGGAGAGTCGGAATTGCTCAGGCTCTGTTGAACAACCCGAAAGTCCTCATCCTGGACGAGCCGACAGCCGGGCTGGACCCGAGCGAACGGATCCGACTGCGGGGAATCCTGTCCCAGTTGGCGCAGGATACAATCATTATCCTCTCCACGCATATTGTGTCGGATATCGAATACGTCGCTGACGAAGTGCTCCTGCTAAAAGAAGGACAGCTCATTGGAAAAGCGTCCCCTCGTGAGCTGCTGGCCAAGTTGGATCGCCAAGTATGGGCGGTCCAAGTACCACATAACGAACTGCAAACGTACACAACGGCCTACCCGGTCTCCAACCTGCAGCTGCAAAAGGCGCACGCGGACATACGGATTATTTCTCATGCGAAGCCTCACATCTCTGCTCAACAGGCAGAGCCTAGGATGGAAGATTTATATGTGTATTATTTTGGCAGTGGGGATACGAGCAATAGTTGATTTGATGAAGTTAAAAAGACATCTCAGTAATGTCAGTATCAGTTAATTTTATGGCGGGAGAGTGGTTATCTTTCTCGGAAAGAAGAGAGAGGAATTGGAATATTTGAATTATATGTAAAAAAGAGTGAGGCATAGTAAAATGTTCTATAATGGAAAGATCCAAGGTGTTGCGCTATCGGGCCATTTAGTTGCTGATCAAAACAATAGTAAGTGACTGAAAGAGGGGCATTACTGAGTGAATAATAACTTTATCGAAACCATTCAATCTTTTTATTCTGACCTTTCCCTCGAAGACTTTTATCCTAATGAAATTGGTCAGAATAATGATGTGTTCATTATAAACAAATCTTTGGTTTTTAGATTTCCAAAATATAAAAATGGAATAATTCAATTACGAAGAGAGACGGAAATCTTGAAATACATTAAAGGTATCATCTCCACTCCTATTCCTAATCCTATTTATCAGTCTTTTGAAGAGTTAGAACCAGGGAAGGTCTTTACCGGCTATAACCTAATAGATGGTGTTCCTTTGTGGAAGGAGAGTTTAACAGGTGTTGAGAGTGTTGAATTGGTTAAAGGGTTGGCAAAACAACTTGTCTCTTTCCTTGTAGAACTCCATTCTATTTCAGGAGAAAAAGCAGGTCGAGATTTGAAACTAAAGGTTCTTAACCCTCGTGAAGAGATGTATAACCTGTATGAGAAGATTCAAAATAAATTATTCCCTTTCATCAGAAAAGATGTTCAAAAGGAAATATCACGATCTTTTGAAACGTCTCTAAATGGGAAGGCATTCTCAAATTTAGATATAACACTTATACACGGAGATTTTGGGTCATCCAACATTTTATGGAATCCAGAAACAAGTATGATTTCAGGGATAATAGGCTTTGGTGGTTCGGGTTTAGGAGATCCAGCGTATGACTTTGCTGGAATACTCTCTAGCTTTGGTGAAGAATTTTTTGATATGTGTATTAATCTATATCCAAACGGTAATGAAATATCTGAACGAGTTAAATTTTATAAAAGTACATTTGCGTTACAAGAAGCATTGCATGGGATTGAGAATGAAGATAGTCAGGCTTTTGTAGATGGAATTAAAGATTATAGATAGATTGCTTGTTCAACTAATGGGCCATTTGAAAGAAGGAGCTAATTTGGATTTATTCGAAGAAGTAAACTCAGAAGAGTATATACAAAACTCTGAAGTAGAATTTAATGAAAATGCTGAACCACCTAAGATAATATTTGAGGAAATAATAATTAAAGCCCCTTCTGAGCTTCAATTATCACCTCTTGCCCAATACTTTTTGGCGCCCTTTATATTAATTGAATCAAATGGAATGTTAGATATTCCTATTAGGACTAACTTTATTTATAATAAAGTTGTCAATGAGATTGCAGTGCACTTTAATAAGGTTTCAAAAGTTACAGATGATAACCAAGTTACCTTGAGCATGCAAGATGTAAGAGGAAGTTCTAAAACATATTTCTTGGATCTTTATAATAGCAATAGCCTTAATGCTATTGTTACTGATCTGTACAGAAAAAGTAGTTCCGGTTGGGGAGGAATATTCCCTATCAAAGAATATAAAGTCAATCTCCGAGGTGTCAAAAAATTAGTAGACCATGACATTTTGACGCTATGGAGTTTTTTTAAAGAAACCTCGGTACTCGGTACGGGACACTTTGTATTGATGCCAAGTGAATGGGACTTTGATGAATCATTTAAAGATAGAATAGCAGTTCGCGCTTTTGCGGGTGTATGTAACTCGATGACGATAACAGTTAATACTGAGAGTAATACCATTTTGTCAATTTTACTTGATTGAATGAATTTAGTAATTCTCATCCCGTATATACCAAGGGTTTAAAGACTTTTAAAAAGATGTACACCACAATCGGGGGCATTAAATGAACAAGGATTAAGCTTTAAGCTTCTATCGGGACAAGGTAAGAGGGGAGTATTGGATATGTCTAATCAATCGGTAGAAAAGAAGTCGACTTTAAAAATGACTAAAAGAAAGTTATATTGGATATTATTTATTCCTAGTGTTTTCATATTTGTAATAGCCCTAATTTTATTACCTGAAACCCCAAAAAATTACTCAGTATTTGTACCGCTAATATTTTGGATTATTTATTATGGTGTAATTAAAATAATGAATCTTGAAAAATGAAAACCCCTTTACACATATCATTTTGGAGGTTTTTCAAAGAGATTTGAATATTCATCTTAAATCAATGGGGGCGTTTGCGTGTGCGAAATGTTCCTAACTCAAATGAAATGTGGTCACACAATTTCGGTAAAGGTTAGGCAGTTTTAGGTTCCCTAAAACTGAAGGGTTATATCGAGAAGTCGAATGAGGAGGTAACGCTCTGAAAGGCTTCCCCTGCGTCGAGTAGTACGCTGATTAGTAAGACAAGGCGTGTTATAAGCTCGGCTAATAGGCGTGAGAATTTACCGTAACAGTTTGGCTGACGAAAGCCTACCCGATGGGGTGGTGTAAATCATGATGCTTGGGTTGAACAAATATGGTGAGAATGCAATGTAAATACAAGAACATACTGTATTGCTGACGAACTTCTGAATGTACGGGTCTAGACGCGCGTTATATAGAAATGTATTTACTACCATATGTAGGGTTAGCTGTGGATGAGTAAGAATACGCAATATAAAAATCCATCTTGTGTTATAGGCACATGTAATGCTAACAGGCTCATAGGAGGCACCTAAGTTTGTTCCATAATAGGTATAATTCAACGTTGTAAGCTGATAACGTGGAGGGCTTACTCCCAGTGAAGCGGTGAAAAGGAAAAGAATCGTGAGATTAGCGATTGTATAACTTTTCTTTATATCAGTGAAAGTGGTGGCACAGTACCGTAGAAGCGTGTAATGAACGTGGAGGGATAGCCACTAGACTAGTGAAAGATTCATTCAACCATGCAAGACAGTTCTTATACGATTAATAAGGTTCTTGTAAGACTAATAGAGGTTCAGCTCCAAAGGAGCCACCGACTTGTTAAAACGTAAGAAACTGAGGCACAACGAGTATTATGATATGCAATATCATTTCGATTCTTTATACGCTCAGAGTGCTAATGGTCAAAATTTTTATGGATTACTCGATTTAATGCAATCCGATGAAAACATTCGATTAGCTTATCGTAATATTAAACGAAATACTGGCAGTAAAACATGTGGATATGATGAACTAACGATTGAAGATATTAGTCACTTAACCGTTGTAGAAGTTGTATCTACGATACAAGGAATGTTTGGACGTTATTCCCCCAAAGCGGTTCGAAGGGTATTTATCCCGAAGGCGAATGGGAAAACACGTCCTTTAGGGATTCCGACTATTTGGGACAGATTGTTCCAACAGTGTATTCTTCAAGTGCTTGAACCCATCTGTGAAGCAAAGTTTTATAAACACAGCTATGGTTTCAGACCCAATCGTAGTACACATCATGCGAAAGCCAGGTTCGAGACACTCATTAATCGGGCGTGTCTATATCACTGTGTGGACGTCGATATCAAAGGATTTTTCGACAATGTAAATCATGCCAAACTATTAAAACAAATGTGGTCACTTGGTATCCGTGATAAAGCATTGCTCTCTATTATTTCACGTCTCTTAAAAGCCGAAATTATAGGAGAAGGATTCCCAACCAAAGGCACCCCACAAGGGGGAATATTATCGCCCTTGTTATCTAACATTGTATTAAATGAACTGGATTGGTGGATTAGTCATCAATGGGAAAGCTTTGAAACACAAAAGTCTTATCAATCATATGCTGGCAGATACAATGCATTGAAAAAATCGAATCTGAAACACTGTTATATTGTGAGATACGCTGACGACTTCAAAATACTATGTCGTACTCGTTCGCAAGCGATAAAAATGCATTATGCAGTGAAGGATTTTCTTCAAACAAGGCTTCACCTTGAAATTAGCGAGGAAAAATCTAAAGTGGTGAACTTAAAGAAAAACTCTTCAGAGTTTTTAGGGTTTCGTATTAAAGCACATCGAAAGCGAACCAATAAAAGAACGCTGTATGTCGCCCGATCCCATATGACCAAAAAGTCACTGGATAATGCACCGGTAAAGCTTAAACAAGCAATAAAGGTGATTCAGAAACACCAATCACCTGAGAATGTTTGGCGATTCAATACGATAATAATGGGAATACAAAATTATTATTCCGCAGCATCTCACATTACAAAAGACTTAAATGAGCTGAGCGGTCGTCTTAATAAAGCATTATTCAATCGTTTAAACGAAATGAGAAAAGAAGCAACGTTTCAGGAATTCACAAAAACCTTACAGAAACGTTATAAGGGCTACGAATGTAAACTTTATAAAATAAAAGGAATGGTCATTGTTCCCGTTCATGCCCAACGTTGTAAAGTAAATCTTAATTTCTCACAATCCATCTGTAACTACACTACCGTAGGTAGAAATAAAATTCATCAAAGTTTGCGAGCAATTAATAAACAGGTACTTGCTTATGTGATGAAGCAATATATACCAAGTCGTTCCATTGAATATAACGACAATCGGATTAGTCGATTTATTGCACAATACGGAAAATGTGCTGTTACAGGTATTGAATTAGGTCGGAACGACTGCCACTGTCATCATAAAATCCCGTTTCATCTAACTCAAGATGATTCATATGGGAATTTAATGATGGTAAATGAGCCTGTCCATCGTCTCATTCATATGAGAAATCGAGAGAAAATACACGTGCTTTTAAACGTTCTAAAGTTAAATGTAAAACAACTTGAAAAGGTCAATGAATTGCGTAGGTTATGCCTGAAAGAAGCAATCTGATTCTACATTTCATCTTGCATATACATAAAAATATTGAATGAATTGGATTAGTTGGAACGCCGTATGCGATGAAAGTCGCACGTACGGTGTGAAGTGGGGGAAAAGCTGGCGATAACTTCAAAAGTTTACCTATCACTATGATAGGAAAGTTCATCAAACGGGCCATTTTATAAAAGAAAGAGTTAAGTCGAGGGGGAAATGTCGTGTCCTATAATGCAATTTTATTCGCGTTAGTCGCAGGTGTTTTATCGTTCATTCTAATATTTGCAATGGATTCAATAAACCCAATTTTAATAACGAATATTTTATTGGGAGCCATAGTTGGAATACTTATAGACAAAAAGAAGTCCTAAATAAACGGGGGCCATTCTGGAAAAAGGATATGCGTCGGTTTCTCAAACGGACCAAATAATCGAATAAGGAATATTAAAAACCTAATTATTCTAATTGGAAAGAAAATTCGAACCTCTTCGTACTGATTTCGTCCATAAAATATTATAAGTAAGAATGATTTTATGGAAAGGTTTGAGAAAAATGACTAAGGTAATAAAGCTTTTATTAATGATCTTTGCAGTCACAATTTTGTTTGGCATAATATTTATTTATCAGTTATTAAACCCAAAACTAAGTAGCATTGAAGTGAATGAGGAAAATGAAGAAGGAACTTACATCTCACCAGACGGAGAGAAAGTTATAACGGTTTATTTTAACGGTGGGCTAATATTCGGTAACGATTTAACCTATGTGGGAGTGCTTGAAGATTCTAACAGTGGTTTAAGAAAGAACATTTTCCTAGTGATGCCAAATGTTAAAGAAGTACGATGGGTAAATAATGAAAATATTGTTGTTAATGATATAGAAATTGCTATTGACGATACCTATGATTTTAGGAAGAAATAAAAAAACAAATAATTGCAGAGGATTGAATGATGGATAGAAATCAAGGGTTCTTATTAAACTTACGTAATCGGGCGCTATTCACTAATAAGACTCGTTCTTCAAACCGACCAGAAAAAACGAAGTGAAGGTGTGATTAAATTGAAAAAGTATTATGTTTTTCATTCTTTAATCGTTGTCATTTTCATTGTCGTGCTGCTTTACAGTCTCATGAATAAAATGTTTATTCCAGTTTTAATTACAGCAATAATTGGGATACTTTTAATGCTTTTAAATCACAAGAACCATCATCCTCACAGCAAATCCAGAAATGCTAGAATGAGCAAAAATTAGTAAAAGAGCTTTTAATACTTTCCATAATCTTCGGCGTTCAAAGTACAAGACTCGTGCTTCAAACGGGCAAATCTTGCATAGTTAGGGGGGAAATCTCTTTTCACAAGTGGAGGTTATGCAGGTAGTCGAACAGGGATTTCTAAAAGAACTGTTGTAATTATATAAATTCGCTCTTGACTTATAAGAAAACAGTCTCTATAATCCATAAACAAAGCTTCTTATCCATATATTTGCAACGAGAAGGACATGAATCATTCTTCATTTTCGCTACCAGAAAACAAGGTCATTGGCTGGAAACCTTGAGCGGAATCGATTGATTTACCACCTTTCTGGCTAACATGAGGAATTGCACTTGTGCATGAAATCATGTTCGGGAAACCGTTATCGATTTAAGCGCATGCCTGTATTATTCGGCATGCGGAAACTTGGGTGTCACCACGACCGCATTCGTCCCTTTTACAGGGAGGAGTGCGGTTTTTTAAAATTGAATACTGAAAGCTGTGACAAGGACATGAATTATTCTTAAGTTCTTACCAGAGAACAGGGCCATCGGCTGAAAGCCCTGAAGACACAAGAGATAATTTACCGCCTTGAAGCTGATATGGAGAACCATGGATTTCCATGAAACCGTGTCCGGGAAACCGTTATCGCAATGAAGTGCAGAAGCTGCTTTTTGGCATCTGCAAAAACAGGGTGGTACCACGACCGCATTCGTCCCTTACCAGGGAGGAGTGCGGTTTTTTATATACAAAAAATTTCAGGAGGCGTTTTAACATGTCCATTCAATCAGGGGAAGAAATAAGAAATCATCGTAAACTCGGTCAAGAGCTGGAACTATTCATGGCTTCGGAGGAAGCTCCGGGAATGCCATTCTATTTGCCGAACGGTATGATCCTGCGCAATGCCTTAGAAGACTACTGGAGAAAGGAACACCGAAAAGCGGGTTACGAAGAGATCAAGACACCGATCATGATGAAACAACAGCTATGGGAGACTTCAGGTCATTGGGATCATTATCAGGACAATATGTATTTTTCAGAAGTCGACAATCAGAAATATGCGCTTAAACCTATGAATTGTCCGGGGGCTATGCTGGTCTTTACTCATAAACGGCGCAGTTATCGGGAGCTGCCCATTCGATATGCGGAATTGGGATTGGTTCATCGTCACGAGCTCTCTGGTTCTTTGAATGGTTTATTACGAGTGAGAGCTTTCACGCAAGACGATGCGCACCTATTCGTCCGTGAAGACCAAATTGAACCAGAAATCGATCGAGTTTTGGATCTCATTCATGAGATGTATTCAAAGTTCGGATTCCAATACGAGGTTGAACTGTCAACAAGACCGGAAAACTTCATGGGTTCGGTTGACCTATGGGATCAGGCGGAACGTTCACTAGGAAATGTCCTGGAACAGCGGGGGATGTCCTATACATTGAACGAAGGAGACGGTGCTTTTTACGGTCCGAAAATCGATTTTCATATACTCGACTCTCTAGGGCGAAGCTGGCAGTGCGGCACTGTTCAGCTGGACTTTCAAATGCCCGAAAAGTTCAACTGTCAGTATATCGGCGAAGATAATTCACTGCATCACCCTATCATTATTCATCGGGCGATATTTGGTTCCATTGAGAGATTCCTTGCCATCTTAATTGAACATTACGAAGGCGCATTTCCATTATGGTTGTCACCCGAACAAATTCGGATACTGCCAATCGCAGAAGTCCATCTTGATTACGCATTTGAAGTGAAACGGATGTTACTGGAAAAAGGATATCGGGCGGAAGTGGATGGCCGTTCTGAAAAATTTGGATACAGGGTGAGGGAGGCAGCGAAAGGGAAAATCCCGTTTGTTTGGATTGTCGGGGATAAGGAAGTGGAAAATCATGCTGTGTCCGTGAGAAAGTGTAAAGAAGGAGATCTTGGGCAACTGCCGGTTAAGGCGGCATTGGATTTGTTAGAAGAGGTTTAAACAGGAATACTCTTTTTATACAAATAAAGAAGAGGAGAAAAGCACAATGCTTTCTCCTCCTAATTTAACGGTTGAAGTTATTGAACAGCATTCTGAATTTTCATTTCAGCGCCTGTGCCAATCTTGTCCAACACGAAAGCATATAGCGATGCAACTTCTTTCAACTGATTGAAGCGTCCGGATTCACCAAAGTGGCCGGCACCCATGTTTGTTTTCATCACGATAATATGATTATCTGTTTTCATTTCTCTTAAACGGGCAACCCATTTAGCGGGCTCCCAATAGCCGACGCGAGGATCGTTTAAACCTGTCGTTACGTATAGATGCGGATAGTCTTTCGCTTCTACGTTGTCATACGGGCTGTAGGATTTCATGTAAAAATAAGCTTCTGGCTCACGAGGGTCCCCCCATTCGTCCCATTCGAGTGTAGTTAAAGGGATGGAAGTGTCGAGCATCGTAGTAACAACATCGACAAATGGGACTTCTGGAACGATTACTTTAAACAAATCGCCTGCCATATTAGCAACTGCTCCTGCAAGTAATCCGCCCGCACTGCCGCCGCGAGCAGCCAGCTGCTCAGAAGTTGTATATCCTTCCGCTAATAAATACTTAGCTGCTGCGATAAAGTCGGTAAATGTGTTTCGCTTATTTTGCATTTTGCCATCTTCGTACCAATGTTTTCCCATTTCAGAACCGCCGCGCACTTGTGCAGTGACAAAGACAATTCCTTTTTCTAATACTGGAAGCCGGTATGGACTGAAATACGTGTCACTGTTTGCTCCGTAAGAACCGTAGGCATACAGGATGATCGGAGCGGGTCCATGATCGAGAGCCCCTTCTTTATAAACGAGGTTTAATGGAACTTTCACTCCATCATCTGCTGTAGCCCATAATTGCTTTTGACAGAAGGCAGAACGGTCATAGTCCCCGCTGACTGGAGCAACTTGCAGACATTGTCTCTCTCCGCTAAGCAGATCCAGTCCATAGGTTGTTTCTGGAGTCAGCATCGATTCAAAGCTGAGTAGTACTTCAGAAGTTTCATAGCTTTGATTTGATTTCACTGAAACGGAATAGAGGGGTTCATCCCATTCGATTTGTTCCAAGTGACCATCTTTCAATTCCCATATTTGAGTCAGTCCGTTTTCGCGGCCTGCAACCAGCAACTTTTCCTGGAAAGGATACAGAGCCTGGAGATAGCGATTCTCGTTATAATCCACGAGAGTTGTACGGGCTTTCAGGTCATGGAGTGGACAGTGAAGCAGCTTGAAGTTTTCTGCGTCATCATTTGTCAATATGAGTAAATCCTTTTCCCAGTGTTCCACATCGTATTCGACACCAGCTCTGCGTTCGTCGACTAACTGGTAAGGCGATAGAGGGGAGTCTGCGTCTATAAGACGGATTTCACTCGTTGTTTTCGAGTCGGCATGCACAATGATGAATTTCCCGCTTTGGGATTTATTCATAGAAAGTGTGAATGTCTCGTCTTTTTCCTCGTAAATCAGCTCATCTTGACCGATATCACTGCCTAGCCGATGCCGCATCAGCTTGCTAGGGCGTTCTGACTCATCGACGGTGATATAAAAAATAGAATCTCCGCTTCTGCTCCATTCGACACTGCCGTATATGAACACATCCGGAATCTGATCCGACAGAAGTTCGCCTGTTTCCATATCTTTGATAAAAACCGTATAGCGATCTGTTCCATCGCGATTCTCTAAATAAGCGAGCAAGCGCTGGTCAGTACTCCATCGCAGCGCAGTGACACTTAAATAATCACTTGTTTCAGCGAGTTCGTTCAGGTCGAGTACGATTTCTTCTGTTGCTGCAGATAGAAGCTCGCGAGTCTCCGCTTTCTTCCGGGCATAGATTGGGTATTGCTGGGTTTTGTCCAAACGAGAATAAGTGAAATACGGTCCATGCTGCACAGGCACAGCAATTTCGGATTCAGGAACGCGATCTACCATACGCTGGTAAATTTCTTCGGTCTGTTCTTTCAACGGTTCCATAATTTCATTGTAATATCGATTTTCCTCCTCTACATACTCAATGACATCCGGATTATTGCGGTCCTTTAGCCAATAATAGTCGTCTTGACGTACATCTCCATGCAAATGCTGAGCATAGGGAATTCGTTTTGCGATAGGCGGTTTCATGTCAAAAAGCTCCTTCCTTCGTTCTATGAATTAGTTTCGTGATGTACACTGGAAAACCCTTCCTGACGCAAGATTCTTCGTTAGCATCCTCATGTGAGAATAGCTGAGGAGGTTAAAACAACTATTAAGTTCATGAAAGAGCTTATGTCTGTTTAAATGGATATACTGGTTGGCGCTGCATTATTCCTAGTGTAGAATGAGGAAAACAACTGGAAGGGGATTTCTGGTTATGGAACCAAAATGGCTTGAATGGGCAAAACAGTTGCAAGCAATTGCGCAGGCCGGCTTAACTTATTCAAAAGATAAATACGACGTAGAACGGTTTGAAATGATCAGAGACATTAGTGTTGAGATGGTGGCACAGCAAACAGAGATCGATGAAACGATTATTAAAATATTATTTGCGAATGAAACAGGTTACGCTACACCGAAGGTAGATATCCGAGCAGTGGTTTTCAAGGATGATCAGATTTTGATGGTTCAAGAGGAAGCAGATGGTGAATGGGCTTTGCCGGGCGGGTGGGGCGACATTGGGTTATCGCCAAGCGAAGTTGCAGTAAAAGAGGTCAAAGAAGAGTCGGGATTTGACGTAAGGGCAGTTAAAATGATTGGTGTATTCGATAAAAAAATGCATCCCCATCCCTTTTCCGCTTACTGCGTGTACAAACTGTTTATCCAATGCGAAATCATCGGAGGCAAGCCGGAAACAGGAATCGAAACAAGCGCTGTAGAATTTTTCTCTGAAGATGAGTTACCGATTTTATCGATAGCGAGGAATACTGAATCCCAAATCAACATCGCTTTCAAACACTTACACAACCGTGATGAACCCGTGTATTTTGACTGATATCTATATAAAAAGTAAATAGGATAGTTGGATAACGAAGAATTCTTATACATCTATCTATTGAAAACCACCATCCGCCAAAAAGCAGATGGTGGTTTTTGTCTTTAAAACTTCTGGAACGACATGGTGTACAGAAAATAGATCTTCATCAGTACCTATAATAGCGCGCATAAAGAACTTGTCTTCTCCGAAAGCGCATTCTTTTTTACGTTTCACTATTCCCGTAGCTGCCGGATATCCATTTTCGATTTAGGTTTCATTTACCCTTTGGAATCCACAAGTATCGTTTAGTCATATTCGTCCGTAAAACTTCATAGATTTTATATGGAGGCATCTAGTGTTGAGATTAAAGATAAGGCAGGTGGTTCTTTGAACTATCAATCGAATCGTTTGGGACAAATCCCTCCATATTTGTTTGCAGAGATCAATAAGAAGAAAGCTGCCATGATTGAGGCGGGAGTGGATGTAATCGATTTAGGAATTGGGGATCCTGATTTACCTACCCCGCCGCATATTGTTGAGAAATTAGTAGAAGAGATGCAGGACCCTGCGAACTTCAAGTATCCCAGTTTCATAGGATGCCTTGAATATAGGCAGTCCATTGCTGATTTCTATTTACGACAATATGGTGTAGAGCTCGATCCCGAAACAGAAGTACTAGCCCTTATCGGCTCAAAAGAAGGGATTGCTCATCTAATTCCAACAATGATCGATTCTGGGGATACGGTATTGATCCCTGACCCGAGCTATCCCGTCTACAGAATGGCAACGTTACTTGCAAACGGAAAGTATTACGACATGCCTTTGCTGAAAGAGAATAATTTCGAACCGGATTTCAGTTCAATTCCTCCAGAAGTCATCAAGCGTTCCAAACTGATGTTTTTAAATTATCCTGGAAATCCGACTTCGGCTACTGTTGACATTGAATTCTTCCAAAAAGCAGTCGCGTTTTCTAAAGAGCATGGCATCCCGATCGCTCATGATTCTGCTTACAACATGGTGACATTTTCGGACTATACTGCGCCAAGCATTCTGCAGGTCGAGGGTTCGAAAAACAGTACGGTTGAATTCGGTTCACTTTCGAAAACCTATAATATGACGGGTTGGAGAATCGGATATGTCGTAGGCAATAAAGAAATCATCAAAGCACTTTCCGTCCTTAAAAGTAATACGGATACCGGACAATTTACGCCGATTCAAAAGGCAGCAGCGTACGCTTTAGATGCTGACCAAAGCAGTGTGACAACGCATAATCGGATCTATGAAGAAAGAATGTCGGTTGTATTGGAAGGACTAGCCTCTATCGGGATAAATGTTGACCCGCCAAAAGGAAGTTTCTTCGTCTGGGCACCTGTTCCTGACGGCTATAATTCTACCGAATTCGTGACACACATTTTAGAGAAAACAGGAGTTATCGTAACGCCTGGTAATGCCTTTGGACCAAGTGGAGAGGGGTATTTCCGCATCTCTTTATCGGTTCCGAATACACGATTATTTGAAGCAATCCATCGCATTCAGGAAAGTATGTAACAGCTACGTAAACTAGTAAGGGGGGCATTTATTATGGTAAATCGAAAAGGGATTCAAGTGGTTCATCTGAATAAAAAAGGAACGAAAACAATTCAAGGCGGTGACACAAAAAAACTTCTTAACTACATCGACGGGGAGTGGTGCGAATCATCTTCGGGTAAGTTTGTGGACGTGCTGAATCCAGCGAACGGTAAAGTGCTGGGGGAAGTCACGCAGTCTACGGATGAAGACGTGGATCGTGCCGTTCAAGCTGCTAAAAAAGCTCAAAAAGAATGGCGTCTCGTTCCGGCACCTGAGCGTGCGGAATACTTGTTTACAATTGCAACCCTATTAAAAGACCGGAAAGAAGAATTATCGCAGATTTTGACTAGTGAAATGGGAAAAGTGATTGACGAAGCACGCGGAGAAGTTCAAGAAGCGATTGATATGGCTTATTACATGGCAGGAGAAGGCCGTCGTCTATTTGGAGATACGGTTCCATCTGAACTGCGCAACAAATTCGCGATGAGTGTCCGTGTTCCAATCGGCGTTGCAGGCTTGATCACCCCATGGAATTTCCCGATTGCCATTGCTTCTTGGAAATCGTTTCCGGCACTTGTTTCAGGGAATGCAGTAGTATGGAAACCTGCAACTGAAACACCCATTATCGCATACGAATTCGTGAAGATTTTTGAAGAAGCGGGATTGCCGAAAGGTCTCCTGAATTTAGTGAATGGTTCTGGAAGAGAAGTAGGGAATGCAATGGTGGAGCACCCGGATATCGATTTGATTTCCTTTACGGGGTCAAATGAAGTCGGAAGTGCCATCAATGCCCGTGCGGGTGAACTCTTGAAACGGACTTCTCTAGAAATGGGAGGTAAAAATGCTGTCATTGTATTGGATGATGCGGATCTCGATCTTGCGGTTGACGGCATTTTGTGGGGGGCATTTGGTACAAGCGGCCAGCGATGCACAGCCACTAGCCGAATTATCGTTCATGAGAATGTAAAAGAGGATCTGGAGAACAAGCTTGTAGAGCGAATTGGTGAATTGTCTCTTGGCGATGGGGCAGACGAAACGGTAAAAGTAGGCCCGGTTATTAATCGTTCCTCTTTAGGGAAAATTCATGAGTATGTGAAAATCGGTCTCGAAGAGGGAGCTGCACTTCTTGCTGGGGGAAGTATGGTCACAGATAGCGGACTCGTTACTGGGAATTTCTACGCGCCTACCATTTTCACCAATGCGACGGTTGATATGAGAATTGCCCAAGAAGAAATATTTGGCCCGGTCGTTTCAATTATTCCGGTAAAGAGCCTGGAAGAAGCGATTGAAGTGAACAATAGTGTGAAGTTCGGATTGTCCAGTTCGATATTCACCTCCAATGTCAATCTCGCGTTCCAAGCGATGAGGGACCTGGATACTGGAATTGTTTACATCAATGCAGGGACGACGGGAGCAGAAATCCATCTGCCTTTCGGCGGAACAAAAGGGACTGGAAATGGACATAGAGATTCCGGTGTAGCTGCACTTGATGTCTATACAGAATGGAAATCCGTTTATGTGGATTACAGCGGAAAACTTCAAAGAGCGCAAATCGATAACTACTAATTTGTAAAAATGGGGGCTGCCAGCAGTATTGACCGGGTTTAACCGTCAGTACTGCTGGCGGCTTTTTGAATTTCTTGAACTCAGCTTAGGATAGGTTATGAATCATTCAGATGAACTGGACATATAGTTAACAAACTTGTATCTAACTGGAGCAGGACAAACAATCGTCAGGCTGAAAATGAAAGGAGGGGATCCGATTCTATCGGTATACACGTTTGTAAATAACCTACTTGGAGGAGAAGCTATGAAAAAAATTGTATGGATTTCGATTTGTTCACTCGTATTAGCAGCTGCACTTGCAGGGTGTGGGGGGAAAAGTAAGGACAAGTCAGATGAATCAGCTAAGACGGATGTAGGGGATCGGATCACCGATTCTAAAGTTATGAAAGTGGCTTTTGAAGGGACATATCCTCCGTTTAACTTTCTGAACGACAAGGACGAGTTCCAAGGATTTGACGTTGATATTTCAAACGAAATTGCAAAACGATTGGGCGTTGAAGCAGAATTTATCGCAACGAAATGGGATGGATTAATCGGAGGACTGAAAGCCGATAAATTCGATATTATTATTGGACAGATGACGGTCACTGAAGAACGGAAAAAAAGCGTGGACTTCACAGATCCATACGTTGTGACGGGTTCTGTTCTAGTGACTCGTGAAGACACAGATGACATTACTGAACTTGCTGACATTAAAGGAAAGAAAGTGGGCGTCGGCGGCGGAACTACCTTTGAAGAAGTAGCTAAAAGTGTTGAAGGCGCAGACGTGCAATTATATAAAGCGGTTGGCGATTACATCCAGGATTTAACGAATAAACGATTGGATGTCATCATTAATGACCAGTTGCTGATGAACTATAACATTAAAGAAAACAGTTTACCGATTAAAGTAACGAGTGACATATTAAATAAAGATGAAATTGGGATGGCGGTCAATAAAGGAAACGACGGCTTTGTTGAAAAAGTGAATATTGCGTTAGAAGAGATGAAAGAAGATGGAACCTATAAGGAAATCTATAAGAAGTGGTTCGGAAAAGACCCGCTGGACATATGATGAACTCCTAGGGTGAACCAATGAAAATTGATGGTTACCCTAGGCTTTTTCTTTATAAAAATAGATAGGGGTGAAAATTTATATGCGGATAGTCGTTTTAGGGACTGGAATGATCGGCACAACAATCGTGAGTGAAATGGCGAAGTTCGAGGGAATTGAATCGGTCACAGCAGTTGATGTGAGGCAAGAAAGTATCGACAAATGTCTTGAAATTGCAGATAATCCAAAAGTTTTTGGAAAGACAGCAACGCTCGCGACTGAACATGATTTCATACAAGTACTTCGTGGAGCGGATGTTGCGGTCGGGTGTCTTCCTCATTCGTTAAGCTTGCCTGCAGTAAAAGGCGCAATTGCGGCTAAATGTCATTTGGTAGACCTCGTGGGTTCCATGTTTCAAGAGAAGTTAGAATTACACAACGAAGCACAAGCAGCGGGGGTCACGATTATTCCTGGATGCGGTGTGGCGCCGGGCATTACGAACTTCCTTGCAGCACGAGGAATAGAAATGCTGGATGAAGCGCATGACGCGGTCTTAATATGTGGAGGGATTCCAAGATGGCCGGTTCCACCGTTATGGTATCAAGTCGTATTTAGGCTCGAGAGTGTTTTAGGGCTATATACGAAACCTGCTTTTGCCATTAAAAAGGACGAGATTGTCGAGCTGCCCCCACTTTCAGGTCTGGAGTCATTGACGTTCCCTTATCCCGTGGGTGACTGTGAGGCTGTTATTACAGATGCCCACAGCACTGCATTTACGCTAAAAGGAAAAGTGAAAAACTTAACTGAAAAGACGATTCGTTATCCTGGCCATTGGTCCAAAATGAAAGTGCTCGAAGAGTTAGGCTTCCTGGATAAAGAACCGTTTGAAGTGGATGGGGTCACGACAACTCCAGTCAAGCTATCAGAAAAGATTCTTTCGCCAAAAATGATCGGCGGATCTAGTGAAGATGTAACGGTTGTTCGAGTGGAAGTGGACGGAATGAAAGATGGAAACTATAAGAAAGTAACATGGGAAATGGTTGATTTATATGACCATGAACGAAACATCACATCGATGGCTAAGACAACAGCGCTTCCGGCTGCGCTCGCTGCCAAATGGATTGCGGAGAGAAAGATACTCGAAACGGGTGTAGTTCCTATTGAAACAGTCATAGTCGAAGATAGATTTGATCCTTTTATAGCAGAATTAAAAAAGCTTGGGATTCACATTGATTTTAAGGGACAGGGTTTTTCTTAATAGTCCTATAACTTGTTAGAAAGTCAGGAAGGATGTGGATTAGTGGATGCTGCGATACTAATTGACTCATTACCATCGCTATTAAAAGCAACGATAATGACGCTGTTTTTAAGTTGTATTTCCGTAGTTATTGCATTAGTAATTGGTTTTTCCACGGCTCTTATCCGAATTTTAAAGGTTAAGATCTTAAATGAGATTGCCAGCATGTATATTTCTATAATTCGAGGCACTCCACTTCTTGTACAAATATTTGTTATTTATTATGGATTGCCGCAAATCGGAATTTCACTAGATCCTATCTCTTCTGGAATTATGGCGTTAAGTCTAAACGCAGGTGCGTATCTTTCTGAATCATTCCGAGCCTCCATACTCGCTGTTGACAGAGGACAAATGGAAGCAGCCATTTCAATGGGAATGACATATGGGCAAGCTATGAGAAGAATCATTCTTCCCCAAAGTCTTCGTATCGCCATTCCGACACTTTCCAACTCATTCATCGTTCTTGTTAAAGATACTTCTCTCGTATCGGTCATCACCGTTACTGAATTACTGCAGATGTCTAGTTTAATCATTGCAAAAACATTCGAGCCACTAACGATCTATTTAGTTGCGGCAGCAATTTATTGGATTCTCATTACATTCTTTACTACGATGCTTGATAAATTGGAAAAGCGTTCCTCAAAGTATTTAGCGCGGTAATAGCTAGACAAAATCTGTGTTCAGGGAGAGAGGATTTTGAAAATCATACAAGTGAAAAATCTGAAGAAACCGTTCGGAAGTAATCCCGTTTTGCGCGGAGTCGATTTAACTGTAGATAAAAGTGAAGTCGTCGTGATTATGGGACCAAGCGGGTCCGGCAAATCGACTTTCCTGCGTTGCCTGACCTACTTGGAAGAGCCAAATGAGGGGCTGATTCAAATAGGTCCCCATGAATTACATACAGGTGGGAAATTGGATCGTAAACGGAAGAAAGAAATTAGGGAAATGAGGAAGAAAACTGGATTTGTGTTTCAATCGTTCAACTTGTTCCCGAATAAGACAGCAATAGAAAACGTCATGGAAGGACCTATGACGATTAATGGCGTTAAAGCAGCCGCTGCAAAGGAATTAGCTGTATCCCTTCTAAATAAGGTGGGTCTTGGAGATCGTAGCGACCATTATCCAGTCCAATTATCAGGAGGACAGCAGCAGCGAGTTGCGATTGCCAGGGCGTTATCTCTCAATCCTACTGTAATGCTTTATGATGAACCAACATCAGCTTTGGATCCTGAATTGGTCCGAGAAGTGTTACAGGTGATCAAAGAGTTAGCTGAAGAAGGAATGACGATGGTCATCGTCACGCATGAGATGAATTTCGCTAGAGATGTGGCGGATCGAGTGATCTTTATGGATGACGGTTATATTGTCGAACAAGGGACACCTCAAGAGATATTTGATCATCCAAAAGAAGAACGGACAAAGCAATTTCTAATGATGACGAAGTGAAGCCTATGGTCTCTAACCCAACATAAAAAAGCAGAAGGAGAAGAACGAATCTCTCTCTGCTTTTTCTTTCTTTATATAAGTGTGCTTTTGTCAGCAGGTATTTTGGCAGTCTGATGCTGCTTCAAAGCTAAATAAAGGAGTGTGCATTGTTGAAAACAACGTAAATCAATCGATAAAATCTGCTGCAGCTGCTGCAATCTATATAAAAGAGTATTGCGATGGATATACAGTTTCTTCGCGGCTTGACTCATATTGAGTTGTTCTTCGCAAAAAACAATAAAACATTCGATAAGCACAGCACCATTTGCATGGTTAAGAAGTTTTTCAATGTAACAGTCTATTGTCCACTGAGCAGTAAAAAATATCTCTCCAATAAAACCAGCAGAGAGCAACTGCCAATCCTCTGCAGAAATGATGGATTGCTGTAGGTCATTTCTATTCGCAATCTCTAATGCTTTCTTGGTTTGGTCAAAGGTTTGTACGATTCCTTCAATAGATGAAACAGGCGTGCTGAAGAAAAACCTCAATTGAGTTTCTAAATCTCGTGATTCTAAGAAACTTTGCAGCTTGTTCGCTGCATATTCTAATCGTTTACTTATTTGTGTGGGATCCTCTGAATAATCCGCTACTAGGATAATCCATTGGCCATTTGACAATGGTGCTACAAGATCTGAATTGCTAGCTGTGAATAATCTTGTCAGGCATTGATAAAGATCTTGTTCGATGTAACTGAAAGATCCTGTAGCAAGTTTCGACATAACTTTGTCATTTTTAACACGAAGATCTAGCAGAACACATCTTCGGGGGATGTCCAATGAAAATCCATGCATCTCAAAATAACTTTGAAGTCTATTGAAATCAGTTTCTTGCTGATAGTTGAAAAAATGTTGAAAGAATTCCCTCATCATTTCCATTTGAGAAACAACTGTTCTGGAGTGGAAGTTTTCCTTTAAAAGCATTTCTATATGGGATTGTACAAATTGTAGATACCGTTCTACGAGTGCTGGATCCCCTATCAGCCCAAGCACACCTACGGTTTCTTGTTGAAATCTTAAAGGGGCAGCAATACCTGGATAGACGTTTTCGAGACCTTGCGTTTGTTCTTTTGTGAAAAACATTATCTTCCCAGATCTGGTGACTTCTGGTGTCACCATGTGAAGGCTACCAATTCGATTATTATCTGTACTTCCAACAATCACTCCGCTTTTGTCTGTAATACTGATTGGGATGTTCAATAGGGAAGAAAACTGATCAACGATTGATTGTGCATAGTGCCCAATGTCCTGCATTGCATTCAACCCTTTCTATTCGTTAGTTTTTAAGCTGTCGGAGAAAATATCATCTGCATTTGTATATAAACGGTTTAAAATGTTGTGCATTTTGGATGTATTACTTTCAACATATGAAAGTATATTGGAAGACAGAATACATTATTCGAAAGGGAGGGATTTCCAATATTAGTTTTGAGTGCTAAAAGCCAAATGGAACTAGCAGACATGAAAGAAGTTTTACAATGTATCGAGGTTGCATTGAAGGAGTTTTCTGCTTCTGCTACCGCTACACCCATTCGAACGATTTTACCGTTTGGCACTGAAAACTCTGGTATCGTGATGCCGTCAGTAGCCGAGGGGCTTAGCTCCATGGGACTCAAATACGTAACCGTCGTACCTTCAAATGTATCTATTGGGAAAAAAGCGATTAACGGTGTGGTTTTACTTTCAGACATTTCTACAGGAGAACCGCTTGCATTATTAGAAGGCTCCTACTTAACAAGGTTACGGACGGGAGCCTTATCGGGTGTGGCGACTAAGTATTTAGCTCGCAGGAATTCCAAAACATTAGGGATTATCGGCACAGGTGAACAAGCCAAAGGACTATGTGAAGCGATTCTGGCAGTGAGAGAAATTGAGACGATATATATTCACAATCGAAGTGAAGAAAAGGCGTTTGAATTTTCCGGATTTGTCTTCAATAAGTTCAACAAGGAAGTCATCATTTGCCAGGATCCGAACGAAGCAGTTAGAAGTTCAGATATTCTTGTCACCGCTTCAACCTCTATGCAGCCTGTCTTTACAGAGCCTTTAAAACCAGGAGTTCATGTAAATGGAGTCGGCTCTTTCAAACCAACTATGCAAGAATTACCGACATCCGCCATTTGTGCTGCTGCTAAAGTAGTTGTGGAATCCAAAGATTCGGCATTGGAAGAAGCGGGAGACCTAGTTGTTCCAATTCAAGCAGGAATGTATTCCAGCGATGCCATCCATGGTGAACTTGGACAAATTATAAGCGGGACTTTAGCTGGCAGAGTAAATGACCAGGAAATAACCGTATTTAAATCAGTCGGCTTAGCCATCGCTGATATTGTCATTGCAAAATACTTTTACGATAAAGCATGTAAACAAAACGTTGGAGTGACTATTGAGCTTACATGAAGTTACGTACGACGAACTACTATTTTAGGGGGAGTACAGGCTATGAAAAAAGCGGATATTATCATTGTCGGTGGCGGTGTTATGGGGTCGAGTACAGCGTATTCACTCCGTAAGAATGGATTTGAAGGAAGCATCGTGGTTTTTGAAAAGGATCCGACGTATGAATATTCTTCTACTTCCAGAAGCGCAGGCGGCTTTCGGCAATTATATTCAACCTCTATTAATATCCAACTAAGCCGGTTCAGTTTAGAAGTTTATAAGAATTTTGCAGACGACATGGCCATTGGAGAAGAAAAAGCGGAAATTGACTTTAAACAGCGCGGCTACTTATTTTTAGCGACTGATCGAATGCTATCTGCATATGAGAAACAGCTCAAGCTGCAAAATTCACTCGGTGTGCCGTCTGAAATTCTTACAACTGACGATCTGCTGACCATCATCCCGGAGCTTGAAATAGGGGACTTGGCTGGAGGCTTATACTGCAAGGAAGATGGCTATTTGGATCCGTACTCAGTGATGCAAGCCTATCGAAAAAACGCCCAGTATTTAGACGTTAACTATATAAATGCTGAAGTTTCAATATTACGAACAGAAAGCGGAAAAATGAAAGGCGTTCAATTAGCAGACGGAACGATTTACAATTCACGCATTGTAATTAATTGTGCAGGTGCCTGGGGCGCTGCGTTAAGTGAAAACATGGGGATGCCGTTACCGGTTGTTCCGTTGAAGCGTCAGATGTACGTCTTCGATTCCGAGAAAAAGTTGGAGAAAATGTTACCGCTTACAATTGATCCAACAGGAGTCTATTTCCGTCATGAGATGGATCGGATCGTTGCTGGATTCTCCGATGAAGTGAAGCCGGGCATCGATTTTAAATGGAAACGTTCTTCGTTCGATCGATTATGGCCGATTTTAGCACATCGAATCCCAAACTTTGAAAGTCTCAAATTGGAATCTGGATGGGCTGGAATGTACGACCATAATACCGTGGATCAAAATGCAATTATCGGAGAACACCCTCTGATGAAAGGATATTACGTTGCGCTTGGATTCAGCGGTCACGGCATGCAGCAAGCACCAGGTGTGGGTCTTGGATTGGCAGAGCTGATTTGCAAAGGGAAATACGAAACGCTCGATTTGTCACGGCTGAGGGTCGAACGATTTGCTGAGAATGATTTAGTACTGGAAGATGCAATTGTCTAACAAGAGCTGTTCGAATTGAACTTAGAAAACCAAAGGAGATGAATGAATTGAATACGATAATAATGGTTGAATTCGTCTTGTATCTTTTGATCATGCTAGTAGTTGGATTTCTCGTTAGTAGAAGATCTAAAAGTCACGCAGATTTCCTGTTAGGCGGTAAACAATTGCCAGGCTGGGCGTTAGCATTTTCAGAACGTGCCACAGGAGAGTCGGCATGGCTTCTTTTAGGATATACCGGTTTTGTCTTCGCCACAGGGTTATCAGGAGTTTGGGTAGCGGTTGGAATTGCATCAGGTATTATCTTCTCTTGGCTATTCTTAGCAAAACGATTTATGAAAGAAGCTGAGAAGACCGGTACGTTGACTCTGCCTAGTTTTCTAGCACATCGTTTTGGGAAACACGGAAAAATGATTCTTTGGCTTTCTACTATTCTTATTTTCAGTTTCATGATGTTTTATTTTGGGGCACAAATTGCAGGTGCTGGAAAAACATTATTGGCCGTCTTTAATATCCCGACAAAGGTCGGAGCTATTTTAAGTATTATTGTGGTCGTAATCCTAGCGTATGTAGGGGGCTTCGTAACTGTCGTTTGGACAGACATGATTCAATCGATCATGATGCTTATAACATTGGTGGTACTGCCGATTGTCGCGTTAATCCAGATTTCAGCAGCAGATTTGTCGATAAGTCAGGCTCTTGTGGCGGCAGGCCCGTCGATGGATTCGTGGACAGGCGGGGCCATTGGGTTTTCATTGGGATTATTGCTCTTTAACAACTTTGCCTGGTTCTTTGGTTTCCTAGGGGGCCAGCCGCAATTGAGTGCCCGATTCATGGCACTTAGAAGTGAGAAGGAGGCAAAACAAGGAAGTTTCGTCGCAATTACTTGGACGATCTTGGCTTACAGCGGGGCATTCATGATTGGGATTACCGCACTGACATTATACCAAGGTCAAGTTTTTGCGGACGTTGAAATGATTTTACCCTTTATGATTCTTGACTTAATGCCGCCTTGGGTTGCAGGCGTATTACTTGCAGGGATTCTTGCAGCCATCATTTCCACAGCGGATTCACAGTTACTCGTCATTACGAGTTCGGTGAGTGAGGACATTATCCAGCGAGCTATGAATTTGAAGCTGACTGAAAAGAAATTGGTCGCAATCTCCCGTCTGACAATTGTCGCAGCAGGAATAGTAGGCTTAATCATTGCGCTAACTTCGAAGTCACTGGTATTCCTCGTCGTCAGCTGGGCATGGGCTGGAGTAGGATGTACACTATCGCCTGCGATCATGCTAACGTTCCTGTGGAAACGCTATTCGGGTATCGGTGTAATCGCAACAATTGTCTCAGGATTCGTGAGCACCGTTATTTGGATTTCAACACCGCTTGATGCAATTGCGACTTCTCGATTCACAACATTCTTTATCGCTTTGGCATTCGGGATTATCTTCAGTCTGCTATTCCCTGATAAAAAAGAAGTTCAGGAGACGGCTCCTGCAGAAGCTCCGGAATCATAACAAATCTAAGTTAGAGAACTTCACGATACCTTTCAAATTAACTAAAGACGCAGATGCATTAGTTTGTGTCTTTAGTTTGAATATAACGGATTCATCAAAATGAAAGATTCGGAATTAGAACGTATTACAGTCAAGGAATTGGAATATACATGGAGTGGGAGGAATCACAAACTAAATCAGCTGTTTGAGTTGGTCCCATAAAAAGCAGCAAGTGATTTGCGTGAGAGCTTATAGCCTAACTCGGAAGGAGATCGGACTTGGGAAAATTGCTAGCGAAAAATGAATTTGTGAATTTCGTGAAAGATGGAGATAAACTGCTCGTTGGCGGCTTTGGAATGTCTGGGACACCATTGACATTAATCGATGGCATCGCAGCATCCTCGTTAAAAAACTTAACGATTGTCAGTAATAACTTAGGAGAACCGGGGAAGGGCTTGGGAATCCTTTTAAGAGAGAAGAAATTGGACAAAGCAATCGGATCTTACTTTACGACCAATCGCGATGCAGTCCAAGCATGGGTCGACGGAGAACTGGAAATTGAACTAATCCCGCAAGGAACGCTAGCTGAAGCTGTAAGATGCGGCGGGGCAGGAATTGGCGGTTTCTATACGAAAACGGCAGTCGGTACAAAACTATCAGATGGAAAAGAAGAGAAAGTGATTGATGGGGAACGATTCATATTAGAAAAAGCGATCAAAGGTGACGTTTCATTAATCAAAGCGCATAAAGCAGATCATCTGGGAAATTTAGTGTACGACCATACAGGCAGAAACTTTAATCCGGTAATGGCGACTGCGAGTAAAATCGTTATTGCGGAAGTGGATGAAATCGTTGAAAACGGTGTCCTGTTGCCTTCGGAAATTGTGACCCCTCACGTTTATGTAGATTATATCGTGAAAAGTAATTATGTGAAAAAGGCAGGTGTTTTCGTTGAGTCAGACTGATCGCATAAAAATAGCGAAACGCATTGTCCAAGAGTTGAAACAAGGCCAAGTCGTCAATCTGGGCGTAGGGATTCCGACACTGATCCCAGATTACTTAGGGGAGAAAAAACTCGTTTTACAATCGGAGAATGGGTTGCTCGGAATGGGCCCGACTCCCTCTGCAGAGGAAGTGAATATGGATTTGATCAGTGCCAGTAAAGAACCCATCACGATGGAAATCGGAGCTTCTTTATTTGATAGCTCAAATTCGTTTGCAATGATACGAGGCGGCCATATCGATGTTGCGGTCCTGGGCGTATTGCAAGTGGATCAAACTGGCGAAATCGCCAATTGGGCGGTACCTGGCCAAACTATTTTGGGCGTGGGAGGGGCAATGGATTTAGTTGCAGGCGCGAATGAGATTATTGTTGCCACAGTACACACATCTAAAAATGGAGAGCCCAAACTTGTGAAGGAACTGACATTTCCATCGAGCGGAATACGAAAAGCGGATCTAGTAGTTTCGGAACATGCCGTTTTCAAGTTTGAAAAAGGAACGATGAAGCTTGTTGAAATCTTATCTGATGTAACCATTGAGCAGCTAAAAGAACTAACGGGTGCTGAGTTTGAATACAATTCAGAGATTGCGAATACCTGAGGTGCTGATACCTTGGGAGACTGAAGGTTTAGTAGACAAGCAGTTCAGTTGTTTGGATAGATGTTCATTCATACAAGGGACTATTAACTTGAAGCAGTAATGATCGAGGAGGATCATCCATGAAACAAATCACAGTTGTCGGTTCCGGTGTGATGGGCAAGGGAATCGCTTATACGTGTGCAGTGTCCGGATTTAACGTCGTTTTGAACGACTTGAACGATGAAATACTTGTTAAAGCAAAAAAGGATATCGACGCGTTGCTGGAGTCAAGTTTTCGCGGGGGCTTTCTAAAAGAGGAAACTTACAACATCGCGAAAATGAACCTGACATATGAATCCGATTTAGGACTTGCAGCGAAAGAAGCTGATCTAGTCATTGAAGCAGTTCTAGAAAAGATTGAATTGAAAATTGATGTGTTCCAAAAACTGGACCGTATTTGCAGACCGGAAACAGTACTTGCTACAAACACTTCGACCATGAGTCCTACTGAAATCGGTGCACAAACATCGCGGCCAGGCAAAGTCGTGGCCATGCATTTCTTTAATCCGGTTCATAAGATGAAATTGATTGAGATAGTCAAAGGGTTAGAAACCTCAGAGGCAACAGTAGAGTTTGTCAAAGGAATTGCTGAATCACTGAAAAAAGAAGCCGTTGAAGTTAATGAATTCCCTGGTTTCGTAACGTCCAGAATGAACTGCCTAATCGGCAATGAGGCGATGAACATGTTGATGGAAGGAGTTGCTTCTGCTGAAGATATCGATAAGGCAATGAAATTAGGATTGAATCATCCTATGGGCCCGTTAGAACTCGCTGATTTAGTCGGTTTGGATACTAGACTTCGAAATATGGAGTACTTATATGCAACGCTTGGCGAAAAATATCGGCCGTGTCCGTTGATTGTGAACTATGTAAAAGCGGGCCGTCTTGGGAAGAAGAGCGGTAAAGGATTTTATGAATACTCGTGAGGGAGGAAACGATATAGCGCTTTACAGTCATGTACTTATGAAAAAGGAAGATGGCATCATGTGGCTTACTCTGAACCGCCCTGAAATGAGAAATGCATTAGACGCAAAAACATTATTGGAAATCGATTCCGCAATTTCTGATGCAGAAATGGATAACGAGATACGCGTAATTGTCATTCAAGGTGCAGGCGGAAAATCATTTGCAGCTGGCGCTGATATTCAACAACTCCATGAGCGAGATGCACTCGAAGCGCTTCTACCCGGTATGCAGGGTGTATACGCAAAAATAGAAAATTGCTCGAAAGTGACCATTGCTGCTGTAAATGGATATGCATTGGGAGGCGGCTGCGAATTGGCGCTCGCCTGTGATTTACGAGTTGTTACAAAACAAGCCAGGTTAGGATTACCTGAACTCAATTTGGGGATCATCCCCGGGGCAGGAGGCACGCAGCGACTTTCTAGAATTATTGGGAAGGGACGCGCGCTTGATATGATCTTAACGGGAAAACTCATCGACGGGGAAGAAGCTGAACGAATTGGTTTGGCAACCTATTTTGTAGATAAAACAGAACTCATTGGAACCGTTCAAAAAATTGCTTCTGACGTTATGAAGAAAGGTCCCGTCGCCGTACAACTTGTAAAATCAGCCGTCCATAAAGGATACGATGTCGATTCTGGAACAGCGATGTGGATTGAAAAACTATCTCAAGCGGTCGCCTTTACGACTGAAGATAAAAAAGAAGGAACTCTTGCATTTTTAGAAAAAAGACAAGCGAATTTCATCAATCGATAAGGGGAGAACTGGCTATGGATTTCAATTTCACGGAAGATATCGACTTTTTAAGAGCAAACGTCAGAAAGTTTGTCCGAGAACAAGTTGAACCGGCAGCGATGGATATTGAAGAAAATGATCACATTCCCAAAAGAATCGTAGATCTATCCAAAGAGATGGGACTTTTCAGTCTCGGAATCCCTGAAGAATATGGAGGGCTTGGACTCGATATGGTCGGGAAATGTGCGATTTATGAAGAACTCGGAAAAACGCATAACGGATTCACGACACTTATCGGTGCTCACACAGGGATTGGTACAGTTGGAA
Organism: Sporosarcina sp.; assembly: GCA_029257435.1. Lineage (GTDB taxonomy): Bacteria > Bacillota > Bacilli > Bacillales_A > Planococcaceae > Sporosarcina. The sequence continues at coordinate 25,284 of JARIBI010000005.1, read as the reverse complement.
TTGTAGACTTGGGCACAGAAGAACAAAAGAAAAAGTATTTGCCGAAGATGGCAACCGGGGAATGGATTGGTGCATTTGGACTGACGGAACCGAGCGCAGGATCGAATGCGGCAAATTTAAAAACGACCGCTGTCAAAAAAGGTGATAAATACGTCATTAACGGGTCCAAGCACTATATTACGAATGCGGTAGATGGCCATGTTTTTACTGTCATGGCGGTGACAGACAGTTCTAAAGGAGCCAGGGGCATTACATCATTCATCGTTGAAAAGGATACGCCGGGGTTTATCTTGGGATCGGTCGAAAAGAAAATGGGGTTAAGAGGATCTCACTCTGCGGAATTATTTTTTGACAATATGGAAGTCCCAGCGGAAAACGTGTTGGGTGATGAAGGTTCAGGCTATATTAATGCATTGAAAATCCTAGCGAACGGCCGAGCAGGATTAGCTGCAAGAAACTTAGGATCCTGTGTTAGATTGCTGGAACACTCCCTTGAATATGCGCATGAGCGAGAACAATTTGGCCAAAAGATAGTCGATATGCAAGCAGTTCAGCATATGCTTGCTGAAATCAGCATGCAAATCGAAGTACTCCGTTCCATGACCTACCGAGTTGCTTGGATGACGGATCAGAACATGCGCGTCGTAAGAGAGGCGGCAATTGCAAAACTGTTTGCTTCGGAAGTTTATAACAAGGTTGCGGATTTAGCGTTACAAATTCATGGAGGCATTGGATATATGAAAGACTATCCAATTGAACGATACTACCGCGATGCCAGAATCACGAAAATCTATGAAGGCACTTCTGAAATCCAACGAAATATCATTGCCAGTGAACTGAAACGCGACTACGCGAATAAGGGGCTGTGAATGTTGAGGCATTCTTATATTATTGAAGCGGTAAGAACTGCAGTCGGCAGAATGGGAGGTTCCCTTAAAGATATCCCAGTGGATCATTTAGCGGAGAAAGTGATTCGTGAATTGATGGAAAGAACGAATACTGCTATTAAGATAGATGAAGTTATTCTGGGTCAGGCAAAGCAGAGTGCGGATACATCTAACTTAGCCCGCCTAGCTGCGTTAAGAGCAGAATTGCCTGTCACGGTTCCAGGGTACACGGTCCATCGCCAATGCGGGTCAGGCTTACAAGCCATCAATAATGCAGACCAGCAAATCCGATTGGGTTTATCAGATGTTGTGATAGCAGGCGGTGCAGAAAGTATGAGTACGGCCCCTTATTACATTCGAAATGCACGATATGGTTTCGGTGCGGGGAATGGGATGATTTTGGATCCGAACACAGAGAGTCAGCCCTGCTCGCAGCCTGCCGAAGTTTACGGCGCATTAACAATGGGCTATACGGCTGAAAATCTAGCTGAACACTATGCTATTTCACGAGAAGAACAGGATGAATTCGCAATGAGAAGTCAGCTTCTTGCTGAAAACGCCATTCAAGAAGGGCGCTTCAAAGAAGAAATCGTTCCTTTTGAAGTGAAATCAAGAAAAAACAGTTTTCAGTTTGAAGTGGACGAACATCCTAGAAAATCCTCGAAAGAGCAGCTGGCGAAACTTCGCGCGGTGTTCAAAGAAGATGGAACAGTCACTGCAGGAAATACAAGTGGCCGAAACGATGCGGCATCCGTCGTACTCATGATGTCAGAAGACAAATTAAACGAATATGGATTAAAGCCAAAAGCGAAAATCATCGCTCAAGCAGTCAGTGGTGTTTCTCCTGAAGTGATGGGAATCGGCCCGGTGACTTCGACAAAGAAAGCATTGGAGCAATGCGGACTCACAATCGAGGAGATCGACTTGATTGAACTGAACGAAGCATTTGCAGCACAAGCGTTATCTGTCATAAAAGGGACTGGCATGGATATTGAAAAAGTGAATGTAAACGGTGGTGCAATAGCTCTGGGACATCCGATTGGCGCTACAGGGGCAGTACTGATGACGAAGTTACTCCATGAGATGAAGCGCAGAGGCTCGAAATATGGATTGGTGACGCTTTGTATCGGCGGGGGCCAGGGAATTACAACAATCGTTGAAAATTTACAATGACTAGATGAAAGGAGTGGCCGATTGTCTTTGCATGTCATTCAAATACTTCCGATGTATCATCCGGATGGCGAGGAAAAGTTGAGAGAACTTGCTGACGTAAAACAATTCAATGAGTTTGATGAATCAGCGATCATTAAGTACTTACAACAAAACACAGTAGATGGAATCATCTTGAGGGCACCTGCAAAAATCACACCAGAACTATTAACTCACTGTGGAGATGTGACTGCGATTTCCGGCGCAGGAATCGGACTCGACAATATTGATGTGGCTTGCGCGACATCTAAAGGAATCAAAGTATTGCATGCACCTAAAATGAATAGCACAGCGACTGCAGAACATGCCATAGCGTTACTATTATCTGTGATGAAAGATATTAGTGTTTTTCACACAGAGATGCAAAAAGGGAACTTTTCATTCAGAGATGGAAGGTACACCACAGAATTAGAAGGTAAAACGCTTGGGTTAATTGGATTTGGATCGATTGCCCAAAAAGTGGCGAACATCGCCAAAAATGGTTTTGGAATGCACGTAACCGCCTACGTTCGAACGATTTCGTCAGATAGGCAGCAGCTCGCTGATTCTCTAGAGGTGGAAGTGACGACTTCGATGGAAGAAGTTTTCAAAACAAGTGATGCGGTAAGCCTTCACATACCATTGACCGAACAAACAAGAGAATTGATTGACCAGAAGCTCTTCAATCTTATGAAACCCTCCGCTGTTCTCATCAATACGTCACGAGGCGGTGTCATCCATGAAGCAGATATGGTTGCAGCACTTAAAAATAAAACATTTAGCAGAGCTGGAGTAGATGTATTTGCAGTCGAACCGCCATCGGACAATCATCCATTTTTTGAGATGAAAGAAATTACAATGACTCCCCATATCGGCGGAATTAGTATAGAGGCGGCGAGAAAAACCTCAGTAGTGATTGCAGAGAATTTGATAAAAGCGATCCAAGGCGAGACGTTATCTGAGATTGCTAATGCACAAAGTATTGTTAAAACGAATAATGGTTAAGTCATTCTTGTAACACCTAGGAGGAAATTATGAAAACATTTAAAATTGCCCTCATCCCGGGAGACGGAATAGGTCCGGAAGTGGTGGCAGAAGGTGTAAAAGTACTGCAGGCGATTGAACAATTAGATCCGGCCATTTCCTTTTCATTCACAGAATTTCCTTGGGGATGCGAGTATTATTTGGAGCACGGGAAAATGATGGCGGATGACGGAATCGAAAAGCTCAAAGATTTTGATGCGATCTATCTGGGAGCAGTAGGTTATCCAGGCGTGCCTGATCATATTTCTCTTTGGGATCTATTGCTTAAAATCAGAAAAGAGTTTGACCAATATGTGAATCTTCGGCCGATTACGTTATTGAACCCGGCACTTACCCCGTTGAAAAATAAAACGGCTGAGCAAATCGACTTCCTCGTCATTCGGGAAAACAGTGAAGGGGAGTATGCCGGGGCTGGAGATTGGCTATTTAAAGGAAAGCCAGAAGAAGTCGTCTTACAAACTGGTGTTTTTTCACGTAAAGGAACGGAGCGTATTATTCGCTACGCCTATGATGAAGCAAAACGTTCTAACCGGACATTGACAAGCATCAGTAAAGCGAACGCGCTGAACTATTCCATGGTGTTCTGGGATGAAGTGTTTGTGGAAGTAGGTAAGGAATATCCGGAAGTGCAAACGTATTCGTATCTCGTGGATGCTGCCAGTCTTTACTTTGTGACGGAGCCGGAGCGATTTGAAGTGGTGGTCACTTCTAATCTTTTTGGAGATATCTTGACAGATATCGGTGCTGCTATTACTGGAGGAATGGGCTTAGCGACTGGCGCAAACATTAATCCTGAACGCAGCTATCCCTCCATGTTTGAGCCTGTACATGGTTCAGCGCCAGATATTTCAGGAAAAGGAATCGCGAATCCCATTGCTGCCATTTGGTCAGTCAGTCAAATGATGGACTTCTTTGGGGAAGGAAAGTGGGGGAAAGCAATCTTATCTGCAATTCAAGAAATGCTGCATGAAAAAGAGTCACTCAGCTCAGATTTAGGCGGAGATTCTACCACATCACAACTAGGGGATCGGTTTGTTGAATTACTTGCAGCACGGTCATCTGAATTGGTGTAATCCAGGGATAGTATCCCAGGAGTTCAACCCCATCTGAAAATGAATACAGCCCATTCCAATTCGGAATGGGCTGCTCGTTTACGCAGTTAAATTAGAATTGTATCTTGCTCATGCAATACACGATTCAATGAACTCAGCTGTACGTCTGTTAAAGGAAGCATGGGTAATCGTACGCCTCCTACTGCAACTCCTTCCAAATTCAATGCAGCTTTCACAGGTGAAGGGTTCGGTGCAGCGAACAGTTCTTTCATAATGGGCAGCATACGGCGATGCAAGGTTGACGCTTCGTGAATGCGGCCACTATTGAAATGACTCATCATCGTTTTCATCTCAGGACCTATAATATGCGCGGATACAGACACGACTCCAGCTCCGCCAATGGAAAGGACAGGAAGCGTAAGACCATCGTCACCGCTATAAAGTGCAAAGTCTGCAGGTGTATGTTCGATGATTTCTGCCATCGCATCCAAGTTGCCGCTCGCTTCTTTGACAGCTACGATATTAGGAATGTCAGCAAGGCGGATAATTGTTTCAGGACTCATATTAACTGAACTGCGACCAGGAATGTTGTACAGCATAATTGGCAGTGAAGCAGCACGGGCAATCGTCTTGAAATGCTGATACATTCCTTCTTGGCTCGGCTTGTTGTAATAGGGGACGACAAGCATGATTCCATCCACTCCAGCCGCTTCAGCCTGCTGCGTCAGCTGGATCGATTCTCTCGTATTATTAGATCCTGTGCCTGCAATGACAGGGACACGGCCACCCGCAACTTGCACCGTAAATTCAAATAAATTCACTTTTTCTTCGTTTGTTAACGTCGGGGACTCTCCTGTTGTCCCTGCAACAACCAGGCCATCCGATCCATTTTCAATTAAATGATTGATCAGATTCCGGGTAGCGGGAAAGTCAATTTCACCTTGCTCGTCAAATGGTGTCACCATAGCAGTAATCAGTTGTCCAAAATTCATCTGTTCTCCATCTCCTTTTGTTTTTGTTCAAAACATAGAGGTGGAAGGCAGTGTATCCTGAAACGCAAAAAGCACCAGCGAGAGAACGCTGCTGCTTGGAAATAATAAATTATTTCTCTGCATCAGATAGCCCTCCATATAGTTTCCTATATGACAGTTCTGCACTTGTTCAGCCCAGAACCAGCTTTGAGATTATGAGAATCTCTCCACTTCGGCAAATCCCCCTTTTCACAAACTTCAACGGATCCCATCATCCTCAGAGTGTGTACTAATGGTCTTTGCGCCTCTATCCTTACTTCAAAATTTTGAAATAAGTGAATGTTTAATTACATACAGCTTACACTCTATCGAATAAAAATGCAACTATTATAAAGTTACTACTAGTTGTCTAGAAGTTATTTTTGACAATAGGTTGCTTGATTCATATATTCCAGGAACGCAAATACTTTGTAACTTACCGATATAATTAAACGCTTGAGTGAAGGAAATCAACTGCTCACATAAATTTAGCAATTGTTTTATTCATTGCTCCGTATACTAATCGTACATGGACCAAATGAATGGAGGAACAAGGATGCGCATTGTGGAAGTTACCAACGACAGGCAAAGTGGTGCAGTTTAGAGATGTAAACAAAAAATCATCAGGGATGGAGGTCCAAGAATGAAGGTTTCCTTAACAATCAATCCTGCGGCTACAGAGACGACGGTTATCATTGAATGCAAAGAACTGGATCCATCTATACAAGATATTTTAGATTACCTAAATGGCCAGGAGCTCGACTTCATCGTGGGTAAAGAAGGTGACATGCAACATATTTTAAATCCTATGGATGTCCATTATTTTCATGCTACTTCTGAAGGGATAGCAGCTGTGACTTCAAACGGGTCCTACCTAGTAAAAGAAAAACTTTATGAACTCGAATCCGTGCTGCCTGCGAACCGATTCATTAGACTTTCAAAATCTGTCATCGCAAATCTTTACCAGTTAAGTAGGTTCGAAGCATCCTTCAATGGGACGCTCGTAGTTTATTTTAAATCGGGAACAAAGGAATATGTCTCGAGATCATACGTCAATGGGATTAAACAAGCACTCAAGATGAAAAGGAGGAACGAAGGATGAAAACATTTTTATATCGCAGCACAATAGGTATATTTTTCGGTGGGTTTCTATCAGTGCTCATTACAACGGCTATTATTTTAGCAAATGGACTAGAAACAATAAACGCTGAAACATTTGTTAAGAGTTCGTTAGGGACCATCTTTTGTGGTTGGTTCTTTAGTGTTACCCCCCTCTATTTTGAAAATGAGAATTGGTCATTATTTCGGCAAACTGTGTATCACTTCATCACAGTGCTAGTCCTGTACTTCATTACAGCATTCGGACTGGAGTGGTTCAATTTCACGCCCCTAAGCTTTTTAACTTTTGTGATGATGTTTTTAGGGATATATGCAGTCATTTGGATTAGTTTCTATGTCTATTTCAAAAATGAAGCGAGGAAAATGTCCGAAGAGTTGGATGGATTATAAACAGGTTGCGAATTAGTTGATTAAATCTGAAGAATGAAGTCTATAAGTTTCCAGTGACGAAAAGGGGAAGGAACCCCCCGTCTTTTCGTCACCGGAAACAGTTTAGTTTTTTGAAAAGTGATAAGATAATAGCAGATGATATTTACAAATAAGAGCAAAATGTTTTGACTAATTTAGTGATAAGTAATCTAAATAAGGACTCTTATCATAAGGGAGAGCTTTTCCATGATTAAATTACGAGGCCACCATATTCTCTGTTTGCTTGGCTACCGTGGAATGGGTTACTCAGATAACTACGTGGTCAATATGACAAAAGTACATACTATCTTACGGGAACAACCGGATACATTAATTCAAATTATTAAAGGTCCTGATCACTTGTGTGCGAAGTTTCCGGACGACCAGCCATACCATTGTAAAGATAAAGGGATTTTTAGCAGAGATAAAGAAATTGTGAAACGCTTAGGGCTCAAATACAGCGATGTGCTGCCTTGGCGAGAAGTTGAACGACGGATCCGTGTAAATGTGAAAGCATCCGATATTGCGGTTGTCTGTGAAAGCTGTTCTTGGCGTTCTTATGGCCTTTGTGAACAAGGAGTAGAACGTGTAGTTAATGCTCAAGGATTGTTAAAAGTGGAAGGGAAATAAGTACCTGAAAAACCCCTATTCGTACCTAGATAATCGAAATTAAGTTTAAAAAGAAGGATGGACAAGACGGCATTCTACGAAACCTTCTGAAGAGTTAACCGTATATGTAGTATCTAAAACACGACTTTAGAGGAATGCCATTCGATGTTTTTTGAATATCTAGGTTTGTTTTAAAACTAGGGAGGGTTTCTCATGAAGGAATTGTATATGAAGCAAAAAATGTTCAGTATGAGCGGGAAGTTTGCTGTGAAAGATTATAATGAAGACGACGTATATCGGGTTGAAGGCAGTTTTATGCAAGTCCCCAAAACGTACACAATTTTAGATTTGCCAGGACATGAAGTTGCAGTGATCACTAAAAAGATATTCAGTTTCCTGCCGACGTTTTTTGTAGATGTTGCAGGTCAGGAATTGGTGACGATTCAAAAACAATTCACATTTCTCAAGGCTCGATATACGATTCAAGCTGCGGGTATTGAAGTAAGCGGAAATTGGTGGGATATGGATTTTGAAGTGCTGCAGTATGGTGAAGTTGTCGGCCGGGTTGAGAAGAAATGGTTTGAGTTCGGTGACAGTTATCGGATTCAAGTAGTTAACGAAGAGATGGAAACCTTGTTGGTTGCGCTAGTTGTTGCGATTGACTGTGTGCAAGCTGACCAATCCGGTGCAACAACGGTTATGTAAAAAGAAGTTTAGATATTCTAGGATACCTTAGAATGGGTTAACCCAGGAGCAATTTTCTTATGCACTCTTTGCCTTTTCCACTTTCGATTAGCAGGATAAGGCTTTTTATATCCGTATAATTCGCGGGCAGATAGGGAATCCTTCATACGAATCAGGAATTGAATGGAGGACTAAAATTGACCCATCATGGAGAAAAGCTGCCTAAAGAATCGTTATCGTATTGGCGTACAAATATAGAGTTCCCTAAGTTTCCGAAGTTGGAACAGGATATGGATGTGGATGTAGTAATTGTAGGAGCAGGTATAACGGGAATCACTTCCGCTTATTTGTTAGTGAATGAGGGCTTGAAAGTGGCTGTCATCGATTCAGATGAAGTATTGAATGGAACCACGGGACATACGACTGCTAAAATCACCGCGCAGCATGACTTGATTTATGCTGAATTCATTCATAGCCTTGGAAGAGAAAAGGCAGGATTGTATTATCAAGCGAATTCGGAAGCACTGACGTTTATGAAAGAAACGGTGGACAGGCATTCAATCGAATGTGAATTTAGCCCCCAAGATGCGTACATCTACTCTACTACAGAGAAATACGCAAAGAAGATAGAAAAAGAAGCAGAGGCGTATAAGACGTTAGGAATCGATGGGGAATTGGTGGATTCGATTCCGTTTCCTATCGAAATCCAAAATGCACTTGTTATGAAAAACCAAGCCCAGTTTCATCCAACAAAGTACTTGGTCCATCTTATCCAGCACATCACCGATAAGGGAGGTCAGATTTTTGAACAGACAACGGCAGTGAATATAGAAATTGGGGAAAATCCGTCTGTTCTAACGACTGAGGAGAAACGCATAACAGCAAAACACGTCCTTATCTGCTCCCATTTTCCTTTTTATGAAGGCACAGGACTTTACTCAACCAGGTTGTATGCAAATCGTTCATACGCTTTAGCAGTTAAGACGAAGAAGAAATTTCCGGGTGGAATTTATATTAGTGCGGATAAACCTGCACGTTCTCTTCGTTCAGTAACTGCAAATGATGAAGAGCTGGTCCTGATTGTTGGAGAAGATCATAAAACGGGTCAAGGAATTGAAACGATGGATCATTATAACGCGTTGGAGACGTTTGGGGAAGAGGTCTTCGAACTGGAAGAAGTGAGATATCGTTGGTCGGCACAAGACTTAGTGTCATTGGATAATTTGCCTTATATCGGTGAGTTAACAGCTGGAAATCCGAATGTCCTGATAGCGACAGGATTCCGAAAATGGGGAATGTCGAACGGAACAGCTGCGGGTTTGTTATTCCGGGATATGGTTCTAGGTAAAGAAAATCCGTATGTTGATCTGTTTACACCTTCAAGATTCAATGTCCATCCAAGTGTGAAAAACTTTGTAGTTGAAAATGCAAACGTAGTCGGACAGCTTATTAAAGGAAAGCTTGAAACGCCAAAGACCACACCTGAAGACTTATCTAAAGGAGAAGGTGCAGTCATTACATTAGATGGCCATCGAAAAGGCGCATTTAAAGATGATGAAGGGAAGGTTCACATCGTTGATACAACTTGTACGCATATTGGGTGTGAGGTGGCTTGGAATAACGGTGAACGGACTTGGGACTGTCCATGTCACGGCTCCCGGTTTTCCTATACTGGAGAGGTAATTGAGGGGCCGGCTGAAAAGCCATTGCAAAAATATAATTATAAAATGATTGATAATCTCACTTCAGAGGATTCAGGATACTGACTGGAGAGCAACTTGCCGAATAAATTGCTGCATAGCTTATTAATTTGAAATTTACTAGTGTACTGACTTGTTTTAGTAGTTGTACACTTCTTTAAATTTGTTCGACCTCAAGTGTCGAACAATAAAGTTGATTTCCATCTTTGACTATAGTAATTTTAACCATAGGTTACTAAAGGTAAGCTTGTGAGTGAATTCATAAAACAAGCGATAAGGAGAGTTGAAATTGACTTTAACAACAAAAACATTCAATGGAATTCCATTATCCGTATTAGATCTCGCGCCCATTAACGAAGGCGGGAGTGCTACTGAGACTTTTAAAAATAGTGTGGAATTGGCACAGCACGCCGAAGGTTTAGGTTTCAATCGTTACTGGCTGGCGGAGCATCACAATATGCCGGGTGTAGGCAGCTCCGCGACGTCTGTTTTGATTGGTCATATTGCCGGAGCAACAGAGCGGATTCGAGTTGGCTCGGGTGGAGTTATGCTGCCAAACCATGCACCGCTCGTGATTGCTGAACAGTTTGGTACACTTGATGCACTTTATCCTGGACGCATTGACTTAGGGCTTGGTCGTGCACCGGGAAGTGACCAGGCAACAGCATATGCGCTTCGACGTACATTGCATAGCAGCGGGGAAGACTTCCCGCAGCAAGTGGAGGAGTTGCGCTCGTATTTCGAGCCGCAGCCTAATGCCCGTGTCCGTGCCTTTCCAGGTGAAGGGCAAGACATTCCGATTTGGCTGCTTGGTTCATCAGGCTTTAGCGCTCAGCTTGCTGCGCAGCAAGGTTTGCCATTTTCGTTCGCCAGCCACTTTGCACCTGCTTATGTGATGCAGGCATTACAGCTGTATCATCAGAACTTCAAACCGTCGAAGCATCTTCAAGATCCATATGCGATGTTAGGAGTCAGTATTGTTGCAGCTGATACAGACGAGCGAGCACTATGGCTTGCGACTTCTTTCCAACAGCAATTCTTAAGTCTCCACCGTGGCATGCCGACACAATTCAAGCCGCCTTTGGATGATCCGGACGCTGTGTGGTCACCAAGTGAAAAAGTTTCAGCTGCCAATATGCTCGATTCACCAGCAACAATCGTTGGAAGTCCTGAAACGGTGAAGCGTAAATTGGAAGCATTCTTGAATCAGACAAAAGCGAATGAATTCATTATCAGTTCGCCTGTATTCCACCAAAAGGATCGCTTGCGTTCGTTTGAAATCATTGCAAATATGATGGAATAACTTCCTGCTATTCGATCCGCAGATTCTTTATAGATGAGTTGCTAAATAACAAAAGCCGCCAACCTCCTTTAAATCACGGAGTGCTGGCGGCTTTTATTGCTGCTGATTACAAATTTTGAATAAAGTGCGGAACTGGTGAAATGGATGTAAAATAAGTACGATTTTTCAAGTTCTATAAAAGTTGAAGTCCTAACAACTTAGCGATTTTTTCTAGCTCGCTACTATGCTGGCAGCAGTAGGGATTGTTTACTTTGTCCTAGTTGTGACATTTGGCGGCGCTTTGGCACCACTCACGATTTTGTTCTCACTGCCATTCACAATTATCGGGAGTTTAGTAGCGCTTTGGATTTCCAATGAGCCAATTAAGGTATCTGCTATGATTGGTGCATTGATGCTGATTGGTATTGTTGTACCATACGCAATTGTTTTGATTGACCGAGTAATCCATCAAGAGAAGGAAGGACTTTCACCACGGGAAGCCCTTTTGGAAGCGGGGTCTACCTGTCTTCGCCCAATCTTAATGACAGCTCTTGCTACGATTGGCGCTCTAATTCCATTGGCACTTGGTGTAGAAGACGGCGGTGGCGGACTGATTTACAAAGGCCTCGGTGTAACAGTTATCGGGGGCCTGATCAGTTCAACACTATTGACACTTGTTATTGTTCCGATTATTTATGAAACGTTCATGAAACCACGTAAGAGAAAAGTGAAAAGATAGCTTTAGGGATTAAAGTACTTTACTTTAATCACTATCTACAAAAAGGTAACTTACCCATAGAGGCGAGTTGCCTTTTGTGTTTCATGAAATATAAACACGACTTTAGACAACAACATAACCAGTAACTTCATAATTCGAATTGAAAAAGATGTTAGTCACTTTGACTAGTATACTTGTCAAAGTGAAGCGTATACGTTACAATTTGATGGAAGAGGTGAAGTCAGTGAAAACACGTTTGAAAGAATTGCGTGCACGGAATGGACTGAATCAGACAGAGCTTGCAAAACGAGCAAAAGTATCGCGGCAGACAATCAGTTTAATTGAGCGGGAGGAATTCATCCCTTCTTTGCTGATTGCTGTACGAATTGCGAGGATTTTTAATGAAGCGATTGAAAGTGTTTTTCTATTCGAAGAGGAGGAGATCGAGTGAGGTTAATTATGTATGGGTTACTTGGCGCAGTGGTGGGGTTCATTGGCATGTATCTAATGCTTTCCGTTCAGCTGGACTTTAACTTTTTTACAATTGCATTTCCCGTGAATGTCGCTTTAACAACACTAACTTTATTGCTGCTTTTGTATGTAGGAGTCAGCATCCTGCAAATGCGTAAAAAAGCAAATTCAGCGGTATCAGGTGATGCAGAAGATGAGCGGGATATATGGCTCTATAAAAAGTTTACCGATACTAACATGATTGTCATTGCTAGCGTTGTATTTGGAATTGCCTCCGTTGCGATTTCAATTATTACGGAACAGGCAACTTGGCTTGAAACGAGTTCAATCATTATAGGGACAGCAGCATTTATTCTTTCACTGACTGTAACAAGTTTGGTCAATTCGTTTTATCCTGATCGGAAGCTGCCATCTATTTCAGAAAAAGACTACGGCAAAAAATTGCTGGCGGCATCTGATGAAGGCGAACGCCATGTCATGCTCGAGGGACTCTATCGTTCATTTAATACACTAAATACCACACTCATCATAGGGCTGTTTCTACTAATATTCTACTCTGTTTTTACAGGTACATCTCAATTGTTCGCCATATTTTTGATTGGCGCAGTGATCATTGGTGCAAATGCCCAATACTTTTTACTGATTCGCAATAAATCGTAATGTGGAGATGAATGAACATAAGATTATTGCAGATAATAGCCTGCAGTCCATATCACGAGAACCCGAACCAAGCAGATCGATTACTTGGTTTGGCTGTTTTTTTATTGAGGGAATATAAATGATTTCTATCTAGTTCGTTTTCAATTTCAACTACTATTTTTATCTTTATTTATATTCAGACAATTTAAAGGTGGTTTGGTACAATATAGAAGAAGTGAATTGTGAGTATCTGCAACTAACGAGCCCATCTAGTATGCAAATTGTTGCTTTGCGCTCCAGACGGAACGTTTTCTAAGGGGCGTGGCTTGAGCCAACCAATCAGCGAAGGCATCCCTGCTGGATCTCAAGGCGATTACAAAGACGTACTTCTTCTCGCTGCGCTTTACTCGCAAAAGCCGTTCTTCGATACGTCTTTCGCTGATCCCTTCTGAATCGTCCGTCTTCCGATTCGAGCAACGTAATGTATTTATATAGAGCGTGCATATAAGAGGAGAGAGGTAATAAGAAAGGTATTTAGAGCTACGCAAGTTCTCTTAATACTATTGTTTAGCGCGATTAATATGGTTAGTTCCTATTCCGTTACGGTGGTGAACATATTAGGAATTATCGGCGTAGCAGTTTCTTTTGAGTATATATTTTTTTATAAAAGACTTAAAAGACATTCCGCTCAAGATTAATTTTTTAATCGGGACCATTTGCTTGATAAGCAAATACCCGCTACCCAATACCCAATACCGCAATATGGCCAATGGCAGAGGAAATTCAGAAGAAAAAATTTAGGGAAAGTGGGTTTCTGGGATGAGAAATAAGTGTATGAAATATATTTTAATCTTAAGTATTGTCTGTGTTCTGGGTATATCCTTTATTCCTGGTATTGGAATCAGAATCGAAGGCGGATCAACCTTTTTAGGGTTTCCAGCCGATTGGTTGAGCCTATACAAAAATGGAGGATTCAGTTTTTTGTGGCTCGGATTAATTTTTAACATTGCATTTTTTTATTTAATGTTTTGGCTTTTGAATTCGGCTATGATAAGTTTTAAAAACTCAAGTAAGAGTCTTGAAAAATGAAAATATAATAGCCCAATAACCCAATAACGATGCCGTTTCATGAGTGGTATAAACAAAGTATCCAATCATTTCAATGGTCAAATTGATAAATTCTGTTAAGAGGTGAATTATGAAGTATGTAATATGGTTGTATATTGTAATGGCTATAATGGTAGCTGTGAATTTGATAAGTGAATTTATTCTAAAAGGAAAGTATTCAGCAATTGCCAGTTGGGTCATAGTCATGCTTTTCCTTTTAGGAGGTGTCCTTTTCGCTAACGCAAGATACTATTTGACGCGAAAGTAAAACACAGCAACTAATTATTATTCCTCGTTTCATCGTGTGTAACTATTCATAAATAAACTAATTTCCGATTCTTATAGAATGGAGGTTCGTAATGATGAAAGCCAGCGCGCAGTTTACCGTATTTTTATTTGCAGTACTCATCGTTGCACAATGGATTTTTAGGTCGAAAATCGATTGGTTAGAAGTCATATTAGTTTCTTTACTTGCATTTCCTTTCCATTATTTATTTGAGTGAATCGATAGGAAAGAAATATGATGAGCTTTTAATTACTGGTCACAGTTTTTGAATAAATCGTGTGATTCAATCGTTTAACGAAAATGGGTTATTAGAGGGGGATTTTATGTGTAGTTTTAGCACATTTAAAGACAAACGTTATTGGATTCTTTTAATACCAGCCATAACTATTTTATTATTGTTAGCATTTTTCACTCCGGAGTATATTCAGCGAAAGCCATTTGTTGGACCAATAATAATATTTGCAAGTGGGGTTTTATTTTGGTCCGCATATCATCTTTGGACATACTTTGGGGACATAAAGAAGAAGAATCAAACAGGAGACAATCCAAACTGAGTATCTTCATAAAAGTTCCTTCGGTAATATTAGAAAAGATTGTTCCGAACTTCCTAATGGTATTTTGATAAACGATTATTATGTAAATAACATTTGGAAATCCGATCAAGGAAAAGGTTATGGAAAACAAGCAATGAAACAAATTGAACTTACAGCCAAAGAGCTTGGACTGAAAGAAATAGGGCTTCACGTCTTTGGTCATAACAAAGCAGCAAGAGGTTTATATGAAAAACTAGGATATGTTGAAACAAATATAAAAATGGAATAGTCATTGTAAGTTGTTCTGGAATTGGGATCGTTTGTTTTATACAAAATCCCAACTATATCGCAAACTGGCATGATTTTCAGAAGACTATTATAAGAATTTCTTTTGTGTTAGGAGAAATCATATGAGTCCAAGTGAACTGATCTACTTTTTTGTAATTGGAGTTGCAGTAGTCATTGCGATAGCAATTTTTTGGTTTATTTTTAGAAAGAAAAGGAGAGTGGCAATTGCGTTAACGAGCATTCTAGTCTTGGGGTTTATTGGATACGTACTCTATTTTCCTGCGTTGAAAACGAAGAAGCATTCTGAGGCGTATGGAATCGTAAGTGATTATCTTGATGAAAACTACCCCGATAGAGTATTCACGATTAGACAGGAACATTATGAAGCTGGTCTTACGGTTGGTAATTTCGATGTCAACGATATAGAGACGCCAACAATAGGTGTTACCTTACGAGTTATTGGGGATGAAGTAACAGAAATAGGAACTTGGTCAAATCTCGAATATCCTACACAGCATGAACTTTGGCGTGAACTCCAATCATATTACGAAAGTCCATATTCGTTAAATAAAGACCTTGCCGAAATAACTAAAATAGATGAATGGATTAATGGTAAGCTGACAGCCTTTGCATTAACTATTGATGATAAGCCTGCCATTGCTCTTTTTAATTACTCAAGAGCAGGTTATGGATTGTTGGAATTACAGGAAGGAGAGCGTGAAGGATACGTTATTCTTGAAAAAGAGGGTCATGTATTTATCTATGCAGATGAACGCTATCCAGGTAAAACAGTCTCAGCAAACTTGGTGAATAGTAAGGAATCCACTTTCAATGTCGAGCAGCAAAAAGGACAATTAATCATCAAGAAACAAAAGTAATGATTATCTTGCTAGTTGGTAATCGTGGGCAATTACTTAATAAGTGATCTGTCTATATCGCAATAGGTCCATTTTCTTGAATGTTGAAACTTATAAATCGTACATCCGTATAATGAATTAGGAAAAAATGCTTGTCCAATGTAGTTGTTGAACAATAATTATGCCTGAAAAGTTAGGGAGGAAAAATGAAAAAATCACTCGGAATTTTTATCATTGTACTAGTATCCATAGGGATATCTGATTTGGTTCAAGGGATCATTTTAACAACACTTTATACACCAAAAGCATCCTTATTAGGTCATCAGGAAATATCTCCAATTATTAAGTATTTTATTACAGCTACAACCTTAACCTTAGTGTTATCATTTGTTGATAAAATAAAGCATCTACTCGTTGCGAAAAAGAAAATGGTGAAAGCATCTTGAGGACTTCCTATCTCTTTAAGCAAGTTACAGGATTAATAACGATATTCATTTTTACATTTGTAGCCCATTATTATGTACGAGATATATATCTGGAAATCAATAATACTGTATTGCAGCGATTACTTATGATAATAGCTATTTCTTTTTTGTTTTTTGTTTTTAATCAACTAATTTACAATTACGCAAAGAAAAATCAGGATAAGTTCATGAAACACAAGGTTTGGAATAAGATGTTTTTTATAGTTTTCATTTACTTGTCAGTTTCGATTGTCATACTTATAACTCTGTTCTTTATAACCCCTTTACAAGCTTTGATTTCTTCGCAACAGTGGATCATGCTCATTATAATGTATTACTTTTTGTTTCTTCTAAACTTATTTATCTTATCAATTGTTCATAAAGTAGTTATCCAATCAACGACCATAGAGAAAAAGTTACTTTTAACTTGGGGAAGTTCCTCAATAGTAATTTTCATGGTTTTATTTTTATAACCAATTTTATGAAATGACTGGAATTCAATTATCGGGGGACCATGCTATAAAAAGGATGTGCTTCCGATCATCAAACGGGCCATTATATTGAATATTAGGAAAATGAGAAATGTTACAAGTAAAATGTCTATTTGAAAGTTTGGTTGTGTTATATCTGTGTTGTGAGGTGTGAAAATGATTGATTTTTTATTTTTTTGGTATGCTTTCATAGGCTTGTGGGTTTTATTGGCTTTATCAATTTTGCTTGCATTTTATGCTATTAAAAAGACATCGTGGAAATTAATGTTTATATCTGTTGTTTTTTCTATACCTAATACTGCTTTAGTTTTGATTGTAGAATTAGAAAAAGTAATGTATTTACTGTTGGTCTGGTTTATTGTTCAACTGGCACTCTTGTCCTTTCTTTATAAAAAGGAATCATTATCAATAAAAAAATAAGATATATGCTTCAAACGGGGGCAATTCTTGAATAAGGATTATGCCGTTAAAGGGCCAGATTCAGAAAAAAGTAATGATTAGTGGGAGTTGAGTGAACTGGTTAAAACAGTAACTTTTTCATTTACCAGTAGTACATTCGAAGGTACTGAGGCAAGAGAGACATTTACTTTTGAAGAATTAGAGATTGATGAAAGTCTGGATGAAAAAGAATTAGGAGTTGAACTCGATCGAATTTATCAGGCGTGGATCTGGGATAAGATTAATGTATCGGGAAGTATCGTTATAGACGAACCTGATACATTTCAATAACGCCTGTCTTATAAACTGTGGAGGTTGTGGAAGAAGGACTGTTCCCGAATCGGTGGACATTCTGGTACAAGAACTTGCGTCCATTCACCAATCGGCCCGAATTAAATAAGAATGTTTTTAAAAATGTTTTGGTTTCAGGTAATGTATTTTTTCTTTGAGGTGATATTTCATGAATGATTATATTAAAACGATGAGAGAAATGGTTGGTAACAAGACATTGCTAACAATTGGTTGCGGGGCAATTATAGAAGACCTACAAGGAAGAATTCTATTGCAGGAACGAACTGGACAAGACATTTGGGGTATTCCAGGTGGAATCATGGAAATTGGTGAAACCTTTGAAGAGACTGTAAAACGCGAGGTAACTGAGGAAACAAACCTTGAAATTACTGAATTCTCTCTGTTTGGAATATATTCAGGTGAAAACGGTTTTGCAGTTTATCCAAATGGAGACAGGGTGTACAGCATCCAAATTATATTCCAATCAAAAAAGTATAAAGGAAGTCTTAAACGATGTGCAGAAAGTAAACAACTACGTTTTTTCTCAAAAGAAGGGCTTCCGAATAACATTAACCCCCATCAATCACCGTTTATCAATGATTGGTTAAACAATGCAAATACCCCAATAGTAAAATGAGTAGTATTTAACTGATTAGTGCTTAATCTGCTTCATTTTCCTTTATCGAAGGCATTAACCGAACAGGAATGTGCATGAATTGGGCCAGATTATCTAAGGGAGAGGGGCTGATATGATGAAGAAAGTGATTATTATTATGGCATTGCTTACTTCGATTTTATCGGCTTGTTCGAACAGTATAAGTAATCCGACCGCAAGCAAAATAATAAAGGAAAACGAAGATGCAGATATCTTTCAATGGAATGACGGTCTAGTTTATATGAATGCATCCAAAATAGAAAGGACTAAAGATTTAGAACTTATAAAAGGTGAACTACTCGGCGAAATCACAAGACAAACCAGTAATAGATGGTTCTTTAAAGATGGTGCAGCTACTCAATTACCAGTAGGGACAAAGATATATAAGACAAATGATGATGATGCCTATAATTTGATTATTATATTGGAAGAGGAAGAAATTGTTTATGAAGTATTACTTGAAGGATAAAATATTCTAATTCACCCATCGGGGGTGTTAACCGAACAAGGTTATTCAAGAAAAGGGCCAGAATTAATAACATTCGATATCTAAATCAGGAAAATATGAGGTGAGTTTATTGGACAAGAAGGAATTTTGGGAATTAATAGAAGGCTCAAAGGAATTTGACCAAGACGAATGGTTAACAGAGCAACTTGCTCAAAGAGGATTAGAAGAAGTGTTAGACTTTGAATTTTTATTTCAAGAACTAATGAACGCTAGTTATCAATCTCGTTTATGGGGAGCAGCTTTTGTTCTGATGGGAGGCTGTTCTGACGATAGTTTTGACTATTTTAGAGGATGGTTGATTGGACAAGGGGAAAAAATATTTAACAAGGTAATGGAAAATCAAGAATATTTAGCAGAATATATAAATGAAAATAACCTTGATGCTGAAGGTATGCCTCAGAATGAAGAATTACTTTCAGTTGGATTAGATGCCTATACGCTAATAAAAACTGGTGATATTGAATGGGATGATGATATCCATAATGAGGTATTAGATGCCCTTGAGAAAAAGGGACTACCATCAGAAACTGATATTGAATTTGATTGGGAAGAAGATGACTTGGAAAGTTTATTTCCTGTTCTCTGGAGAAGATTTGGAGAAGAACCATTGGGCTAAGGGAATTAGAACTTAACTTCTTCTGCTAAGGGGGAGTGGAGTGAAGAGGATGATTTGTCTTATGGGGGAAGTTATGAAAAAGATAATTATATCGTTTGTTTTTGTAATATTGGTTGTTGTAATTCTGGTGAATTTAGATACAGTGTACCTAAAATTTCAAGAAAGCAATGTGAGTAATGAAGATTACTATGTCAGTGAGATAAATGCCGAAAGAGATAGAAAAGGACAAAATATTTTAGATATAACTGACCTTTACTTTTATACAAAATACTCCGGAAACAACATTTATTTAACACAAGTCTTTGTTGAAAATAAACTTGAAATGCTTTTTTTAACGAAAGCGTCTAAAAACGGTTTCCTTGACTGGGAATATCACACGCTCCCATTTACGACCACAGAAAACATTATTAAAGAATCTTTGGACGATTGGATCTTAAACTAATGGGTGCAATTACTGTATAAAGAATCGTGCTCATACCTCAATAAGCCATATTCTAAAAGACGGAAAAGGTGAATATCATATTAAAGTTATTAATATTCCCAATCTTGGTATTTATACTGACATTATTTGATACTTTAAACACTTCAAATTTACTTTTGCTTACAGTGGCATTTCTTATTTTCTTCTACGCTACTGAGTTTTTATTAAAAGGTAAAAACGATATTTTTAAGGTAAGAAGTAAAAATTTGAATATAGTCATTTTTATAGTGTTTCTTATTTCAATTCTATTTTCTTTTTACTACGTATGGTTTAAAAAATGATTTCGAAAATACACAATAGGGGGCATTTTAGTAATAAGACTATGTTGCAATAGGGCCATTTTGTTATACAGGGATTGGAGTGATGGATAATGGCAAGTCAAGTTTTCGGTATGATCGTTCTTTGGATAGCAGGGCTGTTCATTCTGTATCTAGTGATTTTTAAAGCTGTCAAAGATAGTATTAACAGGTCTTTCGTGGGGCATTCTCTCGAGAAAAATTCTGATCAAGTGGAAAATAAGAAATCCTGGCTTGATGATGATTTGGATAATTAACGATTTGGACTCTAGTTACAATCGGAAGTCATTCTGGAATAAGAATTTGCTTTTATTCATCAGTCGCCCCAGATAACTTAACTGCATAATTAAAAAGTAAATTAGGAAACGTATATAGGGAGGGTGTTTATTGGAGGAGAACAAGAAATGCAAAGGACATTGGAAAAGGTTTATTATTTTTACGCTGATTGTTGGTATAATCGTCGGATATTTTTCAGTTATTTCCGACAACCTACCGGATTTAAGAAATGATGTAACAGTTTTTGAATACGTTATTTCATATTTAGCAGTAATAATTAATTCCTTACCCGTATGGTTTATACTCGCCATGCTTGTTGGCTATATATTTGCAAGTGATATTAGGAAGGCTATGCTATATGGTGCAATTTATACCCTTACTGCCATTACGTTTTATTTCTTGTTTACTTATTTTTACGGGGACGTGCCAGTACAAATATCTTTTAAAGAGCTGGCTATTGGATATGGAATTCACTACGGAGCATCAGCAGTTGGTGGTACTCTCGGCGGGATATTAGGATTTCTTGTGAAAAAAACTCCTTATACGTTACTATGTTTACTTTTAGGATTGATCTTGCAGTTGTATGTGAATGGTACAAGAAGCTGGCGTGGGCTTATTGGTATTGGAGAAAATGTTACGTACTGTGTATTGATTATGGGCATTGTTATTTATTTAGTTAATTTTAAAAGAAATGAAAGAAAAGAAACAGCTTTTGATTTTCAGTAATTAGCCAAATACTTGAACAAGTAGGGTTATTGAGGAACGATAAGAGGACTTATTTTAAAAGAGAGAGAGTTGCTAGAGATGAGGGAAGTTAAAGAGAAGAATGAATTATTAGGATGGGGAAAAGCAATAGGTATTGCTGTTTTGCTTGCATTTGGAATTCGTTTTCTTTTATTTACACCCGTTGTAGTTGAAGGAGCTTCTATGATGCCCACCCTTGAAGATGGTGATAAAGTAGTCGTGAATAAAATTGGACCAAGATTTGCCGGTTACGATCGATTTGACGTGATTATTTTTGAGGAAAAGGAAAACATAAACTACATCAAGCGTATTATTGGGGTTCCAGGCGATCATATAAAATACGAGAATGACAGGCTTTTAATTAACGGTAAAGACTTCGAAGAAGACTATCTAAAGGATTATAAAAAAGCATTGATTGACAACGGCACACTTACAGAAGATTTTACATTGGAAGAGTATTTAGATGAAACCACTGTACCAAGTGGTTACTTTTTTGTACTTGGTGACAATCGTAGAAGAAGTACAGATAGTCGGGACCCTATGGTTGGTTTTGTTCCGATGGAGAAGGTAGTAGGATCTGCAGAAGCAATCTTTTATCCTTTAGATCGTTTGAAAATGATAAAGTAATTAAAACTAAGTATTAAGCAAGTGGCTGCACATGGGGTGCGGTATTGTACTTCAAACGGAGGCAATTCATGAAGAAGGATTGCTCCCATTGCAGTAGTAAGGCGATATTTCGGAAGAAACGATAAATATAATAAGGAGTTCATTTATGGAATTTGACTTAACTATAAATTCTAAAAGGCGTTATGAGTACTTTCTTAAGAAAGTTTCAGAAAACAAGTTGATATGTGGATTAGCAGGCATCGAA
The DNA here is from genome assembly GCA_029257435.1 of Sporosarcina sp. Lineage (GTDB taxonomy): Bacteria > Bacillota > Bacilli > Bacillales_A > Planococcaceae > Sporosarcina. The sequence continues at coordinate 3,271 of JARIBI010000005.1, read as the reverse complement.
GGATGGTGTGTTTGTGAATCAAATAGAATATGAAGATACAGGAGTTATGCTTTTTTAGTCGGATGAAGCATATGTACGCCGGTGTGCAGTAGATGAATGGTCACATTATCAACCAACTTCCATAATATTAGAGGAATTTATGAAAAATTGGCTTTCAGGAATGAATGAGGACAATTTGTTAGTTGGTGTTAACTGGAATGTGAAACTAATTGGATTAGAAGTTGAACCTGTTGACTTATTTAAAGAGTTGTAAGAATCATTAGAGGGATAAATAGTGCGCTTTCACCAAACGGGTGCGATTGCTGCCTAAGTAATCGCGCTAATAACGCAAATGGGCCATTTAGTCGTGAATATAGGGGGAAGTTAATGATGAAGAAAATTATTGTTGTTATGTTGATGGTGTTCGTTTCAATATTGGCCGCTTGTTCTTTAACAGTAACAAATCTAGAAAAGGTTGAGAGTGTACCAAAATTTGTACAAGATTCTATCCAGCCTAATGTTCAATTACAGTTAAAAGAAGAAAACAAAAATAGTTACTATATCACTCTTCAATCTGATGGGGACGCAGATTTTAACTAAGATGTAAAAGGTGACACAGTGGAAATTAAATTCGATGTATCTGACTCTGACGCAAAACAAAATGTATATCATCTAACGATAGATAAAGATATTGAAACTATTGACGTGTATGTCAATGGGGAACGTAGTGGTTTCGATATAACCTCATAAGATATACACCCCGACATTTAAACAATCGGGGGCCTTTAACCGAACATGGTTTTTCAAGAAAAGGGCCAGATTATTAAGTTATGGGAGGGTATTTTTTGAATACAATAGTGTTATTTACAGTGCTTGTTTCTCTGCTAGTTTCCACTATAACTTGTATATGGATATTTAAATTAAAAAGTAATAAATGGCTGAGTGTTCTAACAGCATTGGCTGTAAATGCTGTGATTTTACTAATAGCGACTGTCCTTTTTTATAAATTAGATGTACAAGCATTTCATAAACAAACAGATGGCGTCTTTAGCAGTTTGGGAATACTAGTATTTGCGTTTTTTATTCCAGTGCTAACACTATTGAATTTCTACACTTTAGAATTTATAAGATACCAACGCACAAAAGCATCTTACTAACGCTAATGAGTTATGAAATTCCATTAACGGGGGCGTTTGCGTGATAAGGACAGTGCATTAAACGGGCCATTTAGTTTAAGAAGAAGGTAGGAGTGGTGGTTTGATAATTAGAAAATTAGTTTCTGCCATAGTAGCCTGTATAATGGTAATGTTTATTTATTTCCTTATAGAACCATCAGGGTTTGTCATAATGCTTGGAATGTATTTAATCCCTATTCTTTTGGTCTATGGGTTACCAAGTTCTATATTATCCGATTTTGTCACTAAAAGAATTAAAGGAGTAATAAGAGGGGGAATTGCATTAGTAATTCATTTACTTCTTGCCTCTGTATTTGTATTAATTTTATTCAATTATGGAGAGGCTTGGGTGCCATTTAACTTATTTTTATTACTCTCTCTTGTATCATCATTTCTCTTCTGGAGTGTTGATGAGTTTCTCAAGTATAATAAAGCTAAACAAATCCGTAAGAAGATTGATGATTTGAAAATATATTAGAAAGTCGTTGTGTTGAACTCTTAGCTTCTTGAACTAACGGGGGCAATTCTAGAACAAGGATTATGCTGTTAAAGGGCCATTATCTTGAATAACTTATTACAGAAATATTGAGATTCCACAATAATAAACAAGAGATAACTTTTCAAAAAAAGAGTGCGGTCCCAAAAAGGATTAGCGCTCTTTTCACATTTAAAAAACGCCTTTTCAAAAAAAAATATTCAATGCAACCAATTGATACTCTCCCATATCTAATCTATTGAACAACAAACGACTGGTAAGGAGGTGTTGAAATGGGATCACTTAAAGCCTTAGTCAAGAAGGCGAAAAAGGGAGATGGAGAAGCTTTTGTTTCCCTTGTAAAACAATACGAAGATGTATTGTATCGGACAGCGAGTAGATTATTAAACAATGATGAAGATGTAGCTGATGCTGTGCAGGATGCTGTTATCTCGGCGTATGAAAAATTACATACCCTGAAAAACGATGAGTACTTTAATACATGGATATGTAAAATCCTAATTAATAAATGTAACAGCTTGCTTAACAAGAATAAAAACACTTCAGTTTTGAATGAGCAATTACTCTCTGAAAAGGGAAAGGATGAATTTCAAAAACTAGAATTAGAGGATGCGCTTAATAGTTTAAATGAAGTCTACAGATTAGCACTTATTTTATACTATATTGTCGGATTGAATGTAAAAGAAATGAGTGAATTTTTAAGAGAGCCTGAAGGGACGATTAAATCCAGACTTTCTAGGGCCAAGTCGATATTAAGAAATAACTATTATAAAAATGAAGGAGTGATGGTATATGAAAAATAACTTTGAAAAAGAGTTGAATCAGATTATGAACGAAAATAAAGAGATACCTGCTAAGTTAAGGAAATCCCTGGATCAATCCTATGATATCATTCGGGCTAAATCAAAGAAGAAAAAGGTCAATTTCATTTGGAAAAGAGTAGTTGCTGCTGCTTGTGCTCTAATCGTAACTGGTGTAGTTCTTACAAATGAAGACGTAATGGCCAGTATCAACGAATTCTTTAATTTTGGAGATAAAGGCATAGAACAAGCCGTAAATAATGGGTTTATACAAGAAAATAATAGTTCAGTTACCGATCAGGGTATTAAAATAACGCTCGATAAGCATTTTTCAGACGCAAATAAATTAGGATTAAGTTTTCAATTAGTATTTGAAGACCCCTCCATTTTAAATAATGTAAGGGAAGTTTCGCTGGATTACCGATTGAAAAATGGTAACGGCGAGTATATCGATGAATTTATTCCAGATACGAAACCTTTGAAGGGTGATAATGGATATATAACGGGTGCTGAGGTGCAAAATCCAATATTGGATGAGAAAACAGGGCGAGTTCAGTATGATGTATTATCCGATTCCAATGAAGGTTCTATCCCTCCTTTGATGGGAGCTGTAATTGAGGTGGAAAGTATTAATGTTTTCTCTAATACCGGGGAACTCAAAAAAGTCGATGGAAATTGGGAACTGACGGTTGCTGACAAAGATCAAACAAATTCAGTCATTCACTATGCAATGCAAGATCAGTCATCTGTCATTCAAGTTTCTAAGGCTGATGCAAATCCAACATCATTAAATCTGACATTTTCATTGGAGGGAATATATA
>JARIBI010000042.1 GCA_029257435.1 Sporosarcina sp. | reverse complement strand
GGTTTTCTTCCAAAAGATCCGCGAACTTGTAAATGAGATGAGAGCGTTCAGCGGTTTCCATCTTCGTCCATTCGCCTTCATCAAACGCTTTTCTCGCAGCGGCTACGGCGACATCGATGTCTTCAGGTTGTGCTTCACTTACTTGCGCAATGACTTCTTCCGTCGCTGGATTTATGACATTGAATGTTTTCCCGCTAATTGCCGGTTGATAGTCCCCGTCAATATAAAGTCCTTTTACTCCTTGCAAGAATTCTTCAACTTTCGGTTTCAGTTTGTAGTCAGTCACTTTCATTCCTCATTCACCCCCTTCTTAGTTAGTTAGTTACGATTTCCAAGCTTTGCAGAAGTTCCTTCAATGTTGCTTCCTCTTCTTCATTCAATGGCAGTCTCGGTCTGCGGCAAGGTCCGCCTGCCAGACCCTGCAAGTCCATTGCCCGTTTCACGATTTGAACGTATTTTCCTGATCCTTCAAGGAATGCACAAAGCGGTAGTAGTCTGTCGTACAAAGCCCATGCTTCATCCATTTCGTTGTTTTGAACGTGAGTATACATATCTGTTACTAGACGCGGTGCAATGTTTCCAGATACACAAATCCATCCTGTTGCGCCAACAAGGAATGATTCAATTGCAAGATCTTCAGAACCACAGAATACTTTAATGAACCCTTCGCCTTGACGTGCGATATCCCGGGCTTTGCCGATACCGCCGCTCGATTCTTTAACGTGCGTAATGTTTTTCACATCACGGCCCACTTTTAGAATCGTTTCTGTGCTAATGTCGACACCTGACGTGAATGGGTTGTTGTAGATCATTACTGGGAATTCAACCGATTCAGCAACTGCTTTGAAGTGCTCATAGATTTCGTTCTCTTTCGGATGCGCATAGTACGAGTTGATAAGCAATGCAGCGTCCGCACCCGCTTTTTCAGCTTGTTGTGTATATTCGATTGCATCCGCAGTCGTTTCAGCTGCCGTTCCGACGATCAGCGGAATCCGGCCACTCACTTGTGCAACCGCGACTTCAACTGCCTGATAGCGCTCTTCCTTCGTTAAACTAACAAACTCCCCTGTACTGCCGTTAATCGCCAGACCTGCAACCCCTGAATCGATGAAATGCTCGATGTTGT
>JARIBI010000109.1 GCA_029257435.1 Sporosarcina sp. | reverse complement strand
GATTTCTGTTTAGCATCGTATTGAAGGCTGAATGCTTGTTGAAGCAAGAGCGCCATTTCACCACGCGTGACGGGTTGGTCGGGACGGAATGTACCGTCTGGGAATCCGCCGAGCAGTCCTTTTTCTCGTGCAGATTGGATGTAGCCGGAAGCGAAACTGTTCGGGTTGACGTCTTTGAATTGCGTTTTACGTTTTTCCCCGTTAAGCCCTGCGGCACGCCCCATGATGGCAACTGCTTCGGCCCGTGTGATTTTACGATCCGGTTTGAAAAGGTTGCCTTCGAACCCGTAGATGAGTTTTTTATCCATCAAATACGCAATCTGCGGGGAGTACCATTTTGAGCCTGACACGTCTTTATAACTTGCGCCTTCAATTTTAACGAGGATGTCCTCTTGAATTTGTTTGCCGGTATTCGTCATGATGGCATACTTGCCTTTGTACGTACCCGGTAAGAGGTATGTCTCCCACTTGCCTGGTGATTGTTCATTAATCGTACGACCCTCGATTTTCAATTGTCGAGTTGTCGTTTTGTTCGCGTTCGAAAGTTCAAATACGACACGGCCGTTTTGTGTGTATTGGGTCATCATCGGAATTTCATCGACTTTGGCTGGGTATTTGACGAGCCCATAACCGAAGTGTTTGTCGCGTCCTTTTGTGCCTACGTCTTCTGCCGCATTCGCTAGAATTGAGCGCAATCGGACGTTGGTCATTTCAGGGAAGCGTTCTTTCAGGAGCGCTGCGATCCCCGACACGTGCGGTGACGCCATCGATGTTCCTGATAACTCGTAGTATCCGTCTTTTTTCCCATCGTCGTCGAGTGCTCGCGGAAACGTACTGAAAATGTCGACGCCTGGTGCTGCAAGTTCTACTTCAGGTCCAATGGAAGCTTCTAGGAATCGTTCTTTATTGTAGTTAATCGCTGTCGTTGCGATGACCGTTGGATATTTTGCAGGATATTGGACGGAATCTTTCATATCGCCCATTTCTTCGTTCCCTGCTGACGCAACGATAATCATTCCAGCTGCGTACGCTTTGTCCAGCATCAGTTTCAATGCCGGGTCGTTGCGGTTGGTCGTAATGCTCATATTCAAAATGTCGATATTGTGGTTGATTGCCCATTCGACACCATTGATGATATCGACAGTGCGGCCTGAATCGTATGAGTTGATGGCTTTGATGGCAAATAAATCCACGCCTGGAGCAACACCCATCGTGCCGTTACTCGCTTTAGCTGCTGAAAGGATACCTGCCACGTGCGTTCCATGACCAAGGTCATCATCGTAAGGTACCGCTCCCTGAGCGCACTGTTCTTTCGGCAAGGCGCAGAACCCGCCTTTGACGTTCAATTTACTATGCGTGCCGTCGATTCCGCTATCAAGAATCGCAACGCGAACGCCCTTTCCTGTATAAGGAGCGATTGCTTCTGGCGTGGTATTGATGAGGGTAAATCGTTTAGGGTACGTGATTTGAGATGGCGGTGCTGGAGAAACGGGTGCTTCTGCGACTCCGTATTCCCGGTTAGGATAAATGCTGACGTCTGGATAATGAGTGCGAATTTCTTCCACTTCTTGCTGGGTCAATTGGACTTCACCAAGTGGAGCATTTTTAAATTCTCTCGTGAATGGACTCACTTTTTGGTTAATTTCCTGTAAGTCTGTATCCGATCCATGGAGCAACCAGTCTGTGCGCTCTTCGGCGTGTGCTTGTATGGGAAGCAGTAAACCGAGCGTTAGGGCCACTGAAACTACTATTCTTTTCACATGATCACTCCTTTATGTACGATATGATTCCTATACCCATTATCAGTCCTTTTCGATCCGTTTTCCACAAAAAAATTCCACTCGGTCTTACGAACGAGTGGAATCGGTGTTTTTAGTGAAGTTTTCCACTCGGTGTAGCATTTACCGTGCTATACAAAGGCAAAACATCCGTTCTGTTTTCATAGTAGTAATAATAGTCTAGTGTCGCAATAAATAATGCTTTCGCCATTTTTTCACGACCTGTTTCTGTTCCCATAATGCCCATATCTTTGCTGTTTGTAATGAAACCTAGTTCAGCAAGTACTGCAGGCACTGTGTTTTGACGAAGGACTGCAAGGTTACCGACTTTTACACCGCGGTCTTTGAGACCCCAAGCTTCAAGCTGGCGGTTTTGCACGTATTTCGCAAGCGCTTTTGACTGTGATACGTTCGGATTTACTGCTGCAGATTTAGTGTAATAGAATGTTTCAGATCCATTGGCAGAACCAGTAGTATGCGAATTCGTATGGATCGATACGAAAATGTCGCCTTTTACTTTAGAAGCGTAAGCACCTCGTGCGTTCAACGAAATAAACTTATCTGATGAGCGTGTCATTTTCGCTTTCATCGGTACTTTATCGTAATACTTTTCCATTTTCTTCGCGACGTTCAATGTTACGTTCTTCTCGATAAACCCGTGGCCTGAGCTGCCTGGATCTGATCCGCCATGCCCCGCATCGATGACAACTGTGATGTCACTTAATGGCTTTTTACCAGGTGGTGTAGGCACTGGCTTCGTTGGAGGTGGTGTCGGTGTTGGCGGTGTCACGACTGGCTTGTCAGACGGCTTGTCCGACTGTAAGTAGGCAGAGTGTACGAATCCTTTTACGTTATCAGACGTAACATACACCCATTCTCCAACGGAGTACGAATAGGAAACGATTTTGCCCGACGGAATTGAAGCGATTGATGGGTAAGATGTGTTCGGACCTGTACGGAGGTTCAATTTCGATCCGTCTTTCGTGTCCACGTAGGCATTATGCTCGAACTTCTCATTATCTGCTGTACGGAAGTCTGCATTGATGCTTCGTGCTAGGAATACAGCAAAGTCTCCGCGTTTGATCGTTTGGGTTTCACCGAATGATCCGTCCGCGATTCCAGATGCAATCCCTTTGTTAATAAGCGAGCTTGCTGCTACACTAACAGAACTGGATTTATACTCGAAAGCACGTCCGATTAAGACTGCCATTTCTCCGCGGCTTAGTGTGTTGTTCGGTTTGAAGCTGCCATCCGGATACCCCGAAATGATTTTTTTGTCGACAAGCTGCTGTATGTAGCCGGAAGCGAAGTTGTTCTTTCCAACGTCCTTAAAGTTCGTTGCACGCTGTTCTCCGTTCAAGTTCAGTGTACGTCCGAGCATGGCTGCGGCTTGGACACGTGTCACTTGCTGCTCCGGGACGAAACGAGTTTCAGAGACTCCGCTTGTAATCCCGCCTTCGACAAGATAATAGATTTCAGCCTGTGCACGGTGCGTCGTTCCGACATCCGTGAAGTTGGCTGCGGCCTTGGAATCTTGTCCGAATGGGACAAGCGCTGCGAGAGATAAGGTAAGGCATACTGCGAGTTTCTTCAATGGTACAATCCTCCAAATATTTGTCGTTACCGTAAAGGATACAACAATTCTTTGTATTTCTCTATGTTTCTATCGACCTAAATTGGGGTATGTTAATAGGTTAGTGTTTTTCTAGTCTAGCTAATCAGTCCTTCTTTTCTTTGCTAGCTTGCTGCAAAGCCATGAAGGGCGCATTTTGTAGAAAACTCCGAATCATCTTTCTTGGGATGCTTCGGAGTTATTTTTATTTTTTTATTTAGTTTTTAGCGCCTTCAACTGGAACTTTATATCCATTTTGCTGTATTTTGAGAGATGTATCGATGATGCGTCCTTCAACTTTAGGGTTGATTTTGTCGCCTAGTGACTGAAGGTATTCGATAACATTCTGGGTATCGGAGAATCCAGGGTCTGAAACGCGTCCTTCAGCGGCTGCTTTCTCAAACACTTTGTAGTCATCTCCGCCATTAGCGGTAAATTTATTTGTAGCGATGTAAACTTTCTGATCAGGTTCAAGCGCTACAAACTCTGTTCCTTTAAGTACCCAGATATCACCCACGCGCTCGCCTGATTTCTTCGTGCTGTCAAATGTAAACTTCATACCACCGACGTGTAAGAAACCACCTGACTCTTTTAGTCCTTTGCCGCCCTCAATTGTAGCTGCAAAGACACTACGCTCTAATGCTTCTCTCACTTCTTTGCCGTTTGAATCTACGATTGCTAACGGGTTACCAAAAGGCAAGACCTGAACAATGCTGCCCACTGAAATATCTCCAGCTTCAATACTTGCTCGGATTCCGCCACCATTTTGCATAGAAACAACGATTCCGTCTTTTAGATTGGGCATGCTCTTCGCTTTCCAGAGCATTGCATCCGCTATTACGTTTCCAAGGTTGGTTTCGTTATGACGAATACTTGAAATTCCTTCAGCACTTGAATCGCGTTTCGCATCCAAGAAAACTTCAGATACTACACCGATTGACTCTTTTTTAAGATCTTCTTTCCCTTGTTGGAAAGGCTTAAGTACAGCTTGAGCCTTAGGGTCAATTTTCATAGTTTTCGGATCAATTTTGATGAGTTCCCCATGATTCCAGTAGGCTTCGCCTTTAGGATTAAACTTAACGTTTAGTGTGCCAAGGTTATTTGAATGTTCTCCAGCTTGGACAATAAATGTTTTACTGCCTGAATCGTGAGAAATTGTAATTGGCTCTTTCAATTCAGTGTGACTATGTCCACCCACGATAACGTCGATACCAGGAACAGCTTTTGCGAGTGCTTGGTCATTTCCATAAACAGGTGACTCATGAACACCTAGGTGTGTCATTGCAATGATTTTATTGACACCTTGTGCTTCAAAAGCAGCTACTGTTTCTTTAGCACGCTGGATATAGTTTTCGAGTTTCAACTTATTAGGCGTAGCAATATTTTCAGTTTCTTCAGTAGTTAATCCGAAGATACCAACCTTTTCGCCGTTAATTGTTTGAATTGAACCGTCATAAATACCGCCAGCAGCTGCATTCTCATAAATGCCCCGCTTTTGCAGGCCTTTGAAAGCAGGTTCAGCAGATGTATCGATATTTGCAGTTAATATCGGGAATTGTGCACCTTTTACATAATTTCTCATAGCATCGTGAGAGCCGCCTTCATCAAATTCGTGGTTACCGAAAGTGACAGCGTCAAAGCCCAGGTAGTTCATCATGACAACGTCGGCTTGTCCTTTGTATTTATTCCAGTAAAGGTCTCCTGAGAAGACATCTCCGCCATGAAGAAGAAGATTATTTTCGTTGTTTGCACGCAGTTCGTTAACTACAGTCGAGATGTACGGGAAGTTGTCGAGGTATGCGTGATGGTCATTCATGTGCATCACCATAAGGTCGAAGTAGCCGAATTTCGCGTTGCCTCGGTTAAGGAATAGGGCTAGTTCGCCGCGTGTGACGGGCATGGATGTGCCGAATGTTTTGCTATCTTTTCCGCTTGCGATTTTTTCGTCAACGAGTGCTTGGACGTAAGGTGCGAAGCGTTTGTTGACGTCTGTGAATTGTGTTTTTGTTTTTGTGCTGTCTGCTTCGATTTTTGCAGCTTTGACGATCATGGCTGCGGCTTCACCGCGTGTAAGGTGTTCGGAAGCGCCGAATTTTGTTGTCGTTTTTCCGTTGACGATTCCGTGTTCAGCGAGTGCGTCTACTGCCCACTTTGCGTTTTTCGGTACGTCTGTGAAGCCTGAGTCTTTGTATACGCCGCCTGGCTCAAGACCCATGACTTTTGCGATGAAGATTGCTGCGTCTGCGCGTTTGACTTGGGACATGGTGTCGAACTTCGTTTCGCTGATGCCTGATGTTACGTTATTTGCCCATAGGAAGTTGACCGCGTCTGCATAACGATCAGATACGTCGGTGAATTTCGAGGAGTCGGCTGATGCGCTTGGTACCGCCAGTGCAGTTGCGACTGCTGCCGCTGTGATGGTCGTTGCCATGAATCTAGTCTTCTTCGTCATTCGAAATTGCCCCCTAGAATAGTAGTTTGGACATGCACGTCTATCATATCAGTTTCAGAGTGTTACGACTAGTTGAATTTGGATTTATTTGAAAAAGGGAGGGCTAGGAGGAAGGTGTCTCTCTACGCTGCAGACGGCGCTTCGGTCGACGGGTATTGTTGAGACAGGTTATAACATTGTAGATAGAAAGAATAGAGAAATCCCTCGGGGCTGTGGTGGCTCCGAGGGATTAATTTTAGAACTGGAAGGGTTCGCGTTTTATGGCTAGGCTTCCGATTAGGTATGCGATCAGGGATAGGACTACTGGGAGGGTGACGGTGTGGACTCCGAGCAGGTTGCCGTATTCCTGGTTGTAGAAGTGGATGATGATGTAGCTGCCGATTCCGGTGAGCATGGATAGGAGCGCACCGTATTTGTTGCCGTGTTTCCAGTAGAGTCCTAGGACGATTGGCCAGATGAAGGCGGCTTCGAGTCCTCCGAATGCGAATAGGTTCAGGAAGATCAGCAGGTCCGGCGGCTGCAAAGCGAGCAGGAATACGATGATTCCAAGTACGCCTGTGATGCCGAAGCTGAGCATTTTGACTCGCTTTTCGGGTGCGTCCGGTTTGATGAAGTTCAGGTAGACGTCTTTGACGATCGCGGAGCTGACGAGCAGCAGGAGCGAGTCGACGGTGGACATGATGGCGGCCATTGGTGCGGCCAGGACGATGCCGGCGAGCCACGGCGGCAAGACTTCGAGTGCGATGAGCGGAATGACTTTATCCCCCACTTCGATTCCTGGCAGGACGGGACGCGCAAAGATGCCGATCAAGTGCATGTTGAGCATGATGAAACCTGTGACGATTGTGCCGATTGCGAGTGCGCGGTGCATGGCGCGGGAGCTTTTGTAGCTCATCGTCCGGATGACCATTTGCGGGAGGCCGACGACGCCGACTCCAACGAGGATCCAGAAGCTTGAGACATATGCTGCGGTTAGGCTGCCGTCTGCTCCGAATGGCGTGACGAGGCGCGGGTTTTCATTCAACAAATCCTGCATGATGGCTGGAATTCCACCGCCTGCGATGATGACTCCGATGAGCAGGATGAGCGTTCCGACGACCATGATTGCGCCCTGGACAGCGTCGGTAAGCGCGACGGCGCGGAATCCGCCGATTGTGACGTAGACGAGGACGCTGATCGCGAAGATGAAGAGCGCCGATGTGTAGCTAAGTCCCGTGAGCGATTCGATGAGACGTCCGCCCCCTACCCATTGCGCGGTCATCGCGGAGAATAGGAAGACGATGATGGCGATGGCTGACAGGATTGCCACGGCCGGGCTGTTGTAGCGCGCCTTCAAGAAGTCAATCATCGTGACAGCGTCGTAGCGGCGGCTCAGTATGGCGAACTTTTTACCGAGCACGAGCAGGACGAAGTAGCCGGTGACGACTTGTGTCATCGCCAGGAGCGCCCAGCCGAAGCCGACGGTGTATGCGGTTCCGGGGCCGCCGAGGAAGCTGGATGCGCTTCCGTATGTGGCGACCATGGTCATCGCGAGGACGAAGCCTCCGAGTTCACGTCCGCCGAGGAAGTAGTCTTGCAGGAAGCTGCCGCCACTGCCCATTTGTTTGGAGGCGATGAACCCGATGGCGAAGATTGCGATTAAGAATAGGATGAGCGGGATAAGTACGCCGATGTTCATGAGTTCGGTCCTTTCTGATCGTGAAAGTTCGGTGGATTTGGATGATAGGCCGGGTCGTCGTCGAGCGGCATGTCGGTGAGGACGAATTTCGCCAGGACGACGGTGATGAGGCTCATGAGAATGAAGCCGACGACGCAGCTCCAGAAGAACCAGTCGGGCAGGCCGAGTATGTATGTGTATTCTTCGACGGGACGGCCACCAAGTCCATAGGCGAAACCGAACCACCAGATGAAGTTGAAGATGGCGAGCGCGACGCCGATCCATGCTTCTTTGTGCGCGGTTTTGAAGCGCGGGTCTTGTTTGTATTGATTGGGTTGTGGTGCGTTTGGTGATTTGGGTGTGTCGGGTCGCATGACGGTGCCTCCTTTTTGTGCGTGTTGGGTTTTTGTTGAGTATAGCCTATTTTGTGGATGGGGGGTAGGGGGAATTTGGGGTGTTTGGTTGTTTAGGGGTGTGTGGGGGCTGGAATGGAGCGGTTGGGCGGGCGGTTGGAGCGCTTTGCCTCGGAAACGAGCGGTTAGCCAGTGGAATGGAGCGCTTTGCCTCGGGAACGAGCGCTTGGCCAGTGGAATGGAGCGCTTTGCCTCGGGAATGAGCGGTTAGCCTGTGGAATGGAGCGCTTGATAAATCCAGCACGCTATCTGCTGGCCTGAATATAAGCCAAGTAAAAAACGCTTCGCAAAGCGAAGCGCACCAATTAGTCTTGGTTTTTCATTAACAAACGCTTAAGGAATTTGCTCATAACGGCTTCCTCTTCCAATCCCCTGATGTTTTAACTTACACCGGGCTAGCATTCGTTTTGCTGTATGACGATCCGTGATTCCAGTAAATTCGCAAAATGCTTGATTTGTTAATTTATGAGGCATGAGCATAAACCACTCTTCAATTGCCTCCATGTGACTGTCACTGTCACGTTTTCCGCACACGCGGCATTCCCACCGACGTGATGTCCATAACATCGTGGTAGGAACGGTACAAGTTGTACAAAACACGCCTTTTTTAAGTGATTGAGGTTGGATTTTATAAAACTGGATGAGCGGGTATGGGTTGTATTCTCTATGCGAATTAGTTAGTTCCTTCGCAATCCTTGAAATATCACGGTCTCCTAATATCTCTTTCTCTGGTGAAAGTGACCGAAAAAAAGCAGGTGCTTCATAAGAAGTATAAATAGGCATCGAAGGCTTCCCTTCAATTTGCATTTGATTGTTGTAAGCAAACACAATAATCCCCTTCACCGGTACGTGTATATTTCTTTTCCACAGCCATTTCTCCAGAAACTGAACTTTACGCTCGACTTCGGCAATCGGACTGCGAAACAGTTGAGATATTCCTTTGTCGTTCACTTGTAAGAACTGAATGGGGTTCGATGTAATCATGATTTTATCTGCTCTGTTTTTGATTTCTGAGATAATGATAGACTCTGGAGAAATGAAAAGGGAATCAATTTGAAAGTAAACCCCTTCATGTTGGAGTGATAGATCGTGGAGAATCGCATGAGGAAAATCGGTTCGTACTTCTTTCATATAGCGGTCATATTCTAATTCACCGCCGTAGCCGGCTCGCGTATTGTGTAATTCATCAGTGATGTATTTGTATCTCTCATGATGGTGCGGGAGCCGTCTTTCTAACGCTAACAGTCCTTTTAATAGTTTTGGAGCCGTTCTGTGTTTATGCAACAATGACTTCACCTCAAGTTTTCTACTAGTGTAGCTTGTCTTCGCAAGAAATGATATAGATTGTCGCAAAGCCGAATTATTGGCTTTTTAACACAATTCAATTTGGTGATTTAGATGACAATTTATATAGGATGTTCTTCACAAAAAATGCGCAGCGTAGCGGAGCACACCAATTAGTCTTGGTTTAAAAATTGTTAGTGATTAATTGGTCGCGAGCTTTTAGACTTTATGGCGAATGGATGGTTTCCGCGTGATGGGTGGGAGCTGGGCTATGGTTGTAATGGAGCGGTTGAATGTTGGCTTCGAGCGGTTAGACGGTTGAAACGAGCGGTTAGGTACACCAATAGAGCGCTTCTCTCGGGGTATGGAGCGCTTAGATGTTGTAATTGAGCGGATAGGCGGAAGTATGGAGCGCTTACAGCTGTGAGCACCAAAAAAACCCTGCGACGGCAGGGTTTTTACTTGGTGCAGTATTGATAAATTGCGGCGGTTGCGAGGCAGTCGCCGATTGCGTTGTGGGCGTCGTGTTCGAGTTGCAGGTATTGCGTGAGTGTTGTGAGTTTGTGATTGGGTGTATCTTTGATTTTCTGGCGTGCGATTTTGACGGTGTCGATGACGGTGTATTCCGGGATGGATACGCCGTTTAACCCCTCGAGCGCGTATAGGAAGCCCATGTCGAACGAGGCGTTGTGTGCGATGATCGGCAATTCCCCGATGAATTCGATCAGCTCTTCAATCTTTTCATCGATCGTCGGTGCTTCTTCCACCATTTCGTTAGAGATGCCCGTTATGCGGGTGATGGTTGGTGAAATGTAGCGCTGCGGATTGATAAGGACGTCCATTTCTTCGTCTTTCCAGTGATTGAAATAACGGATTGCACCAACTTGAATGATTTTATCTGCGCCCGCCCGTAATCCGGTCGTCTCGAAATCGAGCACGACGTAATCGGTTACGGGTTTTGTACTTTTTTTATATTTTTGTGCAGTTGTTTTGCGTGAACGATTTGGTTGCTCGGCCTTTTCTTGCAGCAGCCGAATCGCTTTTTCGTGGATATCCACATGATTGCCCCCTCTACGAACCTATTATGGCTAGTATACCCCGGAACGACCGTACAAAACAGACTGTATGTTTAATTTGCAAAAGTGTTACAAACGTTTTTTATTAAAATGAAGAATGGTTGCTAATAGAAACACGAATAGTGCACTAATTGCGACGATACATGGTGTGCGCATTTCTTTCAATGCCACTTCCCCTGTCAGCATTTGTGGAGGTGAGGTCAACAATTGCAGTGGATTCCACGATGCAGTTTCCGGGAAAATCGCGATGATGAATAACGTGATGACAGCGATGACTGTCACTAAAAGACCGCCATACGCGGATGCGAAATAGGTGTTGCCCCAGAGGGTGATTGTAAATAGGAGCAACCCGAATACATAGACGCAGCCCGCTGCGAGAAACACGTGCTGGACGATGGTTTGATCCCAATAAAACTCGGTGTAGCTGTATGTGATGATGAATGTAAGCATAAATGCGAGCGTCCAGTAAGAAAAGCCCGTCGCAAATTTCGCGGTGATGACCGTGCTCCGGCGCAGCCCTTTTGTGAGCAAGATTACAAGTGTGCCTTTTTCCAGTTCTTTCGACATCATCGTGCTGAACAAAAGAATGAAGATGAACAGTCCCATCTGGGGAAAGTTTTTGTAGAATTGCAGCCACGAATCGAGTGCAGTTGGTTCAGGCAGATTCAGGACTGTGCCTTCTGGCATAAAGTTCTCCATGATTGCAGGCGTAATTTTTGCGGTGAACGGATTTAAGATGCCGAGTACAGAAAAAATCAGAATGGTGAGCAGCAGCTTGTAGGACTTTATACTTTCTGTCCACTCTTTCTTGAAAAAACCGAGCCATGCACTCATTTCAGCACCTCCAAAACGACTTGTTCGAGCGGTTTTGTGTGGGGATGCATGGATTGGATGACAAGGCTGCGATCTGTAAGCTCGCGCATGAATTGCAAGCGTTCGGTGTCGCTCGATAATTGTACGATGAATGCATTTTCTTCTATAGATATGGAGTACTCCGTTTCCTTGAGTTGGGAGAGCGCCTGCTCCGCCGTTACTGTAAATGTGAAGACAAATTGATGGTCTACTTGCTGCTGGAGTACGGTGAGATCATCTTCAAAGATGATCGTTCCGTCATGCAGCATGGCGACACGGTCACAGATTTGCTCAGCGTCGGACAAAATGTGCGTGGAGAAGAATACGGTTGTTTCGGATTTAGCTGCTTGTAAAATGGATAAAATCTGTGCGCGTCCGACTGGATCGAGAGCGGACGTGGGTTCATCGCAAATGAGCAGTTTTGGACGGTTTAGAAGTGCTTGCGCAATGCCGAGCCGCTGTTTCATGCCCCTGGAGTACGTTCGAATGGGGGACTTTACTTGGGTTAGTCCGACAAGTTCGAGCAATTCTTCAATACGCGGCTTGCGCTCCGACTTCGGAATATTTGTAATGACGGCGCATAACTGCAAGTATTCGCGTGCCGTGTAATACGCATAAAATTCAGGGACGTCCGGCAAATAACCGATATGAGCGTTCGTAGTTGTTTGACCGAAAGTGACGGTTTCACCTGCGATTGTGATAGCGCCAGATGTGAGAGGGAGCAGGCCCAACATGCATTTCATAAGTGTTGTTTTGCCGGCGCCGTTCGCACCGACGAAGCCGAAAATCGAGTGCTCCGGTATGGTGAGATTGACGTTTTTGAGAACTTCTTTGGCGCCAAATCGTTTGGTGACGTTATGAATGGACACGACCATCTTCGTCTCCCCTTCCTGCAATAAAGTAAATGAGCGGTCCGATGAATTGAATGAAAAGCACAATGAGCAGCCACATGACTTGGTTGCCGAACCGGTAATGCGGGTGGCGAATGACGTGAATGACGGAAAAAATAGCGAGTCCGAATTGGAGCAGTACGAGCGGTATGATGAACGGCAAATACTCTATGAGCAGTTCTAAATCTGTGTTCATTATTTATCCTCCAATCCCCATTGTAAGTTCTTTTTTAACGTGCGCATTTCTTCATCTTCTTGATACGATTCAAAAAATGGTGCGTCCACGAGATCAAGAATCGATTGTTTGATGATTTCATCGTTGCGCAGCGCATTTTTGCCTAGATCCAATTGCTCCAGCCAATCTTCTAATAGATTGAAGTAGTCGTCTCCCCGGAGTTCGATTGGCCAAAGATCGTGGATGCACACGTC
>JARIBI010000060.1 GCA_029257435.1 Sporosarcina sp. | reverse complement strand
AATACTTAGAAACCCTAATAGAACTGAAAGTCCCACCCATAGCCAATTAACCTCAGGAATTGGATGGGTAACCAGAAGATAAACGATGCCGGTCGGCACAACAAGTATCCACAGCAACAACAAGAGTAACAACGGCCGGCCATTCAACTTCATTCTCTTCATCCTTCCAATCAGCCGCTAAACGTGCGGAATTTTCTATCTATTGTTATTTACAGTATATGAGACCTTAGACTATTTAGCAAGTACAAAGAACCTGAGACTATTTTCTTTTTACCTAGGTCTTTTGATAGTATTATAGACACATATTCTTGATCTGTCACCTGTTTTCTTCCAAATTCACATTGATCGTAAACGAATTGGGCAGCCGCTGCACCCGGTACATCAAAATCGATGAAGGTAAAAGAATGCGCTACCGGTATTAATTCATTAAGTGTTTCTTTAATTTCTTTATTGGCCATCATTCCAATGACAAAGTCTATTTTTTCACCGGGAAATTGTTCCTGTACTGTACGTCTTAGCATGACAGCTGCAGCCGGATTATGGGCCCCGTCGAAAAACACATCAGGTGCGACTTCCTCAAATCGATTATAAAGCTGCGCGTTTGCAATCCCTGATTGAATCGACTCTATGGGAAGTTGAAGATCGGCTTTTAACAGTGCTTCAATCGCAACTGCTGCATTGATAGCCTGATGAGGACCTTTCATTTTTCTGTCAGGTAAATTCATATCTATTATGCCGTGGAAGTGCTCTGGATTTGCTTCCTTCATCCAGAAGTCATGTCCGAATGTCATTAAGGGACTGCCCACATCAGCCGCAACTTTTTCTGCAACCGCTCTTGCTTCTTCAGGTAATTGGCCGCATGCAGCGGGAACTCCTTTTTTAAAAATCCCGGTTTTATGCCACGCGATTTCTTCTATTGTATTTCCAAGGAATCCCACATGATCTTTTGCGATAGATGGAATAACAGAAACTATCGGAATGATCACATTCGTGCTGTCGAATCTTCCACCCATACCGCATTCAATGAGGACTACATCTGGTTTAAGCCGATTAAACGTCACAAACGCTGCCGCTGTAAGAAGCTCGAAGTCTGTCAACATGCCATCTAGTCCTGAATCTTTCAATGTTTGAAAAGTAGTGGTCAGCTCCTGTTCAGTAATGTTTTCACCATTCAACCGGATTTGGTCATGAATATCGACCATTGCTGGAGAAGCAAAGACACCTGTACTAATCCCCGCCTGGTGCAGAATAGATTCCATGAAACAAATTGTTGAGCCCTTCCCGTTCGTTCCGGCTACGTGAATTGCGCGCAGCTCTTTTTGCGGTGATCCAAGAAGTTCCATTGCGTGCTCAATCGCTGTGAGTCCCGGTTTAATTTCATTCACGCTCGTGATTTTCACTTGTTTCTTATATTCGTCCAATTTCGGTATCATACCTTTTTCCCACCTTATGCTAAACTTATAGTATTGGCCTTTGAAAAGGCTTTTCTTAAGAGTATAGCACGAGGAAGAAGGGTTTTATTTGAAGAGATGCTGGATTATTTATAATGGAAGTTTAGTTAATGACAAATTCCGGGATCAGGCGGAACTCGTACAAGAGGCTGCTGATCGGGCGGGTATTTCTGCAACGATTTATAAAAATTATGAAATCATGATGGATGTAACCGAAAAAGTCGAATCACTCCCTGATTTCGTCGTGTTTTTGGATAAAGATATTGTTCTTGCAACTTATTTAAAATCTCTTGGCATTCCCGTATTTAATGATCCTGAAGTGATTGAGCGTTGTGACAATAAAACGAAACAAGCGATTGCTCTTGCGCACGATGGAATTCCTATGCCCCGAACAATCATCGCACCGAAAGTGTATCCGAATTTCACAATCCGGGATAGCGGTTATTACGAAAAGGTATTACAAGTGCTCGGCCTTCCCATGATCATTAAAGAAGCTCGCGGTTCTTTCGGGATGAACGTCTATCTGATTGAAACCGAGGAACAATTTTATGAGAAGACAGAGTCATTGCGCGGTATTGATTATTTATTTCAAGAGTTCATCGCTTCTAGCCGCGGACGCGATATTCGAGTGAATGTCGTTGGCGGTCAGGTTATCGCTGCGATGTATCGTCATTCCGAGACAGATTTCCGTGCAAACATTACAAATGGCGGTATTGCCGAAATCGTTGAATTGACAGATGCGCAAATTGAGATTTCATTACAAGCTGCTGAATCAGTTGGTGCAGATTTTGCTGGGGTGGACTTATTGTTCGGTAAGAATGAAGAACCGCTTATTTGTGAAGTGAATGCAGCAGCCCACATCCGGAATATCTACAATGTCACGGGCATTAATGTAGCGGATGCAATGATTTCGTACATTTTAGAGGTGATTGAATGAAAGGTTATATCTATTATGAAGAGGATGATGCGTTACGCAATCAATGGTTTATCGACGAGCTGATCAAAGAAGGCCGTGCAAACCAGCTGGATGTCGAATTACTGACAGGTGACAATGAACTGCCGGGCGATGCAGCTTTCGTCTTTTATCGCGCGCGAGACGTTGAAAAGAGTCAGCAATGGGAACAAGAAGGAATTGTTGTCGTCAATCGAAGTGAAGTGAATCGTGTTGCGAATGACAAATATCAAACGTTCCAGCTTGCTGCACTTTTAGGTATTCCTTCGATTCCCTCGAGACGGGTGGATTCTGCTCAGAATGTTCACAACTATCCTATAGTTATAAAAACGACAAATGGACACGGTGGCGCGGAAGTCCATTTATGTGAGACGTACGATGAAGCGGAGCAAGTGATGTCGCTTTATCCAAATCGACAACTGGTGATGCAGCCGTATATTCAGCACAAATCTTCTGATGTCCGACTTTATTTAATTGGCGAGGAAGTTGTGGGAGCCGTAAAACGGACGGGCATAGATTCATTTAAGGCGAATGTTGGATTAGGCGGAACAGCTGAGCGGTTTGATGTGCCACCTCCTTTACATGAGTTCGCTGTGAAGATTGCTAAAGCATTGAAAAGTGACTATATCGGAGCAGATTTTATTCAGAATGCAGAAGGCGTCTGGTTGTTGAATGAAATTGAAGATCCTGTGGGTGCGCGGTCTCTGTACGAGACAAGTGAA
>JARIBI010000126.1 GCA_029257435.1 Sporosarcina sp. | reverse complement strand
AACCTTTATACAGAAACGTATAAATATCCGTGTGTTCCTCAATAAGCTTGACTGTAGGTTTCCCTAAACCGTGGCCAGCATCTTTTTCAATCCTTAGAAGAATAGGTGCTTCACCCGCTTGGGCCTCCTGCAGTGTCGCTGCATATTTCTTTGAATGTAATGGAACGACCCGATCATCTGTAGCTCCCGTCGTAATTAAGGTCGCGGGATACTTTTCATTGTTCTTAATATTATGAAGCGGTGAATACGCGTAAATTGATTTAAAGTGTTCAGCATTTGTTTCTGCATTCCCGAACTCTGAAGTCCAAAAACGGCCAACAGTGAAGTGTTGGTATCTAAGCATATCCGTCACGGGTACTTGGCAGATGATTGCACTGAATAGGTCTGGACGCTGATTCATACAGGCTGAAACCAATAGACCGCCATTACTTCCGCCCATAATTGCTAACCTGGATGAATTCGTATAATCGTTGCCAATCAGCCATTCAGCTGCAGCGATAAAGTCATCAAATACTTGTTGTTTCCTCTCAAATGTCCCAGCTTGGTGCCAATCCTCACCATACTCTCCGCCGCCTCTAATATTTGCAACAGCATAGATACCGCCATCTTCTATGAACATCGCGTTCGATGCAGAGAATGAAGGGGTCATGCTGATGTTGAAACCACCGTATCCATAAAGCAGGACTGGATGATCCCCTGTATACTGAAGATCTTTTTTGTGAGTGATGAACATAGGAATCTTCGTCCCGTCAGTCGAAGGATAGAAAACTTGCTTCGTTTCGTAAATCGAGCTATCCAACGCGCCATCTGGAGAGAAGACAGTATCTAAAGAATTTGTATTGAAATCATATCGTGCAACGGTTGTCGGGCTTAAGAAAGAAGTATAACTGATGAACATTTCCATCTGTTCTTTGTTTGTGGAGATATTCGTTACAGTAATCACTTCAGGCAAATCCAATTTTCCAATAACCTCGCCGGATAATGTGTAAAGCTGGATATGTTCTTTGACATCCTGCAAGTAAGTGATTGCCAATTGGTCATCGATTAGTTTCGTGAAAGACATAACACCTTCTTGTTCAGGAATAATTTCCTGCCAATACTCTTCTTCAGGCTGGTTAATGTCGATGGCGACTATTTTACCGTTAGCTGCATCTTTGTTCGTATAGATGTAAAAAATCGTGCCTTTGTTCCCAATGAATGTATAATAAGCATCCCCAGCGGCAGCTAGCGGAATGAACTCATCTTTGCTCTCAATTGGCCGGTAATATAGCTGGCTTTTGTTGGCGGTCCCTTTCCATGATTGAAGGAGGAGGTAGTTATAATCATCTGAAACCATAGCGCCAAATGCGAGTTCCTTATCATCTGGGGTTTCATAGATTAGTTTGTCTTCAGTTTGGGGTGTGCCAACGACGTGATAGTAGAGCCGGTTATAATTGCTTTCATCTACAGGATCTACGCTTCCGAAATCAGGATAGCGGCTGTAGTAGAAACCAGTCCCATCTTCAACCCACGCTAAGCTGCTGAATTTACATCGTGTAATCGTTTCTGGGAACTCCGCATGCGTATCCATGTTGCGGATTTTAATTTTTTGCCAATCGCTGCCGTTTTCTGAGAGGGCATACGCAAGCAGGCTGCCGTCCTTGTTAAATGAAATAGTGGTTAGTGCTGTTGTTCCGGCAGGATTCAACTTGTTTGGATCAATCACAACCTCAGGTGAGGGATCGGTTACTGTTTTGGCGCGATAGAAAACAGGCTGGTTTTGTAATCCGTCATTTTTTTGATAGTAGTAATAGTCTCCTTCTTTTTGGGGAACAAAATACTTTTCGTAATTCCAATGCTGCGAAAGCTTTTTGTTAATCTCTTTTCTCTCAGGGATTGATTGGAAATAGTTTTGAGTATTGATGGTCTGTTGCTCATCCCATCGTTTTGTTTCTAAGCTTTTATCATCTTCTAACCATCTGAATGGATCTTCAACGATAGTTCCATGATAGTTATCCGTCACAATGCGTGCTTCGTTTTCAATTTTCATCTTGTAAACGCTCCTTTGTATTTAGAAGTGTAAAAACTCTTAACATATGTAAACATATGCAAGTTTTGTGCCGGTTTAAAGAAGAAGTAGATAATAGGATGCTCATTTAGAAGAAAACGA
>JARIBI010000106.1 GCA_029257435.1 Sporosarcina sp. | reverse complement strand
CCACACTGCAGCACAAAAAGGCGAGCCCAGCAACGTCATGATCCATGACTTGTTGAGGCCGCCTTTTGTTTTCCTTTTATAATCCGCTATACATGGGGCAACTTAAATCCTGCTGAAGGTCTTTTTGAACGTTATGATCTATAGGATGATTGTACTTTTTCAACGAGGTGAATTCAGTATTGCACGGAACCTCGTGTATGGGTTTTGAATTTTTCTGGCGACGGGTCAAAGTAATCTTCAGTGTATGCTGGAACAAACTCGTCGTTTTGCACATAGCCAGCGCCCCAGGTAGGATCCATGGTCAGCCATTTTCGTTCCACTTTCACTTCCACCCATGCGTGGTTCTCGGCGTTTAACTCAGGTCCAGCCGTTCCAACGATGTATCTGGCTTCTAATCCTGCTGCACGCAAGAGGGCAATGGCTAAATAAGAATAGTCGACACAAATGCCTGTTTTGAGCTCTAACGTTTTTAATGCACTGTCATCCCATTCGTTTCCTACGTTGAGAGATTTGTTTACATCGTACGAAATGTTTCTGGCTGTATATTCATAGATGGCTTTTGCTTTTTCAAGATCAGACATGCCGTCTGTTATGAGTTTGTCGACCAATGACTCAATTTCAGGAGCATCTGACTGTATGCTGACAGAGGGAAGCAGATCACGCTGATCTCCAGCGGCCGTGTTTTCTACAACAAATTGTGCAATTTCAAAATAAGAAGTGGTTGTCGTGTCCGAATTCTCTATATCCGGGAGCAGGACGTTCACCGTGTATATTCCAGGTCCGAAACGTAAATAGATTTCATCATCGAATTGAAAGTCAGTGATGGGAATGACGGATGATGCGGAATCTACTCCTTTCGTCACTGTTACAAAAAGGTTAGGGATATCATTAGAAGCTGGTTTAGGCTTTCCGATTGTTCCAGAAATTCGATACGACAGATCTGCGGGTTCGCCGCCTTTTTGCGGTGAATTAAAGGTGATCCCGTACTCGTCGAAGACAGAACTTTTTTGGATGGTTTGAATACCCTTATCGTCCGTGCTGTCTACATAGAGGACTGAGCCGATTTCGTAATAATC
>JARIBI010000148.1 GCA_029257435.1 Sporosarcina sp. | reverse complement strand
CCGCCAATACTAAAATAATACTCATCGTTAAAAGTAAAAGAATTTTTTTCATTGTTTTCTCCTGTCTATTATCGTTTGTCGATCCATCTAGATACAGTCGTACCCGAGAATTGGATGAATTGTACTAGGATGATCATGATCACAATCATATAAACCATTAAATCTGTCTTAAACTGCTGATAGCCATAGCGAATCGCAAAATCACCGATTCCCCCGCCACCTACCACTCCCATAATTGTTGAATACGAAATGAAACTGATGATGGAAGTCGTAAGTCCGAGGACAAGTCCTGAACGTGCTTCTACGTATAAAAACTTAAAAATAACTTCTTTCAATGAAGCTCCCATGGAAATTGCTGCTTCCATCACTCCTTTAGGTACATCCAATAACGCTTGTTCCACTAGTCGTGAATAGTGGGCAATCGCAATAATAGAGAGTGGCACGGTTGCAGCAGCAGTACCGATTGCCGTTCCAATCACTAGTCGAGTAAAAGGAATCAAAAAGACCACGAGCAGTAAAAACGGAAAGGAACGGATTACATTTACGAAGAAATTGACTGTCCCAAAAACGAGTTGGTTTTCAAACATTTGTCCCTTTCGACATAGAAACAGCAAAGTTCCTACGGGCAGTCCTATTAAGACTGCTGCAATGATAGAAATCCCCACCATGATAAACGTTTCTGCAATCGCCTGCCAAATTTCAGCTTGATATTGAACGAGTACTTCAGGCATGGGGATCACCATCTTTCATAAGCTGCTTCAGAAGGTGTGCTGCCGTATTCTCCGTTGCTTGAATCCCTTTCGGTGTAATCGATACCGTATCGTGAACGGATCCATCTGATAGAACGGTAACGCGGTTACAAAGGCTTTTGATGACGTCCATCTCATGTGTCACAAGAACAATGGTTACTCCCATTCGTTTGTTGATATCTGACAACACCGCAAGAATTTCTGCAGTCGTGTGAGGGTCAAGGGAAGATGTGGGTTCGTCACACAACAACACGTGAGGATGGTTCGCTAGCGCCCGTGCTATGGCTACCCGTTGTTTTTGACCACCGCTTAGTTGTGCCGGGTACTTTGTCATGAAACTTTCCAGCCCAACAAATTGAAGACATTCTACAGCACGTTTCCGGCGATCCGCTTTTGGATAGTTTGCAAGTTCAAGCGCCACCACGACATTTTGATAAACGGTTTTATTGGCCACCAAGTTAAAGTGTTGAAAAATCATGCCGATGGATTTGCGCACTTGCCGGAGTTCTTTGGAGTTAAATGCGGTCAGCTTTTGTTTATTCACTTCAACTTCGCCTGAGTCTGGGGCTTCCAATAAGTTCATGATTCGCAACAATGTCGATTTCCCTGCACCACTTGCACCTATGATGCCATGTATGTCGCCTTGTGCAATGGAGAGTGTAATGGCATGAATAACGGGAACCCCGTTAAAAGTTTTACTGACATTATGTAAAGATATCAAAGTATTTCCCCTCTCTTTTCGATAAAGGCGGCGGCAACCTTCATGATTATAGCCTAACATGTATACGCTGTCATATTATCAGCAAAATAATTAAAAAAGGCAGGCTCCGGATACGATGCGGAGCCTGCCTTTTAAGTGCCAGTGGTCATGCGCGAAATCTGAGAGCTAATCCTTTTAGGAAATTCCTAGCATATCGGTCGCCACATTCTTTGTAATTTCGATGCCCTTCTTTTCTAAGAACAGCACTTAATTCACTTTTCGATACCGTAACGCCTGCCTCTTGCAAAATGTCTAGCATATCTTCACTTGTAAGGGACAGTGCAATTTTCATTTTCTTCAGCAGAATATTATTCACGTTACGATTGTCTTCTGTCATTAAAAATGGATTTGGTGCATTTTCCGGCTTCACGTCTGGCGTACCGCGTTTCAACGTCACAAGTCCGTTTAAAAAAGATTCTAACGTGTGATTATCAATTTCTTTAACATACTCTTCTTCCTGGCCATCCTGATCTGCAATGTTTTTGGATTTCGTTAACATGTCTTGGGCATCAGATTTTGAAACTTCCATACCGCCAAGCTGAAAGATTTCCACCATTACCGCGTCTTTAATATTCAATGCATATCTCACTCTAGTTAGTATATCGTTTGCATTCATTCGGTTCACCCTGACCTTTCCTTTTTGCTCGGTACATATTAGTATAAAGCTTTTCAGAAACGATTGCTTGCACAATCTATCCGAAAATGAGTTTCAGGATTCCGATTCCCCTTCTTCTCTTAGCTTGTAGCAGTTTCTACGTATCATGCAGTACAATTCATGCTAACCCTCAATTTAAAACCGGATTATGACGCTTTATGAGCTACTGACAAAGCTGATTTCCCACTATACGTTTTTCGTCGATAGACACTTAAGACTAAACCGATTAACAAAGCATTTAGCAGCATAGGCATTAATCCATAGCTCATGAATGGTAACGGTACACTAGTCAATGGTAAGAAGCCAAACACCATTAAGATCGAGTACAAACTTTGACAGCTGTATAGTGCGGCTGCTGCTAAAATGAGTAATTTACCAAATGAATACTGCATCGTTTTAGCAATCCATAATATACGTAGCGTAATGGCAAATATAACGAGAATCACTGCGATTCCTGCTGCGTATCCATAGGATTGTATAAACTGCACCAATGCGTAATCCGTATGCGCTTCCGGAATGTAGTTGCTTGTTTTTGAACCAAACCACCCTGGAGCAGAAAGTGCATTACTCAATTGAAGCATCATGTAACCTGCTGAATCCGAATACAAATCTGGATGTATAAACGCTGAAATGCGCTCTGTTTGATAAGACTCAAGTAAGTTGTGGTAGGCATATACAGCAAATGTCAGAAGTACTGCCCCAATTCCTCCAGATGCTAAAAATACATTTCGCTTCACGTTCCTGCTAAAATCACTCATGCTGAACATCACAGCAACGGCTCCCAGATACAACAGCATAACAACAAGATTCGGCAACATCATGAAAAAGAAGCATATGAACAAATTTGTGTTCTATAAAATAACGACTCATACCCCGACCGTATTGCTGACTGAAATCGACGGTTAGAATTGAAATGAAACTTACTGCAACTAAAAGCAGGACTGCACCGATTAACCAGTAATCCCATTTAGGTCGATGGATCTTGTCCATCGATTTCCCGAGTTGTGAGGCAGAACCCATTTCAGCAATTGCTTTTTCCTCTGCTTCTTTCGGTGGCCAGCCTTTATCCATCCATGCTTGTTTGGAATGCATCAAATGCTGTTGCAATTCTTCTTTTACATAACCTCGTGCCTCTTTTGAACGCATATAACTTGTTACTTGCTGCAGATAATGTTTACTCGACATGCATTCGGCCTCCCCAAATGACTTCCTTTAGGGATTGCTTTACATAGGAATGATCTTGTTGCACTTGCTTTCTTCCGATTTTGGTTAATCGATAGTACTTCACACCACTCTCCCAATTTACAGAAAGCCATCCGCGCTGCTCAGCTTCGTGCACTATGGAGTAGATCATCCCTTCATTATCAACTATTTGTTCAACACCGCGCACATGCAGCATCCGAGTTAATTCCATACCTGATTTTGACTCTGTGAGCATGGATAATATTGTTTGTGTCAGGTGCGATTTATGCATCTGTTTATGTATTTGCTCTTGATGCTCTTCTGTAAATTCCACTTTTTTGAAAAGAGTTTGGTCGACAGCCTTTTTAAAATTTTTTAAGCGTTCTTCCACTTTACTCACGCTCCAATCGATTTTCTAATAGTTGCTTGGCTTTTCGCAGCCTTGTTTTCACGGTACTTTCGTTTAGCTGCAGGACCTCCGCCATTTTTTTCATTGACTGCTCTTCGTAATAACATAAATAGATGACTTCACGATACTTCACCGGTAGTGCGAACACCGCGCGTGCTAATTCATCATCTTCTTGCTGCTGAATCACCTGCTTCTCTACGCATTCGCCGCTTTTCACTTGCGGGAATCGATCTGCTTCCGTCACTTGAACATTCTTCGCATACCAGCTTTTCAAATAATCTTTTGTATGATTAATTGCAATACGCCATAACCACGTTTTAATGGAAGAATTAAACTGGAAGGTTGGCAATGCTCGATAGCACTTCACAAAAATTTCTTGTGTTAAATCTTCAGCAACAGCCAGGTTATGTACGTACTGCATCACAAGCTGCAGGACATCCTGACCATAATCGTTCATAAGTTCATCGACAATGGTTTCATATGGAAGTAACTTTGTTTGGTCAATTGAATAGCTATCCATCCCACGCCCCCCTTCATAAGATTAGACGAGTGCCGATTAGCATTAGTGGTTTTTATTTGTAATACGTTTACTTCTTATCACCCTGAAGAAGTTTTACCTGCCATATACACATCTTTAACACATTACGTTCTAAACAACACTTCGCTCACACAATAAAAAAGCCACTTTAACACAGTTAAAACCAATGTTAGTGACTTTTCTACTGAATGCTATTCAACTAAATCCGTGTGCATTTATGAACGTCTAACCACCTAAAACATGAATACGCCAGTACTCTAAATACTCTTCTTAAAATCCGGTTTACCGAACTGTATCCAAGTACAATCAATCTAATTGAATCACTGGATAGACAGAGAGTTAAAATGATTCCTTTCTCCATTTTCGCTAGTCTTTTCGTAACCTTGGCCACCCTAAAATAAAGAGTATTCAAAATAATTATGCTGGTAATCATATTTTTTGAAAAATGATTCAAATAAGCACAAAAAGGTAATAGAGAATAAAAGGAGTGAATAACTTGAAGAAATCAGCATTAGTCATTATTAACCCTTCGTCAGGGAAAGAAAAAGCAACAGAATATGAACAACTAATCAGAAAAACCATTCAAGACACATACAGTGAAATCACCGTGAAACATACGGAAGACGAAGGTGATGCGATACGCTTTGCAAAAGAAGCTGCAGAAAATAACTATGATTACGTTATTTCACTCGGTGGAGACGGGACTGTGAACGAAACTGTCAATGGACTTGCTCCGTTTAATAATCCGCCAAAACTTGGAATTATTCCAATGGGCACAGTGAACGATCTTGCACGTTCATTAAATATTCCAATGAAGCATGAAGAGGCGATTAAATTACTCAATTCAGGTACTGAAACAAAGATAGACATTGGAATGATTAACAATGAAACTTATTTTACAAACATCTTAGGAATTGGTCGTGCTGCTAAAGCAATTCATAATGTCGACAGTGAAGAAAAGTCGAAAATTGGACCACTTGCCTACTTGAAAGTAATTGGAAGAGAAGTAATGGATGAACATCCCTTTCCAATCAAGTTTGAAACGGAAGAAAGTACATGGAAAGGTAATGTATCGGTTGTCCTAATTTCCCTCATCGACTCGCTTGGTGGAGTTAAAACAATTGTAAACGACGTTGATAATGGAGACGGCAACTTTCATATCCTCGCGTTTAAACACCTTAACTTAATTGAACTCGCTAAGATGACACCTTCCGCTCTGATGGGTAATTTAAAAGAATCGAAGAACGTTCACTACTTCAAAACAAGACAGGTCAGTATAACGACCTCTGCCAGCGAGACACAAGAAAGTGATATAGACGGCGAACAAGGTCCAAACTTACCATTTGACTTGAAAGTTCTCCCACAACACATAACGGTTATGTCGAACTAAGCTTAATCATACTTAAAATAACCACAAAAAAGATTCTAGATTTCATTATCTAGAATCTTTTTTCTATTGTAATTTTTTGTAGTGCGCCACAGCATTATACGTGTTATCACAGTGAGCAGTGGATGTTATAGAAAGCTTATATTTAACTAGTCTGCAGTACTCCTCCATTCAATTAAAACTCCTACTGTATTTTATTATTAGAGATGCAAGGGCTCAGAGTTATGAAATTGATTCACTTAAACTACAATTAGTTTGTGGTCATCAGGCTTTTCATAGGCACTTTAAATTGATCAATCCATTCTTTGAAATACGTATTCTTCGATACTAACTTAACTCCATAATACCCCAGAACCCCTTCTAGCGTATTCGCAATCAAGTCATTCACATCCACGCTTCTGGCACTATTCGTAAGGATGTAAAGCAACAACTGCAGCACTTCTATCGCTAGACTGAACAGCAAACTCCTCACCGCTACGAGCTCCCACGAAATCTTTTCCTGCTTCACTAATAGCCACTGATAGACCCCAAACGGAACCAACATAATGATGTTCAAAATAAATGACGCCATATCAATCGTCAAAATCGGAATCGGATTGATTCGGTTATACCACGGAGTCTGATTCTTATACATCCCCCAATTCACTTCAATCGGAAACGTCGTCAATGCCACCACTGAAAACACATATCCCCAGGGAAATTAACGTAATGTATTGAAAAATACTATAGTTCCTACCCTGTCTTTTCAACTTCAGTATCACCATTACCAAATACACAATAAATAGTGGCCCTAATATACCCTGCATCAATCGTCCTCTTAAACGACCACGATTCTTCTGTTGTCATGCCTTTCGACTCCTAATCTTCAAGTGATACACTTATTATTTCATTGAAATCTGAAGCAGCACGTATGGCAATTCTTAATGTATTCTTAAGGTTTCTTAGGGGGTGGCGGGTTTTGGGAAGCACGACTTCTATTAACGACAAATTCATTATAAACAGGGTTTTTTCCAGGATTCCTCTGGGAAACACCTCTGATGTACCTATGCAGCAAACTACTCTGCTTATTGCCAGGTAAAGCTTGATGATTGACTCTGCACTGGAGAGATGTTTTTTATGAGGATACTTACATTTTGCTTAAGCCGTTTGAAACAATTCAGCAATTGCTTTTTGCATTATCCAGACAGTTTCCCCTTCTATTACCCATTAATAGAACAACTTTTCACTGAATATTTCACTTACCTTTAGTATAATATATCCGTGTCTCTCACTTATGCTAGATTTCTTTCCCATCATTTATGGTACGGTTCACCTTACCACGTGAAAATGCAGTTTTTATAGAGCTCTTCAACATAAATCTAATGAAGTCTCTGCTTCTTTAGCAACTAGTTCAACAAGACGTTGTAATTCCCTATTGCAAAAGGAAACTTCCGCTAACCGGGAATTTCCTTTTAGTTCGTATAGATGAGAATAAATAATAAAAACAGACTACCTAGCCTATATATACGCTATTACACTTCTCAGCTTTCATTCGTAATAACACCTCCCTCAAATTCTTCAATATAAACATCAATTTACCTTCTTGTTGTAGTAAAACTATCCCGTGTTTAGAAAAAAAACTTTTCGCGCCATTTTTTGACACAGTATGAAATAAAAATCGTCTAATAAGCAGAGACCTATAAAGGGAGGATCAAAATCAATGCAAAACGAAAAAGAGATTATTTCCAATTGGTTTCATCTCTATAGCCAAGATGTTTTCAATTTTTTAGTTTACTATTCAGGAACTCGTGATGTAGAAGATCTCGTACAAGAAGTGTTTATTAAGGCAGCTAAAGGAATGAGCACCTACCGAAACCATGCGACACCCAAAACTTGGCTCTTTAGCATTGCCCGTAATCTAGCCATCGACAATGCGAGAAAGAATAAAACGAAGATCAGTAGAATGAATGTGGCTTTCCATGAGGAAAATTTGGATCAGCACATCGGATTTTCTCCTGAGCAAATTCTGATAGGCCAAGAGGAGAAACGAGAATTGTACAATAGGATTAATCAGCAAAAAAAAAAATATCGGGATGTGCTAATTTTAAGGGGCATTCAAGGATTGTCCGTAAGTGAAACAGCACAAATACTAGGATGCAAAGAAACCGCCGTTCGAACCAACTATCATCGTGCAGTCAAGGCATTACAAAATGAACCAAATTGGAGGGAATCTCATGAAGGATAATCTAAAAAATGTCCAGGAGAAATTAAATGAATTTCCGACATATCACATGAGCCCGTCTACTCAAGCTCTCCTTCATCAAAAATTAATGGACACCCTTGAAGACTCTGAAATCCGACAAAAAAGAAAAGGAGTGTTTTTCATGAAAGTCAAAGTAGGGATTATTACGGCAGCGGCTGTCTTAACCATTGGTATTCTATCTGTAAATCTATTAAATGATAATCCAAACTCATCCGGTGGAGAAAATCCTATACCCAAAAATCAGGACGTTGACCAAGACATCGAACAGAAGCCCGGCGAAGAAGAGAACAACAATTTGTATGATCCCATCATGCTCAAGCAACAAGCTACAGAAGTTCTTCAAGCGATTCATGACCGCGATATGGATGTACTATCTAGTCATGTACACCCAGAGAAAGGGTTACTGTTTTCCCCTTATTTATCTGTGACTGACGAAACAGTAAAATTTGAAAAGGATGAGATACCATCACTACTAGAAAATGACGCAACGTATTTGTGGGGCTATGGAGAAGCGAACACGGAAATACAATTGACGTCAGCAGACTATTTCGACAAGCACCTGCAAGTAAAGCGATTCTTTGAATCCGATGAAATCTTTGTCGATACACAGAATCAAGAAGCGGACCCAACCAATTATTTAAAAACGGTTTTTCCTGCTTCAAAAATTGTTGAGTTTTATCATGCTGGCACCGAACAATATGGTGGAATGGATTGGAGAAGTCTCAACCTGGTTTTCGAACAAGATGAAGAAGGTGTGTGGCGTCTAGTGGCAATAATCAACAATCTCTTTACTCCTTAACCGTGCGTATGCAAATCAGATAGCTGCTTTAGAGTTTGTTAACATCAAAAGTAAAACAAGAAACAAGCCATCAGACTAGGAACAGTACTAGTTTGATGGCTTAATTTGTATTTATTCTTACTTGTGATACGGTTCATTTCTCATAATTCTAAACCCACGATACACCTGCTCCAACAAAATCAACTTCATCAACTGATGCGGGAATGTCATCTTAGAAAACGAT
>JARIBI010000064.1 GCA_029257435.1 Sporosarcina sp. | reverse complement strand
TACATCTTTTTCAGACACTGAAACTTCTGGGAACATGTAGTGGATCGCATCTAAAATGTACGTACGGTCTTCCTCCGTAATTTGCATTTCTTTCGGGTCACCATCAAAAAACGTATCTGTGGTTCCGACATATGCTTTCCCATCACGCGGAACCGCAAAAATCATGCGCTTATCGGATGTGTCAAAGTAAATTGCCTGATGCAGCGGAAATACACTTTGGTCAAACACTAAGTGGATACCTTTTGAAAGGATCAGTTGTTTTCCATTGAAATGTCCGTCAATTTCTTTCACTTCATCTACCCATGGACCTGCAGCATTGATCACTTTCAAAGCATGAATGGCTGTCAACTCTCCAGTCAGCATATCCCGCACTTGAACACCTTCAATTTTATTGGTCTCGTCGTATAGGAACGATTCCGCTTTTGCATAGTTAACAAGTGTCGCACCTTTGGAAGCTGCAGCTTTTGCCACTTCAATGGTAAGACGTGCATCGTCCGTACGGTACTCAACGTAATATCCGCTTCCTTGAAGTCCCTGTCTTTTAATGAGCGGAGCTTTTTGAATTGTCTGGTCCAAGTTCAGCATTTTTCTTCGTTCTGAGCGTTTTACCCCTGCTAAAAAGTCATACACCTTTAGTCCAAGAGCTGTGGAATAAGGACCGAATGTGCCTCCTTTGTGGAAGGGCAGCAACATCCATTCAGGAGTTGTTACATGAGGACCATTCTCATAGACAATTGCCCGCTCTTTTCCAAGCTCCGCCACTTCTTTGATTTCAAATTGTTTTAAATATCGCAGTCCGCCGTGTACTAGTTTTGTGGAACGGCTCGATGTACCTGATGCAAAGTCCTGCATTTCAACAAGCGCTGTTTTCATGCCCCGCGCGGCTGCATCTAATGCAATTCCAGCTCCTGTAATTCCCCCGCCGATTACTACCACGTCAAACATATTTGAATTCAACTGGCTGAATTGTTCGTTTCGATCCAATGCTGAAAATGTTGTCATATGTCCCGTCTCCTCTTTGTATACGAGTTAAAACAACGAAAAAGAGACCCCAAGAAAATAATTGCATTAACTGCAATTATTTCTTGAGGTCTCTCAGTAGCTCAAACCCGATATATTAACTTGTTGAC
>JARIBI010000160.1 GCA_029257435.1 Sporosarcina sp. | reverse complement strand
GCAGCAAGCGGCACATAGATGTAAATAAATCCGATTAACGAGTCCTTTCCGCGAATGGGAAAAATGGCTCCTAGTATTTCGCGATTAAATTCTTCTACATATCCTTTTTTAACAACGTATGAACCTTTTTCAAGAACTTTTCGATCTGAACTATCCACTAGGCTTTCGTAGTTAACTTGGTAAGGGAAGTAAGAAGATAAGTCGTCCAGCTGATCCACAACGACAATTTCGTATTCTGATACAACATTATACCATTGGATTTTTTCAATGATATCATCGCTTAATTCTCCAAAATGATAATGGGCAGCTGTTCGTTTTCCTTGATAAACGATTGATTCTTCTATGCTTTCCAAGTACAGCTTTGAATACAAAAAGTGAATGAAGAAAAACGAAAACAAAATCGTGAATGCAAGACTTAAAAAAAACAGGGATAAGATTTTTTTACTTAATGTCAGCTTCATGGGCTCAAACCTCGAACTTGTAGCCGATACCCCAGACAGTTTCTATTTTTTGCCCTTCATCACCTAACTTCAAACGCAATGTCTTAATGTGTGTATCCACTGTGCGGACACTGCTGTCATGATCGTCCCCCCATACAATTTGGAGCAATTCATCACGTGAGTAGACTCTTCCTGAATGCTTTGCCAGGACGTAAAGAATACCGAATTCTTTTAATGTCAGCGACAGCGCTTTGCCATTTAGTGTTGCGCGGTGGGCTTCTTTATCGATTTCAAGCGGACCGAATGTCAGTGCACTATGCAGCTCTTTTCGCTGGTACGATCTCCGTAAAACAGAGGCCACCCGTGCAAGCAGTTCTCCCGGTAAAAACGGCTTTACAATGTAATCATCACCGTGCTTGAGACCTTTGATTTTATCCAGTTCATCGCCTTTAGCTGACAAGAAGATAATCGGCAGGTCAATCGTACGTTTGACTTCCTGCGCGAATAAGAAGCCATCCATGTAAGGCATCATCACATCTGCCAAACAAAGGTCTACTCGCACTTCATGGAGTATAGATAGGGCATGGACTCCGTCAGTTGCTTCTACAACACGATAACCGTCTCCTTCTAAAAAGGTTCTGATTAGTTTTCTCATTTCAGCTTCATCGTCAATAACCATAATCGTATATGAAATCATCTGGTTTCCTCATTTCATCAATCAATAATCTGTTTAGTTTCTCAAAAAACAGTGAACATTGCATGAAGTTTGCAGACTTCATAGTTCCTTCGAATTTACTTAGTAGAATGGTGCTCATAAGCTAATGATACTTGATAGCGGTCTAACCGTTAAGCAAAAAGGAGCGGGATTCAATTGAAAAAGAGACATTTGGCAATTAGCACGGCACTTATTGCACTTTTAGCAACAGGATGCGCACAAAATGATGAGGATACAAATGCGACCACAGACGAGGAAGTTTCGCTAGTACCGATTTCTGTAGAGTTGACGGTTCCTGAAAAAGGTGAAGCTGGTGAAACCATACAGCTATCTGCTGCGGTCACACAAGGTGATGAAAAAGTAACGGATGCCAATGATGTCGAGTATGAGATCTGGGAAGAAGGAAAGAAAGAAGATAGTTGGATGGTCAAATCTGAACAAAAAACAGATGGTGTTTATGAGGCGGAAGCGAAATTTGACCATAATGGCTTGTACCATGTTCAAGTCCACGTGACAGCGCGCGATATGCATACGATGCCAATG
>JARIBI010000034.1 GCA_029257435.1 Sporosarcina sp. | reverse complement strand
CAATACAGGTTGTCTGCATGAAGAAATCTTTCTTGTTAAGTGATACCCAGTTATGCGGTGCCTTAATGTTTTACAATAGGTCTGATAAAGTAAAAGACTTTTGCCATCAATCTTCTTAAGGAGGTCATCAAGATGAAACCTCATGCACTTGTTGTGGGAGGAACTGGGATGCTTAAGGATGTATGTTTATGGCTTGTAGAGCAAGGTTATAATGTTTCGGTTATTGGGAGAAACCAAAGACGATTAGATGATGTAGTAAATGAGGCTAGTGATTCCACAAGTATAATTCCAATAAGTGTTGACTATCGAGATGAAAAGTTATTTCTTAAAATGATTAATGATATTAAGAATGAGTGTGGACCGGTCACTCTAGTTGTAAGTTGGATTCATTCAAATGCCTCGGACTCATTTCACAATTTGATGGAGCAGCTTTCGAAACCACCCACCGCCTTCTGGCGATTATTTCATGTCAGGGGAAGTGCTGCACATTTATCTAGTACTTCTATTCTAGCACCAGAAGGATGTCTTTATCGTCAAATACAACTCGGCTTTGTTTTAGGCGAAACCCACTCACGCTGGCTTACAAACGAAGAAATTGCAACTGGAATAATTAAGGCCATCCAAGAAGATCAAGAGAAATACGTTGTTGGAATTCTAGAACCATGGGATAGCCGTCCTTAAAAGTATTGTGTTGCTTCGAATTTTGAAATAAAAAGGTTTTTAAACTAAAGGATAGCTTTTTACTTAGGTCACAAGAAATTGCCATTTTAATTTAAAAATCTAGAAGTGACTAGTATGAATTTATTTGAAGAGATACAGTCAAACGATAATATTGAAACCCTTGATTTGGATTTCAATGAGAATACTGAGCCGCCTAATATAGTTATCGAGAAATTGATTGTTAAAAAACATGTGAACAACAATTATCAGCACTTGCTCAGTACTTTTTCGCTCCCTTTGTTTTAATCGAATCAAATGGAATGTTAGATATTCTTGTAATGGATCCCATTATCCATGATCAAGTTATTAAAGAAATAGCGCCTCATTTCAGTGGGATTTCAAAAATCACTGCTGAAGATCGAGTCACGTTAAGCATGCAAAACGTAATAGAAAGTTCCAAAACACAGTTCATAAACCTTTTGAATAATCATGAACTAAATCCCATCATAGCTGATGTATATGGCACCTGTACTGCAAAATGGGGCGGGTATTTCACGATAAAAGAATACAAAGTGAATCTTACTGCTGTCCAGAAGTCCGTAGAATATGATGTTCTGACACTTTGGAACTTTTTAAAAGCCTCTTTCATCCACGCGTCTGGATACTTTTTAGTAATGCCAAGTGAATGGGAATTTGATGAATCATTTAAAGAGAGGACTGCAGTACAGGCTTTTGCTAGTGTGTGTAACTCAATGACGATTACAGTGAATACGGAGACGAATACAATTTCATCTGTTTTAATGGACAGAATTAATAAAAAGCCTACTCCTTATTTCAGATATAGAGGAGTAGGCTTTTTATCTTTATTCACTTTAACGCGGTGAGTCTGAACTATCTTAACGCTCCCTCATTGGAAAACTGATAAGCAGCGGATGATATGTCTTCTTTAGTAATTTTCGGTTGGGAGACGAAGTGTAACAAAGTGACAGCTGTTATCACCCATTATTTTTCCAGGCGCTGAATTTCATCTGCCACTACAAATGCAAGGTCGTCGTTTCCGAACATTTGGAGAACATCGAGCATCGTTTCATTGTCGATATGAAGTTCGTCAAATCCATCATCACTTTCAATCACTTCTTTCAACAGTACATTTATTGACTGTGCCGGGTACGCTTTGTGATAAAGAACTTGGGGGTCCAGGTCAAAGTTGGCGCACCATTGGACAAATAGGCGAACCATAAGCGTTTCATCTTCTTTATACTTCTGAATGATTTGCTCATCGATATTTTTAAATTCCATATTCTGATCCTCCGTAGTGAAATTATAATTCTAAGTATATACGATAGGACTACTATCTAAAACGAATGTTGTTTCTTGTTTAAGAATCAAGGATTTTTTCTAGCATACCATCTTGAATATTAAGAGTG
>JARIBI010000063.1 GCA_029257435.1 Sporosarcina sp. | reverse complement strand
AGCATATGTGATGAGTGCAAGAGACTTCAAAAAGAAAATGAGTATTTAAGAAAACTCATTCAGCATCACCTTCCGGGTATTGCATTTAATCCCGAAATAACACATGTAAAAAATGAATCTTCAGTCTCGAAAAAAGTACAGCTCTTTCGCGATCTATTCAAAGGACGGACTGACGTTTTCGCTGTACGTCGCGACGCAAAAGATGGGAAATCCATCAAAGTTTCTTCAAGTACCAGGCATCCATCGTATGATGATCAGAACCATCAATCGGTGCATCCAGCAGCGTGAAGCCGAATTTCACATACAACTGATTGGCGACACTCAGTTGAGTGGAAGTTTCTAAATAACATGCGCTGTAATGCTGTTTTGCGAATTGCAGGGCTGTTTCCATCAAGCCGTTCGATAGCCCCTGACCTTGTGCAGCTGGTGCGATGTACAGTTTTTGCAGCTCGCATATTCCCTGTTCTCTGTCAAAGGGTGCAATCCCAATCCCGCCGACAACAATCCTCTCATCATTTTCCACAACCCAGTAATTCGCGTTCTCTTCACTCTTATAAAAGTCCGCCAAGTGACCGAGCTGAGGGTCATAATAGGCTGTTCCCGGAATATCCAATCCGACAGACTCCAATGAACGCTTAATAATTTTTCGATTGCTGCATTATCCTGTTCGGTCATTTCCCGAATGTGCATGTGTTCATCCTCCTAATTGAGACGATTAGTTCATTACAAAATACATCCCTAATTTATAGAATGGAAGTTTTCAACTTATTATAATTATATAATAGTTGGACATTATAATTTTATCAATTTCTAACGGTTATCTGTATTCCCGCTTCGTGCTGAAAGTAAGCAAGTATCCTTTTTCAACTAGTTTCTATTCTGTCA
This sequence comes from Sporosarcina sp., assembly GCA_029257435.1. GTDB lineage: Bacteria > Bacillota > Bacilli > Bacillales_A > Planococcaceae > Sporosarcina. The sequence continues at coordinate 10,242 of JARIBI010000063.1, read as the reverse complement.
TGAATGAAAACAGAAAAATGGACGTGTCCCGCGCCATCATTTACGGCGTGTCGAACAGTCCATTTTCCCTAGATTCAACTTTTCAGGATTTAGTACCTTCCATAGAAACCTCATCCGCATCTTCTCTTTTACGGCTAAAGAGTCCAATCGCAAAATAACCGATCGTTGGAATGATTACGAGCAGCAGCATTCCTAGAGGACTTTGAATCGACTTGACCACATACCCCGCTTTTGGAATAAAGAATGACTGCTTTCCGAGCAGATTCCCTGCTGGTACCACTTCTTCATCCATCCTATTGTTATTATCACCTTTGGTTGCAAAACTAATCTCACCCGAATTGCTGATGACTTCAACGACCCTGTGGGTAATTAAATTGCCGCCACTTTCCTTGAAGGTAATAATATCGCCCGTTTTAACATTCGCCGGATCCGTTTTTTTGACGAACAGCATATCCCCCGTTTCGAAGATGGGATTCATACTATTGGATAGTACTGTTAACGGTTGATAGCCGAAATAGGAAGTGGGCTCTCCTTTGTTAGTGAACTTCTGATAGGCTGTCATCAAAACCAGCCCAATGACCGCAATGACGAAAAGACGAAACACAAAACTGCTGATTTTCTTCACAGACTCACCCCATCTCCTTCTTCTAGAAAGGATCGTTTATCACTTGTCGTCCTTGCTTTCTTCTTTAGTCACATCGTCTTTCTCTGCTTTTTCTTTTTCAACTTCATTTTTCTTTTTCTCTTGGTTTTCATACGTGGATCCTGTATCCGTCTGTTTCGCGATTACGTTTAGACCCGCTTTATAAGAAGCACCTTGGTATTCGTTCCCCGCACTTTCATCGAGCTTGATGCCCATCATGATGTCGATATACTGGCCTTCATCCAGCTCCCAGAACTGCTCGTTTTCCCCGTCGCCCACTAGGATTTCACCTGACATGACTTTGTCCGCAGAGAGTAACGAACCAATCATTTCAATCCGTTTTTTCCCTTCATTCACAGAGGACATGACTTCGTTCGTAGTCCCGTTAAACAAGTTGTCGAGTTTAATCTTTGAATCTGCATACTCGTCCTCGCCTGGTTTCACTGTGTATTTCATGGCAATGAATCCGACTTCATATCCTTCTAGAGATGCCTTGTCAACGGAGTGCGTGTACATTGCTTTAATGTGAGCATCCATGTCGCCCGTGTTTGAAATCGAGAGCCACTCGCCGTAGTGAAGCTGGGATGGTGCAAACTGCTCGGCTGTGAAGATTGGCGTGTCGATGTTTCCGCCGCCGTTGATTTGCAAGATACCGTTTTTCATTTCAGCCTGTGCGTTTGACTCTGACGTGAACCAAGAATACGTACCGAATCCAGTAGATACAAGCAAAGCACCCGCAAGTGCTGTTCCTAGTAAGACGTTCTTGGTCTTCTTCATCCCTTTAGTTTTAACCATTCTCATATTCCCCCATATACTTATAGTTGGTTTTGGATCATTTTGCTTTAAATCCCCATGCATCGATATGTGTTGTTGCAGCCCTTAAAACTATCCGTTGATTGGAGTGAAAGGCGGCGACTCCGGAGGGATAAGTGAAGATTGAAGACCCCGCAGGGAGCGAAGCGAGCGAGGCAACCTAAGATCGCGACGTCCTGTCGCAACGGTTGCATGACCAACGTCCTGTTGGCCTGAGGCTGAAATCGAGCCCCTCGGAACGCGTCCGCCTGTAACGGAAATCAACACCGTTACATTATTAATTCAACTCGGTAAAGACTTCCTAGTCATTCCTTAGGCTCCAACCCAATCGACTTCAAAAGGTCATTGATGCCTTTATTGCCTAGCTTTTCTACCGGCTTTTTCTTAGAATCCCTTGCAACGCGTAGGAAGTTTTGCTCGACTAAGCGGACATCCAGTTCGTCGACTACTCCATCGATATTGATGTCTGCTGATTTGTCGTTCTTACCGTACAGACCAACGATCCGCATGACGTCCATGATGTCGATGACGCCATCGTTGTTCACATCACCTGCGTAGTTTGCTGGCGGATACGTGCGTGACCACATACCTCTCCACTCGCCATCGACGTTTTTCGATAGATTGACTGCACTTACTGAATTCAAGTGACCCGGTACTTTGACCACTACTTGGTAGTCACCTTTTAGTGCAGGAATGTCTTCGATGAAGAAGGCACCGGACTTCTCGATCGTTCCTTTATACTTATCCCCATCTGGAGCTTTCACGTGAATTTTTGCTCCGATTTTACTTAAATCTACATTCGAGAAGACGTCACCTGTTTCTTTCAATAGGCCTTCCGGTGAAATATAGCCTTCTAATTTAGAAGTGGAAGGGACCAAGTCGAACAAGTCATGCTGCAATGCTTCGATTTCAGTTGGCGTCTCACTTCCTGCTGCTGTGTATGAAGTTTTTGTAAAGAAGAAGGCTGATTTTCCTGCGTAGTATTCATCGTTTATGACTTCAAATGTGAGGTCGACGAACGGCTGATTGCCGCTTAGCCCTTTCACATTCTCGCCTTCCAGAGAAGCGCTAATTGTAGCGGTAGTCTCTCTGTGTTCATCCTTGATAATCGGTTTAGCAATTTTGATATCCAGATCATTTTTTTCTGCAAACTCTTCAAGTGCTTCATTCGGCTCAACATCTTTCAACTTGAAGAACTGGTTCATGAATGTAATATTGAATTTTCCGCTTTTCAGGTCTTTCACATTGTTCAATGACAATGTTGCTGTAATCTCATCGCCTTTTGTCACTTTGGCTTTGTCATAAGAATGAGTTGCGTACTCTGTTCCTTTCTTAACAAATACATAGTCGTCATATCTCGCTGAAGTTCCTAATTCAACCGTCTGTAAACTGAGTTTCAGCGCCTTTTTCTCAATGTCCTCAGGAAGAATCCCTACTTTCATATCTCCATTGGCTTTGACTGGCAGAAATCCGCTTGGGAATTCTGAGTTCTCATAGTACACACTCATATTCGATGACTGATCATAGTTCAAACCTTTTGCTTTTAAATAGTCAATCGATGCGTCGTATATATTCGTATGAACCCAAACTGCATGGTGACCGTCTTCATCTGTATACATTGATTCGTCGACTTCGATAATTCCTGGCTGGAAGTCGTTAAACTTCATTTCAGGTCCCGTATTATCAACAGCCGCAACGCTTTCATCCACGTACGTTTTGCCTTCTTTGTCCGTTGCGATCATCAAGAACTTATATCCGCCTTCAGGCAGCGTCGTGTTCTCTTCAGAAATCGGATGCTTCGGATCATTCGTGAATTTGTTGACGACACCTGCGAATCCTTGTGTAATATAGAGCTCACTGCCCGGCATAATATCAGATGCTCCGTACAGTGAACCTACGTATCCAATTGGTTCTCCTGTTTCACCATCTGCGACCACAACGTCTACGGTCTCCATTGGGCTCTTCAATTTGAATGTAACTGGAGTAAATGGAACGAGGAATGCATGGAAATCCTCCCATGAATTTGTGATTACAGGTCTTTCCAGTTTTACGTAGTCAATTCCTTTGTTCGTTACTCGAATCGCAAATGGCACTTGATAACTTTCGCTCAAGTTATTTTCATTCACAAAGCGGACGTATCCTTCATACGTACCTTGAGCAACATCATTCGGCACTTGAAGCGTTGGATTCACCGTTATTTCACCGTTTGCCGCAACCGTTACCGACTTATCTACATTGAATGTGACCCCATTTTTCGCTGCATCCTGCCGGCCACCCTTAGCACCTAGGAATTCAACGTCCACTGAGAACTTCTTACTTTCTTTGCTGCTGTTCGTAATCACCACAGGACGGGATGCTTCGATTGCCTTGCCACCCTCTGACAAATAGTGAGAGCGGAGTGACATCGATGCCGTTTCGTTATCAATCGTTACCACTTCGCCATCTTCAACCGATTCCGTTTGGTCAAGCACTTTTATAGAAGTATCTGCGTGAACTGCGCCGTATGCGTTGATTCGCCCAGCACCCATTTCGTATACGGAGTACTCTCCCTTCAAATCTACAGAGGTATTCATCAATGCTGCTTTCACGTCAAATGGCGTGAACTCCGGGTTCTCCTGCAAAATCAAAGCCGCAGCACCTGCAACATGCGGTGCTGCCATCGATGTTCCTTGGATTCGCGCATACGCTGCATCGTAACTATTACCTTCCGGATCGTTCATGTACGATGGATAGGTTGAATAGATCGCAACACCGGGTGCGACCACATCCGGTTTAATGTCATACGTCAGCGAGACGGGCCCGCGGGAACTGAAATCTGCCAAGTGATCGCCTTCAGACTTGATAGAGCGAAGGTCCCCGAATTTGAATGTCGTTTCATTTGCGCCAGCGAGTGCTTTCAGCTGTTCCCCGTCTTTTTTGGATAAACGGAATGACGGGATGTAGCCGGTGCTTTCACCGACGTAATAAGGAATCTGGCCATCTACATTGTTATACACAATGACAGCTGACGCTCCTGCTTTTTTAGCATTTTTGATTTTATCGTCAAAAGCAATGACCCCGCGTTCGATTAACGCCAGTTTGCCCGTTACGTCTTTCCCTTCAAAGTCAGTCGCATTCCCGAGCCCCGCAACAACAACCTGGAATTCCTGATTCTCCAGGTCCTCCACTTTGTCAGTGAAGTTTTTAGCCAGTAATTGGACGTCTGTCAGCGTATCGTCATTTGCAGTTGCCGTGTACGTGGGTACGGTTTGAGAAACATCACTTGCACCGACTGTAATTGCGAGTGCAGCTGTTCCAGGTGAACCGATTGTCATCGCGCCATCTCCAGCATTCCCTGCAGCTACCGTCGCAACTACGCCCGACAGCATCGCATTATTCACAGCGATGGAAAGCGGAGAAAGCGGATCATTGACATTCGCACCGAGCGATAGGTTGATGACATCCATCTCATCTTTGACGGATTTATCAACTCCTGCCAGAATTCCGCTCGTTTGACCGCTTCCATAAGGTCCAAGTACGCGATAGTTGTACAAGTCCACTTCAGGCGCCACACCTTTTACAGCGCTGTCCACCTTATTTGCCTGCTGTCCCGCGACCGTTCCAGATACGTGGGTACCGTGAGAAGTGTAGTAGACATTTCCGTAGTTATCCCGCTCCGGCTTACCTGACTTTTTCCAGGTTTCGTATGTTTCTTCCATTGGATCTGCATCGTTGTCGATGAAATCCCATCCTTTAACAGTATCCGGATTCACTGAACTCGGATCTTCACCTTCTTTTGCTGTATATCCTTTATAGGCACCTTGCAAATCGGGATGATTGTAGTCAATTCCCGTGTCAATGACTCCGACTTTGATGCCTTGTCCTTCAATTTTTTCATCGTGAAGCTTGTCCACACCGATTTGAGGGACACTGTCGACCATCTTAGGCTCCATTGGGTACTTTTTTGAATCCGGCAAATCCAGCTGGACAGCCTCGTCTTTCCAAATGCGCTTCACTTCGCCGATTCGTACGAGTTCTTCTACTAAATTTCCTGGCAACGTTGCAGAGACTCCGTTGAACGCATCTCGGTATTCATGAGTAATATCCACTGCGCCTGAACGCTTTGTGCTGGATAAACCTTGGATGGCTTTCCTGAATTGCTTATGGGAAGCCTCCACGTTGTTTTCTGCAGCTAACAGTGAAATGGGTAAAGACTGCTTTGCACGCTGTACTTTTGCCGGCTCTTGTTTAAATTCAACAATGACATTTACGAGTTCCGCAGTTTTCGTATTGATTCCCGGCTGGATCTTAAATTCCGTTTCAGGCCGGAGTTCGTTCAGCGATCTTCGCTGCTCATCTGTCAATTTACCCAGCAGCTGTTTCACGTCATTGACGTTTGTCGCGGCACCCGCTGTTTGTGTCGGTTGAAATGCTGCCGCGGGTAATAGCATCGCTGCCAGCACTACCTTCGCCACTTTCGATTGGACTTGGTTTGCCTTTTTACGTTTCCCCAATACGTACACCCCCGAAATTTAGTTGAATAACTCCTGAATGCTATTTATGGCTCAGGTGAATGCCATCTTACCTCACATCCGTAGCACTAACGCTACAACACTTTTAAACAATGGTGTATTGGGGTAATTTCAGTATTCAGACTATTAACTCGTGTATTTTGAACTATAAATAAATTCTACACCCATTACAAAAGATCCTCACTGGAGAAAGTCAGTAAGGAACAAGGTTTCATTTGTTGTAGTTTAATAACTAATTGTAATTACATTATTCAATAAATTGTGTATAATTGCTTTCAACATCAAATAATACTTACTCAATGAAAGCTAGTAATCCTTTGTATTCATTACCATTAAATCAGTAGAAACCAACATCGACTGACCGTTTTCGTTCTCCGTAATTATCAATTCCCCCAATTATCCAGATAGGGAATGCTATATATCTATGTATTATTTTTATATTCAGGAAAACGAGTCTTTTGGTTTATGTTCTTTTTACGTACGTAAAATGTATATGGGTGGAGGGTTTATAAATGGATGAAGGCAAAATCATAAAATTTTATCGGCAGAAAGCGAAGCTGACACAAGAAGAGTTAGGGAATGGGATTTGTTCAGTGACCCATATTAGTAAAATCGAGCGGGGATTAACGGAATACTCTCCCGAAATAACAATACTTTTGTCGAAACGTCTGCAAATTGTTATGGAAGAAGAACTAAAAAGTTTGGTGACCTTAAAATCCAGATTTGATGAGTGACATTAAACAATGATTTCTCAAAACCGGCAGAAAGCTGCGGATCTCCATGCAGAACTGAAAGAGCACAAGCTCCTTGGCATTTCAGAGCATGCGACGTATTACAAGCTGCTAGTGGCGAACTATTACTTGGCGCAAGGCTGCACGAAAAAAGCGAAAAAACGGCTTGATGAGATTCAGCGATTCTCAGAAGACTTGGCAGTGTATGAGTCTAACTTGTTTAAACACGTGCTAGCTTTGTATTATATTGCTGTCGACGAACATACAAAGTCCATTGATATTTTTAATACGGTTGATTTTAAATTCTACTCCAATCCATCCATCTACTACGACTTGGCAGTGGCTTATCAAAATGTGCACTCCCCTGTCCTAGCGTATCATTATGCAGAAAAAGCCTTAAACCATTTTAAAAAGACCAACCAATTCCTTCGGATCATTGATACCGAAAACCTGATGCTCATCCAAGTCGAGTCCGACCAATATCGAAACTTCAACGATACGATTGAGCAATACGAAAACCTGATAAAACTGTGCGACTTGTGTAATTCGCAGGAGAAAAAAGCAAAAGTGCTGCATAACTTCGCCTACGAGCACTTTAGAAGACAGAATTACGAATCGGCAGGATCGCTTTATGAAGAATCCATGGCGTTGAAAGACAAAGACTCTCTCCTCTACTTATTATCATTGGAAGGCTATACACGAAGCGCACTTATCGGAAAGTTCATGCCTCAAGAACAACTAATTGACCTGATTGAAGAAGGTCTTTCCATTGCAGAGTTGTGCAACGAAACGTTGTATCGCCTCATTTTTACTCTGCACAAGTATTCCGCTTTTCAACAGAAGGATGAGTACCATACGTATTTATTCGACAGCGTTCTTCCCTATTTAAAATCACATGGGTATACGTTAACGGCGCAAACTTATGACCGGGATTTGTTTAACTATTATACGGCTAAAGGGAATCCGGATAAGGCGTTGGAAGTGGCGGGGCGGTTGATTAACTCTGACGATACAACATCGCAGGAGACTTCTGAAGTACTGGTATAAGGGAGATTGGTTAGTTGTTTTTTCTGGAGTGCGTTGAACAAAATTACTCATTCACTAAGACGGAGTCCTGATAGTTGAGGACTTCGTTTTTTATTTTCACTCCTGCTCTTTAACATTACAGCCACGCATATCATTAGAGGAATTGCCTACAGCTTTTCTGTTTTCTTATTGACAGATAAGCACATGTACGCACTCTTTTATTCCTACTTTTGTTCCTGTATAATACAATTCAAACGAAGAAAGGAGACAAAATTATGAAATATTGTACTGAATGCGGAAAACCGAATCCGGAAGAAGCAGACTTTTGCTCAAATTGCGGAAAGACGTTCCAACTGAATGATGCACAACAGACAGCCACTCCCGCTTCACCCCCACCTGTTGCACCATCCGTCGCACAAAAGTCCGCAGTTCGACCGAAACAACCTATGAAGAAAAGTTCCAAAATCATGCTGATTCTAGCAGGCATTGTAGCTATCGGACTTATATCAACCCATTTTTCCCTGCAAAACATGTACGATCCTATGAAGAAAATCGACAGCATGAATACCGCTTACAACAACCAGGATCATGAAGCATTCTTTAAGCAATTCACCCTTAAAAAGGGAACGATTGCGAATGCCGATAATTTTTATGCACTTGTCAGTGAGTACGGCTGGAAAGATCTCCGAAACGAACTTACATACGAAGCAGAAAAGATTAAAAACAAACAGCCTGCGGACATGATTTACGATACAGGGGAATTCATTTCCATTACGAAGAAACCTGTAATCCTCGGACTCTATCAAGACGTGAATTTCACGATTTTGCCGACTGCCGTTACCGTTACACCGCCACTTGGAAACACAACTTTCCATTTCGGTGGTGAGGAAATCACGACAGCTCAAGCTGAAGAATCTGTTTTAATCGGACAATTCATCCCTGGAGAATACGAATGGTCCTTCGAATCGACCGGCGGGATGGTTCCCTTATCAGGTAAGGGGCTTTATTCTGTGACTCCAAGCGAAACGAATAAGCACCAACTGGATATCGACTGGAATTTTACGACGCTTTACTTATCCTCCGACTTGGAAGATGCAACTGTCTACATTAATGGCACTTCCACAAAGAAAAAAGTGAGTGAACTGAAGGAAATCTCACCTGCACAATTGAACAAGTCCACCAAAATACAAGCAGTCAGCAAAGACAAAAATGGTAAAGAAGTGAAATCAGCTGAAGTTCCTGCAGTCTCAGAAGAAATCTATCTTGCTTTCGAACATGTCCAGCAGGAACAGCAGCTTACGGAAGAAATTACAGAGGTGAAAGACTTCTATAAGAGTTTCCGTTCTGATTACCAAGACGCCATCTATTATGCAGACTTCAGTTTTATTGAAGACTATTTCAAAACCGGTTCAGTAATCCGGAATGATTATGCAAAGTTTGTATCCGACCACACTACAATACCTGGGTACGCCTATGAATTCCTGTTGAATGACGTCACTTCAGTAACACCTCAGTCTTCCGGTTCCTTCGAACTCCTGTCTTATGAGAAATTCAACTACAGTTCTTATGAAGACCCGCCACTGCGGTACGATCGAAAGAAAAAGTATGTGATTTCAAAGGTGAATGGCGATTATGTAATAGACGCGATCATTGACTTGGAGACAAAAAAGACAAAATATTAAGGAGTCGGTCAAATGAAAACTTGTCCAAAATGCGGACACACCCAATCAGAGGGAAACTTCTGCGGAAAGTGCGGTACCTCACTTATTAGCAATACCACGAACAATGAACCAACGGAAGCGGCTGCAACTCAACCCGATCCTGCCCAGTATTATCAGCAAGCACCGCAACCAGAAGCAGCACCTGCACAACCGAACGAACAAATTGAAAAGCTGAAGAGTGAATCCAAATTATTTTTGAGTTTCCTGCTGCAGCAAGTCAAATCACCTTCTGCTCATTTCCAAGACGTAAATTCAGGATTGAAGAATAGCTTATTGAGTATCGGACTTTACATCCTGCTCACGGCACTCGCAATCTACTCCATCATTCGTTCGCTTTTCGGAGCCGCTTACGGGATCTATGATGGACCTTCTATCGTGACAATCGTATTTTACTTGGCCCTATTCTCGTTACTAGTGTTGGCTGTAAACTTAACTTCTGTTTACGTGACCAGTAAGCTATTCTCGGAGAATCAAACATTCAGTGAAATCGTCCGTAAAATCGGAGGATACTTTGCGCTTCCAATTGCACTTTCAGCAGTAAGTATTCTTCTTGCACTCATTAGTTCTTACACGGTTTCAGGCATCATTCTGTACATCGGAATCATTTTGGCTTTCGGCACAGTACCAACATATGTGATGATCAAACTGCTCGCACATCAAACAAAATCCATCGATGGATTTTATGCATTCCTATTCTATATTGCATTCACAGCAATCCTCGGTTTCCTGATCAGCCTGCTCATTATGGATTCAGCCATTGGTGAACTGATCGGCTATATGGGAATGGATTTCTGATT
>JARIBI010000007.1 GCA_029257435.1 Sporosarcina sp. | reverse complement strand
TCGAGTTCATAGGTGGAGTATTGTAGTAATTCTATGGCTTGTCTTAACTCAACAGTCATCAATAGATTAAGTTCCTGCCGTTGCTGAAGTCCCAGCTCCATGACTATTCCCCCTTATGTACGAGTTTGAAAAGTATCTATCCCGCTTATAAAATACTTCTTAGTTAGTAGAAGTGCTTTATAAGCTTTTTTGTTCTGTCTTAAATTCAATGGTATGTGAGAATGCGCAAACAAATGCGTGGTTCCATCATCCTCATTTCCTTTAGGAGACCACGGAAATGTATTAATTTTTTTGAATATAGAATTTATTATAGCATAAGGAATTTTAAACTTCGATGGAAAATGAGAATATTCGGGACGGTTCAGAGGGGATTGGCATAGAAATTGCAATACTATTATGTACTTGGTGAAGTGTACAAGAATTAGACGAATAGAGGGGATGTGGATACTTATCTAATTGGGTTTTAAGAGGGAGATTGCGATACCGTTTTTTATCTATATGAAGAGTAAATTGGTTTTAAAGGAAGAATATTAGATATGAAAGACTGAATAATTGGAAAAGATCCGGCGTTTGGAGTCATTTAGAGATTAAGTGTAAAAAATAGTTGTTTTATAACTATTTAGACTCATTTTTTAAAAGTTATTGGACACTGATGTAGTGCCCACTGAATTATCTGTAAAATAATTTGAACACTTTTGGACTTATAGACAACATTATTAGGAGGCGAAAAAGATGAGAAAGAAATGCTTATGGTTCTTCATGATGATTATTGGGAGTTTAGTTTTGTTGGCGGGCTGTTATGGAGGGGAGAGCGCACAAGAACCAGAGAAAGCCGGTGACTCTACATCAGATGAAAAAGCAGAGAAAAGTGTGCTTCATTTAGCTGTAGCGGGAGAAATACCAACACTGAAAACGAATGGTGCAATGGATGGACTCTCACAAACAATGATACAGAACGTATTTGAAGGTCTATTCAGAATAGATGCAGATGACAAAGTAAGTGAAGGTCTTGTAGAGACTTATGATGTGAGTGAAGATGGATTGAAATATACATTCCATTTACGTGAAGATGCGTTATGGAGTAATGGGGAACCAACTAAAGCAACGGACTTCCTCTATGCATGGAAGAAAGCATTGCATCCAGATACAATATCTCCTCATGCGTATTTGATGGATTCTGTAAAAGGTGCTGCGAAGATCCAAAATCCTGATGATGAGATGTACGGAAAAGTAGACGAACTAGGTGCAACAGCTCCTGACGATTTTACATTAGAAGTGGAACTCGAAAATGATGTTCCGTACTTTACTGAACTTCTAACAAATCCAGTGTTCTATCCACAAAACGAAAAGTTTTCTGAAGAACAAGGAGAGAAATATGGACTTGAACCAGAAAACCTCGTTTTCAATGGTCCGTTTACATTGGATTCATGGGAACATGATCAAAAATGGACGTTGAAGAAAAATGAAGATTATTGGAATGCTGATATTGTGAACGTGGATGAAGTGAATTTCAAAGTAGCAAAAGACACTTCAACTGAAGTGAATCTGTATGAAACAGATACAATCGATGTTGCGAATCTTTCATCCGAATTTGTAGACGTTTACAAAGATCATAAAGAATATACGACTTCGTTAAAATCTGAAGTGTACTTCCTGAGAATGAATCAGAAAAACGAATTCCTGAAAAACGTCAATATCCGAAAGGCGATTGACATGGGATGGAACAAAGAACAAGCCGCAGACTCTATTTTGAAGAATGGTTCTAAAGCTGCGTACTGGTTAGTGTTCCCTGGATTTGTACAATCATCAGATGGTGAAGAGTTCAGAGAACGTTTTGGCGATTTAAACAAAGGAACACCTGAAGAAGCGAAAGAGCTTTGGAGCAAGGGACTTGAAGAACTGGGCGTAAAAGAAATAAACCTAGGTTTGCTTAGTTATGATGACGGCCAAAGAAAGTCAGTGGCTGAGTATATGAAAAACCAATTGGAGAAAAATCTTCCGGGTTTGAGTATCACCATCAATCAGCAGCCGAACAAACAAAAGTTAGCACTAGAAGATGACTTGAACTATGACTTGTCATATTCAGGCTGGAGAAACGATATTGCGGATCCAGTAGAATTCCTCTCAGTTTTCTTATCGGATGGTGCGTATAACTGGCAGGAATTTAAAAATGAGCAATACGATAAAAATGTGAAAAAAGCAATGGTGGATTTCACGGATCTAGACAAGCGTTTTGAAGAACTTCAGGAAGCTGAAGAGATTTTAATCGGGAAAGAAGCAGCAATTTCTCCTCTCTATCAAGCTGGATCAGCACGACTGATCAAGCCGAATGTAAAAGGATTTACTGCTCATGCAAACTCTACGTATTCTTACCAGTGGGTAACAATCGACAACTAATTTAACGAGCATAATCTGCAAAACGTATCTCTTCAATTTGAAGGATTGTTTGAAGGGATACGGCAGATTATCTGCTAACCAACACAATATAGGTGGTGACTTGCATGAAAAAATATATTGCCAGCAGAATTGGATACATGTTGTTTACTTTTTTAATCATTGTGACGTTTACATTCTTCTTAATGCAAACGCTACCAGGATCTCCTTTTAATGATGAACGATTATCTGAAACGCAAAAAGAAGTACTAAATGAACGATATGGATTAAATGAACCCTTGTCTGTTCAATATTTTAAATACCTCGGTAATATTACAAAAGGAGATTTTGGTGTCTCTTTTCAATTTGATGGCAGGTCGGTTAGCAGCATCATTGGTGAACGAATAGGCGTTTCAGCTATATTAGGGGCTCAATCTTTAGTGGTAGGGATGATACTCGGACTCTTTTTAGGAATTATTGCCGCTTTGAGGCACAACACATTCATTGACTATGGAGCCATGGTGGTAGCCGTTCTTGGATTATCCATTCCGAACTTTGTATTAGCAGGGCTTTTACAATATTGGGTGGGCGTAAGACTAGGGTGGTTGCCAGTAGCATTCTGGGAGGGCTTTGAGTACTCAATCCTTCCAACAATTGCACTTGCGGCATTTGTAGTTGCAACGATGGCTCGATTCATGAGAACAGAAATGCTTGATGTACTGGGCAATGAATACATTACGACAGCGAGAGCAAAAGGAATAAAAGAACACACGGTCATTTTGAAGCATGGTTTACGAAATGCGATGATCCCGATTATTACTATTTTAGGACCGTTAACGGTTTCATTAATGACCGGAACATTGGTCGTTGAAAAGATATTTAGTGTACCTGGACTAGGAGAACAATTCGTCAAGTCGATTTTAACAAATGACTATCCGGTTATTATGGGCGTGACATTATTTTATAGCTTATTGTTTATCATCGTCATACTCATTGTCGATCTGTTGTATGGCGTCATTGATCCAAGAATTCGTCTTTCAGGAGGTGGGCGTCGTGAAGGTAAATGAAATTGAGTTAACCGATGACCTATTTGAAGAGTCAGGAAAAGCGTTTGAAGAGAAAAGGATTACGAGTCGCCCATCGTCCACGTTCATGAAAGATTCATGGATCCGTTTGAGAAAGAACAAAGGTGCGTTTACTGGGCTAATCCTCATCATAATGATAATGTTTCTTGCGGCGTTTGGTCCGTACATGAATTCGCATGGCTTCGATGAACAGGATCTGACAAGAACGAATCTGCCTCCAAAAGTGCCTGTGTTGGAAAACCTATCCTTTCTTGGTGTCAGTGGTGTTGATATACGCGGAACTGACCAATACGCAGCAAAAGAAGTAACAGATTACTATTGGTTCGGAACTGATGATTTAGGAAGAGATTTGTGGACACGGATCTGGCAAGGTACCAGAATCTCGTTATATATCGCATTTTTAGCAGCCACTTTAGATTTGGTGATTGGTGTAGCTTATGGCAGTATTTCTGCATATTATGGCGGACGGATTGACAATGTGATGCAGCGGATTATCGAAGTGCTGATGGGGATTCCAAGCCTGATTGTCGTCATCCTTTTAATCTTGATATTAAAGCCAGGGATCGTTTCGATTACTTTGGCGATGGTTATTACAGGTTGGGTCAGTATGGCGAGGATCGTACGTGGTCAAGTTTTGAAATTGAAAGGACAGGAATTTGTGTTAGCTTCACGAACATTAGGTGCGAAAGATAAAAACCTCATCTGGGGCCATCTCATACCTAACTCTCTAGGACCAATCATTATCACCACAATGTTTACTATTCCGAGCGCAATTTTTACAGAAGCATTTCTGAGTTTTATCGGGTTAGGTCTTCAACCGCCAATCGCTTCACTTGGAATGATTGTGAATGATGGATTTAAAATGTTGAAAATCTATCCGCATATGCTCATGTTCTCTTCTGTCATTATCAGTTTAATCATGATTAGTTTCAACTTGCTTGGTGATGGGCTCAGGGATTCATTTGACCCGAAAATGAAGAAATAGAGGTGAATAATGATGGGGAAAATCTTATCGGTTGATGATCTACATATCTCTTTTGACACATACGACGGGGAAGTCCGTGCTGTCCGGGGAGTAACGTTCGATTTATACAAAGGGGAGACATTAGCTGTTGTAGGTGAGTCAGGCTCAGGTAAGTCTGTAATGTCGAAGAGTATTATGGGGCTAATACCGAAGCCTTCAGGCAGAATTGTTAATGGAACTATTACGTATCAAGACCGTGATATCACTAAAATGTCGAATAAGGAAATAAGAGGACTGCGCGGGTCTGAAATCTCGATCATTTTTCAAGATCCTATGTCTTCTTTAAATCCAACAATGACGATCAACAATCAGATTTTAGAAGGCATCCTTGCTCATCAAAAAATAACGAGAAAAGAAGCGGAGAAAAAAGTGATTTCTTTGCTTGAATTAGTAGGAATCTCAAATGCTACAGAACGCGTGAAACAATATCCACACCAATTCTCAGGTGGAATGCAACAGCGTGTCGTCATTGCAATGGCATTAGCTTGTAACCCTGCTATCTTAATAGCCGATGAACCGACAACGGCACTCGACGTTACTGTTCAAGCTCAGGTTCTGGAACTGTTAAAAGATATTCAAAAGAAAATGGATACATCTATTATTTTTATAACTCATGATTTAGGTGTTGTTGCGAATATTGCGGATCGGGTAGCCGTTATGTACGCAGGGAAAGTGGTGGAGATAGGGAGGACGGACGAGGTGTTTTATAATCCGCAACATCCCTATACAAAAGGATTATTAGCTGCGATGCCTGACTTAACGATCGATCAGGAAGAGCTGCAAACGATTCCTGGTTCACCTCCGAATCTGTTATATCCACCACCGGGTGATGCATTTGCTTTACGGAATGAACAAGCGCTAAAGATAGATTTTTTACATGATCCGCCAATGTTTAAAGTATCGGAAACGCATTCCGCTGCCACTTGGCTATTGCATGAAAAGGCTTCAAAAGTTACAAAGGTGTTAGAGGAAAAACAACAATTAGAAAAAGCAATCAGTGATCAAGTACCGAGGAAAGAAATCGGGAAAGAAAAGATACTTGAAGTTAAAGATTTGAAGCAGCACTTTAAAGGCGGGAAGAATTCAGTTATAAAAGCAGTAGATGGTCTTTCTTTTGATATATATGAAGGAGAAACATTCGGCCTAGTCGGAGAGTCTGGATGCGGAAAGTCAACAATGGGAAGAACGTTAGTCCGTTTATATGACGCAACATCGGGTGAAGTTTTCTTCAAAGGTGTTGATATTCATAAAAAGAATACGCTGAACTTAAACAAAGATATTCAAATGATCTTTCAAGATCCGTATTCCTCTCTGAATCCAAGATGGACCGTTGCGGATATTATTGCAGAAGGAATGGACATTCATGGGTTATATACATCAAAAGTCAATCGAATGGAAAAAGTATACGAGTTATTGAAGACGGTCGGCCTTGCGGAAGAACATGCGAATCGATATCCACACGAGTTCAGTGGCGGGCAAAGACAGCGAATCGGTATCGCGCGGGCACTTGCTGTAAATCCGAAATTCATCATTGCAGATGAGCCAATCTCAGCATTAGATGTCTCAATTCAAGCTCAAATTACGAATTTACTTAAGAAACTTCAAAAAGAGAAGAACTTAACGTATTTATTTATCGCCCACGATCTATCCATGGTGAAGTACATTAGCGATCGGGTCGGGGTCATGTATCAAGGGAAACTAGTTGAAGTTGCAGCTAGTGGTGAGCTATACGATAACCCGCTGCATCCATATACAAAGTCGTTGCTGTCAGCGATCCCTGTACCAGACCCGGAAGTTGAGAAGAGACGAATTAGGATCCCTAAGGGGAAATGGACCATCGATTCTGAGGAATGTAAACTGAGAGAGATTACAGAAGGACACTGGGTTGCGTGTACTGAAGATGAGGCGGTTTCATATAGGGCAAAGTCGGATGCTCCAGCTGTATTAGTTTGAAAATCTTTAAAAGGGACTGTTTGAGATGATAAAAAAATCTATACTGACTATGAGTGGAAGTTGCACGATTGCGCTGATATTTCTATTACTAGATGTAAAAACAGTTTACTGGGACGGCTTCTTCCTCTTTGGATTAGTAGTATTCATGGTGGGAGGAGTATTTCTGCTATTGAAAAAAGGAACTTTTGATTTCTTTTTTTATAGCTTTAAAAAATTCTTGAATTCTTCTTCGAAAGTGGAACAGTACGTATCAGAAGTGAATGAGCAACATGAGTTTGCAACATCTTCTTCTAAAAACGCATCAATTCCAAGTGCTATTTTGTTTGCAGGAATCTCGATAATTATTGTAACAACAGTGTTCCCGGTATATCTTTTATAATGCGAAACAAGGACTATCACTAGTAGTCAACCTGACAATGGAGGGAAATGAATGAATAGAATAGCGAAACTTCAAAACCAACTGAATGAACTAAAGATTGATGGGTTAATGATTAATGGAGATTGGAACCGCAGATATGTAACTGGATTTACAGGAAGTAATGGTGTCGTGTTAATTACAAAAGACGATGTACTTCTAATAACGGATTATCGTTATTTTGAACAAGCAAAAAAACAATCTGGTTTACATGTGGTCTTGCATGCTGAGCACA
>JARIBI010000077.1 GCA_029257435.1 Sporosarcina sp. | reverse complement strand
ACTTAAATGATAGAGCGTCAGTTAGATGTCTACATTGTTTTAAAAAACTTATCAAAACTACTAAACACTTAAGCAACCAGTCCGATATTAGTTATGTAAGCAAGGGAAAGGTGTTTCGGCCGGCATTAGATCCCGAGCGAGCAACAAATATATCAGGTTCACAAGGACGTGAACCTAACACAACTCAAGGAGGAAATTATAATGATTATTAATCACAATATCGCAGCACTTAACACACACCGTCAGTTGAGCAGTGCAACAAATGCACAATCAAAGTCTATGGAGAAATTGGCTTCAGGTCTTCGTATTAATAAAGCTGGGGACGATGCTGCTGGTCTTGCAATTTCTGAGAAGATGCGCGGACAGATTCGTGGTTTGGACCAAGCTTCTAAAAACTCACAGGATGCTATTTCTTTGATTGCAACTGCTGAGGGTGCATTGAATGAAACTCATGACATTCTTCAACGTATGCGTGAATTGTCAGTGCAGTCTAGTAATGACACGAATAACGATTCCGACCGCGTTTCAATCAACACTGAAATCAATCAGTTGAAAGAAGAAATTGACCGTATCGGTAATACTACTGAATTCAATACAAAAAAACTAATTGATGGTTCTGTTGGAGCTAAAAAAGTAGCTGGTGCTGATAATGCAGCAGTTATTAGTTCTACAGTTGGGAAAGAAACAGCAGGAAAAGTTACTACAGCTGCTACTGCCAAAGCTACTATGGATAATTACAATGGAACATCTGCAACATTTAAAATTGATGGAGCAGATATTACAATAACTCATACAGCTGCTGAAATAACTGCGTTTAGTGCTGGAACAAGTGTTGATTCAAAAGGATTAGCAGCTAAACTAGAAGAAGATATTAATAAATCTATAGATGAATATAATATTGCTAATGGTAAAGAAATAGAGCATATTACTGTAAAAACTTCTGCTGCTACAAATGGTACCTTAACGTTTGAATCAGGAAGTACTGGTGGTGCCTCTACTGTATCAATAGCAGCAGGAGCGACAGGAACAACTAACTTTGCAGAAAAAGTATTGGGTCAAGCTGCAGCGACTGTATCCAGTAGCACTGGTAGTGAGGGAACATATACAGCAGGTGGAGCTGGTGCAGTTGCAGCCGCACAAGCTTTAACTGGTGATGCAGCAAAAATGACTATAACTGTCGATGGTAAAGAAATAGCAATTGACCTTTCTGATACTGCAGCTGGAACAAAAAATTTCCAAACGGCATTAACAGCAGCAGTTAATGGAGATATGAGTGTAGCAGCAACAGCACTTCAAACAGATTTGAATAAAGCAATTGAAAATTATAATAAGACAGTTCCGACTTCTGAGCAGGTAAAAGATGTTAAGGTTACTGTTAAGGATGGCTCTTTTGTAGTTGAAAGTGGTTCTGACAAAGCAACAAGTAGCATTAAATTCGATAATAGTGAAGCTGCTCAATTACTTGGTCTAGCTAAACAAAGCAGTGCTTCTCAAGGTGGCGGAGTTGATTTCCAAATTGGTGCTAACCAAACTCAATCAATGAAAGTTACTATAGAAGATATGCGTACAGATGCTTTGGGAATTAAAGAAATTGATTTGTCGACTAAAGCAGGCGCGCAAGAAGCTATTACTAAGGTAAATGATGCAATTGAGAAGGTTTCAGCTCAACGTTCAAACCTTGGTGCATTCCAAAACCGTTTAGAGCACACAATCAACAACTTAAACACATCTTCTGAAAACCTAACTGCTGCGGAATCTCGTATCCGTGACGTTGATATGGCGAAAGAAATGATGAACCAAACGAAGAATTCTATTCTTTCTCAAGCAGCACAAGCAATGTTGGCTCAAGCGAACCAACAACCACAAGGAGTTCTACAACTTCTTCGTTAATAGTTTAGCTTTCCAAAAATGAAACTTCAGAAGTGATTCTGGGGTTTTATTTTTTATTTATGAGATGAAGGTGGGGAAAAGTATTGGCGAATTACGAAATAATACTTGGTAAACCGGAAAATTATGAAGAACTTAGGAAGAAAGCGAATGATTCTACAAGTTGGAGGAAAAGGTTAGATACAGTAGAAGAACTTGAAAAGTGGAAATTCACAGAATCTAAAGATATTCTTTGGAGAAGAATGAATAGTGATAAGGTGTTTTCTGTAAAAGAAGCTGCATTCAAAGGGTTACAAGAATTTGGCGAGGATGTATTTCTAAGTAAAAAAAGGTAATTTAATAAAGGATATTAATAAAAAACTTCAAAAAGTCCACAATGCTTGCGATAATGACTATTCTTATGAAGAGTTTAAACGAAAGTTTAATTTGATGTATCCAGTAGAATATGATGTCTATGATGGAGATAAAAAGAATCAATTTGATAAATGGTTTAAGAATTCTATTTCTGTTTTCAAGAAAATATAAAGCTACTAAGTATGACAAAAGCTCGCATGTTGGAACAAACAAGGAACTCAATCCTCTCACACAAGCAATTCGACAGCCACAAGGAGTTCTACAACTTCTTCGTTAGTTAATACTAGATTACATGAAAAAGACTCTAGTTTTACTAGGATTTACTTTACATATATAGGTAATGAAATAGAACGAAAGCATATATTAAATAATAGAACATGCATTCATCTGATGTTCAAAAAAACTGGGCTTCTCTCTTCGGAGGGAAGTCCTTTTTCAATTGATTAGGAGGAAATTAAATGAAGGTATTGGACGAATTTAGTGATTTACATCAGCTTAGTGAAAAGAGAATTCCACATGAAGTGAAACGGTACATTGTGAAAGAATGGATACAATTTCAAAATGCCTTTTCGTTAGATGGACACTTGAAGGATTTTGACATGAATAGGTACTGCCGAATGGTTCTCCTAGAAACAACGGAGGATGATATCGAGTTGATTGGGTTGCCTAGCAGCTTGCTTGATTGCACTGCGGAGTACGTGGACTTAGTGACCATTGAAAAATCATTTTGATGTACCAAACCTTCATCCTGAATGACAATGAAAGTGGAATTGGGAACAGGTACCTGGACCACAAACAATTCAGACACTATTCAGACGACGATGGTGCCAGCCAAATAAGCCTTAAGCTTTTACGGTTATTGTAAATGCAGAATCATTTCAGCTTAAAATAGTGATAGTAATATAAAGAGATGCGAGAGTGTGCACAAAAGTAATTATTGGTTCTGTTATTTTACACACCGATACATAGTTACTATCACCACTCTGTTAATTTACATAGTGGATTTTTCCATATAGAAGACGATATTAAAAAGAGAATATATATGGGAGGTGCGTTCCGATGAATGATAGGATACCCGGGGAATTAGAGATCGCCAAAAAGCAATTGGCATTGTGCAAGCAGCAAGATCGTCTGCTTGAAAAGATTGAAATGAAATTACATGTGATGAAGAAAATTGCTCAGTATGCTGCGGAGCATGAGCTTACTCTTGAGGAGAAAACACGGCAGAATAAGGAACTCGAAGAGCATCAATCGATTATAAAAGGGTTAGAACAGGAGCACGGAGAATTATTGAGGCAATGGAGAAATGACTTGCCCTTGCAGTAGAGCCCCTCTGACTCCGTTTCGGTACCTGTACAAGAAACGTTCGTGCTTGTTTAAACATTCATGTTTGTTTTAAGCATAGGAAAACAGCACTCTGTACGTGACGCTCGGGTTTCAACTTAGCAACGAGCATGATGCAGACGGGGAATTGATTTTTCGAATACCCTAACCCTTTTGCAATAGGAAAAGCGGCTTCCTATTATTAATGGTAAAGCCGCTTTTATGACGTTTGCTTATCGCATTTAATCGGCATGTGCTCTGTCGCTTTGCCATGGTCATAATGCGGTGTGTTGGCAACGCTGGATTCATATTGTCCTTTAGGGAAGGTACCTGGAAGCTAAATAAGTATATAGTTACTTAAATCTTCACACTGATTGAAACGATCTCCTTTCGGGAATAGAACACAGCACGCGTGAAACCAACCTCTTACTTAAACGGGTTGGTTTCACCTATTCCAAAGGAGGACGACATCATAAAACCAATCATAGGCATCACATCAGACATAGACGAAAATGGAGAAACGTTCCTAAAAGCAGATTACAGCCGAGCGATTTTACGAGCAGGAGGATTACCCGTCGTGCTTCCAGCAGGGCTTGAGGATATCGAAGAAATCTGCGAACGCATTGATGGTTTGCTATTAACAGGCGGGGAAGACGTGAACCCGCTTTTATTTGGAGAAGAACCGAAACGGGAGCTGGGTAAGATTGCACCTGAGCGTGATGAGAT
This sequence comes from Sporosarcina sp., assembly GCA_029257435.1. Taxonomy (GTDB): domain Bacteria; phylum Bacillota; class Bacilli; order Bacillales_A; family Planococcaceae; genus Sporosarcina. Next base: position 760 of record JARIBI010000077.1, on the reverse strand, counting down.
GGAGATGGCGCTTGCGAAATGTGCTATCGGAAAGGATATCCCTGTACTTGGAATATGCCGTGGTCATCAGATATTGAATGTAGCGCTCGGTGGAACGATTTATCAGCACATTTATTCTGACGTGGAGGGGCCGTTATTGCAGCATAAACAGCAGGCTGATCGTAACTACCCAACTCATACTGTAGTTGTCGAGGAGGGCAGTCGTCTATCCACCTATGTCGATGGCAACGAAGTACTTGTGAATTCACTTCATCACCAGGCAGTACATGATGTGCTCAAGCCTTTAGTCGTAACTGCAAAAGCTAAAGATGGAATTATAGAGGCACTGGAAAGTACGGAACACAAATTTGTGATGAGTGTGCAATGGCATCCAGAAGCACTATCCAATCGCGGTGATGAAACGTCATTGCGATTGTTTGAAGGATTAGTAGACGCAAGTACACAACAATAATTAGCAAGCAAAAAGGGACTGCCAGATTATTAGGCAGCCCCTCTCTTATTGTTTATACTTTAAACCGGTCAATCGCATGACTCAACTCTTCACTTAAGTTCGTCAACGTCTCCGCAGCATCTGTCACAGACTGAATCGCACGAAGCTGTTCTTCCGTAGAAGCACTCACTTCTTCACATGCTGCAGCCGTTTCCTGGGACGTCGCTGCCATCGTTTGAATTGTCATGGCAACATCATCTTTGTGATTGGATACAGCTTGAATCTCGATTGAAATCGCGTCAATGGATGTTTGCATGTCTTCCATCAAAG